>JAGZQO010000040.1 GCA_018382125.1 Collinsella sp.
ACTCCAACGACGAATTCTAGGCGGTGTCCCCTCCCTTTCAAGAAAAGAGAAGAGGCGGGGCATGCCCCGCCTCTTACACCACATCTCTGCGCGCTACCAAATTCAGGCGCAAAAACGCCGATTTGGGGCCTGAATCGCTGCTACTAAAAAGGTAACAGTACTCATATTTGCTCTTTTTTGCACACGGGCCCGATGACTGGGTTATTCCACGGTGCCGTAGACGGCGCCCCAGCCGTGGGCGGCCAAGGCGGAATTGAGCTGGTCGCAAAGTGACTGGCGGTCGTAATAGCCGGGCGGTAGCAGGTTGACGATCTCCATGAGATCGGGGGCCAGGTCCAAGATTTCGGCCTGTACGATCAGATCCAGGCGGTCGATGGCGTGGCGGTCGTAAAACAGTCCGTCGACCAGGCGCTGCAGGTCGCCGAATTCCTCGGCCTGGAACGATCCATACTCCATAGTGCCTCCTTGGGCGTCCCACGCCGGCATGCGCGGCGATTCGTAATTTATTGCGATGGACTTAATCTATCACGGCTTCATACCGTTGCGGCGGTGGCGGTCTATACTTAGACGAACTGCAACGTACCGCTTCGCGAAAGGTCGCACCCATGCAGACGATCTACCAGAAGATGGAAACCACCGAACTCGATGCCGCCATCGAGGCGCTCAAGGCCGAGGTCGCCGAGGTCAAGGCTAAGGGCCTGGCGCTCGATATGGCCCGCGGCAAGCCGTCGCCCTCCCAGGTGGACATCTCGCGCCCCATGCTCGATATCCTCAATGCCGACGCCGATCTGCACGATGGCAACGTCGACTGCTCCAATTACGGCTGTTTTGAGGGTATTCCTTCGGCACGCAAGTTGGCAGGGGAGTTCCTGGGCTGCCCCGCCGATCAGACGCTCGTACTTGGTTCGTCGAGCCTTTTGATCGAGCATGACATCGCCGGCATGTTCTGGCGCTGCGGCTCGTGCGGCAGCGAGCCCTGGGATGCCTACGAGGCCGCGCACGACGGCAAGAAGGTCAAGTTCCTGTGCCCCGTTCCCGGCTACGATCGCCACTTTGGCATCACCGCCGACTTGGGCATCGAGAACGTCCCCGTCGCGATGACCGACAACGGCCCCGACATGGACGAGATCGAGCGCCTCGTTGCCGCCGACGATTCCATCAAGGGTATCTGGTGCGTGCCCAAGTATTCCAACCCCACGGGCATCACTTTTAGCGAGGACACTGTGCGCCGTCTGGTCGAGATGCCCACGGCCGCGCCCGATTTCCGCATCTTCTGGGACAACGCCTACTGCGTGCACGACCTGTACGACGAGACCGACGAGCTCGCCAACATCTTTGACCTCGCTCGCGCGGCGGGCACCGAGGACCGCGTGGTAGCCTTTGCCTCGACGTCCAAGATCACCTTCCCGGGCGCCGGCATCGGCTTTATCGGTGCGAGTCCCGCGGTCATCGCCGAGTTCTCCAAGCGCCTGAAGGCCGGCCTCATCAGCGCCGACAAACTCAACCAGCTGCGTCACGTGCGCTTCCTTCCCACCATCGAGGCGGTCAAGGAGCACATGAAAAAGCATGCCGAGTTCCTGCGTCCGCGCTTTGAGGCCGTCGAGCGCAAGCTCACCGAGGGCTTGGGCGACACGGGCTGTGCCACCTGGACGCACCCCCGCGGCGGCTACTTTGTAAGCTTCGATGGTCCCGAGGGCTCGGCCCAGAAGGTCGCCGCGCTTTGCGCCGACCTGGGCGTCAAGCTCACGCCGGCCGGTGCTACCTGGCCCTATGGCAAGGACCCGCGCGACACTAACATCCGCATCGCGCCGAGCTATCCCACGGTCGAGGACCTGGAGGCCGCGCTCGATGTGCTGGTGCTGGCTGTGAAGCTCGTCGCTGCCGAGCTTGCGCGTGCCGAGCGCGCCTAACGCGCGGCTTCCCGTACTATCCGCACTTTCGATACGTAAAGGAGCGTATACATGGATTTGGGTATTTCCACCAACCCCACGCCAGAGCTCTACACCATTAAGGTAACCGGCGAGATCGATATCTCTAACGCCGATAGCCTGCGCAATGCCATCGACCTGGCGCTCGAGCAGCCCACCGAGGCCGTTGAGCTCGATTTTGCCCAGGTGAGCTACATTGATTCGACGGGCATTGGCGTGCTCGTGGGCGCCGCACACCACGCGGTCGACCACGGCAAGCGCTTTAGCTGCACCAATGTGCAGCCCCCGGTGATGCGCGTGGTTCAGCTGTTGGGTGTCGACCAGGAGATTTCGATCACCGCTGCATAGTCTTTGCTCCCAAAAGGGCGTGCCGTTTGGCATATGTTTGTGATGCGCTCGGACGTTTTGGCGTCCGGGCGCTATACTTGACCGAATGAATAGACGAGTTCCGGCCGAATGGCGCGGTGCGGGCTCGACTCACATCGAGCCTTGGAGGTATGTGTGTTTGGTATTGGAGAGGGTGAGCTCGCGATCATCGTGGTCTTCGGCTTTTTGCTGTTTGGCCCGGATAAGCTCCCACAGATGGGCCGCACGATCGGCCGTGCCATCCGTCAGTTCCGCGAGACGCAGGAAAAGATGACGGCCGTTGTTCAGTCCGAGATTATCGATCCGGTGAGCGAGGCCGCTTCGGCACCGGTCAAGCCCAAGAAGACTGCCGTCGATGACGATTCCGATGCGGACGAGGATGCCGCCGAGACGGCAGCGCCCGCCAAGAAGGAGACCTTTGCCGAGCGCCGTGCCCGCCTTGCTGCCGAGAAGGCTGCGAGCGAGGGTGCCGCCGAGGGCGAGGGTGCTGCTGAGGAGTCCGAGGCCGAGGGCGCCGAGCCTGCCGCTGCCGCCGAGCCTGTCGTCGAGCCCGAGCCTGCTGCAGAGCCCGAGTCCGAGCCCGAGCCGGCAGAGCCCACGACGGCTGACCTCTACGCCCGTCGTCCCCGCAAGCGCAAGGCCGTCGTCGACCAGCTCGCTCGCGAGCTCGAGGCCGAGGACGACGCCGCTGCCGCCGATGCCCCGAAGGGAGGCGATGAGTAATGCCTATCGGACCTGCGCGTATGCCGCTCTTCGATCACCTGGGAGAGCTCCGTCGCCGCCTGACCATCGTGGTTGTGTCAGTCTTTGCCGCCGCCATCGTGCTGTATTTCGCCACGCCCGTGGTACTCGATATCCTGGAAGACCCCATCCGCTCCTTTGTGCCGGACGGTAAGTTTTACATCACCACCACGCTCGGCGGCTTTGGTCTGCGCTTTTCGCTGGCCATCAAGATGGCCGTTGTCATGTGCACGCCCATGATCATCTGGCAGATCTTGGCGTTTTTCCTGCCGGCGCTTCGCCCCAACGAGCGCAAGTGGGTCGTGCCCACGGTGCTCGCCTCGACGGTGCTGTTCTTCCTGGGCGCCATCTTCTGCTATTTCATCATCATTCCCGCGGGCTTTGAGTGGCTCATCGGCGAGACCTCTGCCGTCGCAACCGCGCTGCCCGATCTGGAGAACTACGTCAACATGGAGCTGCTCTTTATGATCGGCTTTGGCGTGGCGTTTGAGCTGCCGCTCATCATCTTCTACCTGTCCGTCTTCCACATCGTGTCCTACGCGGCCTTCCGCGGCGCCTGGCGCTACGTGTACGTGGGCCTGCTTGTGGGCTCGGCTGTGATTACGCCCGACGGCTCGCCCGTTACGCTGGGCCTCATGTATGGTGCCCTGCTCTCGCTCTACGAGATTTCGCTCGCCATCGCACGTGTGGTCATTACCGCGCGCGAGGGCAAGGAGGGCTTGTTTGTGAGCCGTCTGGACCTGTTCTCGGACGATGAGGACGACGAGGAGTAAATCGGTATGCACGAGGTTGGCATTGTCAACGGCATACTCGATACAGTGATTCGCGCGGCGCGTGGGGCGGGGGCCTCGCGCGCCGTTTTGGTAACGCTGCGTATCGGGGATATGACCGAGGTCGTGCGCGAGGCGCTCGACTTTGCGTGGGAGACATTTCGTGACGAGGACCCGCTCACGCGCGGCTGCGAGCTTGCTGTGGAGGAGGTCCATCCACAAAGCGAGTGCTTGGACTGCGGTGAGGTCTTTGAGCACGACCGCTTCCATTGCCGCTGCCCCCAATGTGGCGGCGCCAACGTGCGCCTGCTGCACGGTCGCGAGCTCGACATCGCAAGTATCGAAATCGAAACCCCCGACGATTAGCCCGCTAGCCATCTGGTGACGGGGTATAAAGGGGCCAAAGTAAGGAGTGTCGAGTATGGCCGAGAAAACGATTGATATCGCGTCGCCGATTCTGTCGCGCAACGAGCGCCTGGCAGATCAGCTGCGTCAGCGATTTAATGAGACAAACACCTATGTGATCAATGTGCTGTCGAGCCCCGGTTCGGGCAAGACCACCACGATCCTGGGCACCAACGAGCGCCTGCGCGACAAGGCCGGCCTGCGTTGTGCCGTCATCGAGGGCGATATCGCCTCGGATGTCGATGCCATCACCATGAAGGAAGCCGGCATGCCCGCCATCCAGATCAACACGGGCGGCCTGTGCCACCTCGAGGGCAACATGATCATGGAGGCCGTTGACGCCTTCGACCAGGCTGTGGGTCTGGAAAACATCGACGTTATCTTTATCGAAAACGTGGGTAACCTGGTCTGCCCAGTCGACTTTGACCTGGGCGAGAACCTGTCCATCATGATTCTCTCGGTGCCCGAGGGCGACGACAAGCCTATCAAGTACCCGGGCATCTTCCAGCACGCCGGCGCGCAGCTGCTCAACAAGGTCGACGTGGCTCCGGCTTTCGATTTTGACATGGATAGGTATACTAAGACACTCGATGACCTCAATCCGCAGGCGCCGCGGTTTGCCGTGAGCGCGCGCAAGGGCGAGGGCATGGATGCCTGGTGCGATTGGCTCATCGGGCAGATTGAGCAAGCAAGGGCGTAAGTCGGCCGCCATACGGGCGGGCGTAGCCGCAGAGACATGAGATAGGAGCCTCTTTTGAAGCTCATCATCGCCGAGAAAAACGACGCCGCGCGTCAGATCGCCGAGCGGCTGTCCACGGGTAAGCCTAAAAAGGACAAGGTGTACAACACCGCCATCTACCGTTTTGAGTGGAAGGGCGAGGAGTGCGTGACCATCGGCCTTGCCGGTCACATCCTTGCGCCCGATTTTTGCGACAGCGTGCTGTTCGATAAAAAGCTGGGTTGGTATTCGGTGACCGAGGACGGTGAGATGTTGCCGGCCGATATGCCCGATGGCCTGGCGCGTCCGCCCTATGACACCAAGCGTAAGCCGTTCCTTGCCGATGGCATCTCCATCAAGGGTTGGAAGCTCGAGAGCCTGCCTTACCTCACCTGGGCGCCCGTCATTAAGCTGCCGGCCGAGAAGGAGCTCATTCGCTCGCTCAAGAACCTTGCCAAGAAGTCTGACAGCGTCATCATCGCCACGGACTTCGACCGCGAGGGCGAGCTGATCGGCTCGGACGCCCTCAACAAGGTGCGCGAGGTCGCGCCGGACTTGCCGGTCGCCCGCGCCCAGTATTCTTCGTTTACCAAGGCCGAGATTACGCAGGCCTTCGATAACCTTGTCTCGCTCGACCAGAATCTGGCCGACGCCGGCGAGAGCCGCCAGCACATCGACCTCATTTGGGGTGCGGTGCTGACGCGCTACCTGACGCTCGCCAAGTTTGGCGGCTTTGGTAACGTGCGCTCTGCCGGCCGCGTGCAGACGCCGACACTCGCTCTGGTGGTCGAGCGCGAGCGCGAGCGCATGGCGTTTGTGCCCGAGGACTATTGGCAGATTCGCGGCATGGGTGCCGCTCAGGGTGCTGCCGAGGACGACCGCTTTAAGATCGCGCACAAGACGGCGCGTTTTACCGACAAAGATGCTGCCGAGACGGCGTACGGTCACGTCGACGGCGTCGCGACGGCAACCGTCGCCGCGGTGACCAAGCGCTCGCGCAAGCAGCAGCCGCCCACGCCGTTTGCGACCACCTCGCTGCAGGCCGCCGCCGCTGCCGAGGGCATCTCGCCTGCGCGTACCATGCGCATCGCCGAGTCCCTCTACATGGCCGGTCTCATCAGCTACCCGCGTGTCGACAATACCGTGTACCCTGCGACGCTCGATCTGGGCGCCGTGGTGAGCGACCTGGCAAAGATCAACCCGGCGCTGGCGCCCGTGTGCAAAAAGGTGCTCGCCGGTCCCATGAAGCCCACGCGCGGCAAGGTCGAGACCACCGACCACCCGCCTATCTATCCCACGGGCGAGGGCGATCCGTCCACGCTCGATGGCGGTCAGCGCAAGCTCTACGATCTCATCGCCCGTCGCTTCCTGGCAACGCTTATGGGTCCCGCGACCATCGAGAACACCAAGCTCGAGCTCGACGTCAACGGCGAGCCGTTCGTGGCCTCGGGCGATGTGCTCGTGACCCCGGGTTTCCGCGAGGCATACCCGTACGGCCTTAAGCGCGACGAGCAGATGCCGCCGCTGGAGCAGGGCGATACGGTCGACGTGTTCGACATTAAGCTCGAGGCCAAGCAGACTGAGCCGCCCGCGCGCTATAGCCAGGGCAAGCTCGTTCAGGAGATGGAAAAGCGCGGCCTGGGTACCAAGTCCACGCGCGCGAGCATCATCGAGCGTCTGTACGCCGTGCGCTATCTCAAAAATGATCCCGTTGAGCCGAGCCAGCTAGGTATCGCCATCATCGACGCGCTGACGCAGTTTGCCCCGCGCATCACGAGCCCCGATATGACCAGCGAGCTCGATGGCGATATGACCCGTGTGGAGCGCGGCGAGGATACCGAAGAGCATGTCGTGACGCACTCGCGCGCGCTGCTGGCTGGCGTGCTCGACGAGCTGCTCAAGCACACACAGGAGCTGGGCGACGCCATTAGCGACGCCGTCACGGCCGATGCGCGCGTGGGCGCCTGCCCCAAGTGCGGCAAGGACCTGGTTATGAAGACGAGCGCCAAGACCCGCGGCAGCTTTATCGGCTGCATGGGCTGGCCCGACTGCGACGTGACCTATCCGGTGCCGAGCGGCGTCAAGGTCAGCCCGCTCGAGGGCGAGGCGGCCGTATGCCCCGAGTGCGGCGCGCCGCGCATTAAGTGCCAGCCGTTCCGCCAGAAGGCCTTCGAGATTTGCGTGAACCCCATGTGCCCCACCAACTACGAGCCCGACCTTAAGGTGGGTGAGTGCAAGGTGTGCGCCGAGGCAGGACGCCATGGCGACCTGATCGCGCACAAGAGCGAAAAGAGCGGCAAGCGCTTTATCCGCTGCACCAACTACGATGACTGCGGCGTGAGCTATCCGCTGCCGGCGCGCGGCAAGCTCGAGGCGACGGGCGAGACCTGCCCCGAGTGCGGCGCCCCCATCGTGGTGGTCAACACGGCGCGCGGTCCGTGGCGTATCTGCGTCAACATGGACTGCCCGACCAAGGAGAAGAAACCCGCCCGCGGCCGCAAGACTACGACCAAGGCGAGCACGGCGAAGAAGACCACAGCGGCAAAGAAGACTGCTGCCAAGAAGACGACGGCCAAAAAGACGACTGCCAAGAAGTCGACTACCAAAAAGACCGCTGCCGACAAGTAACCGAGCACATATAGACACGGCGGGGCCGGGCGCGCATTTGCATTTGCGCGCCCGGCCCCACTTCTAAGTTGCGGTGAAATAGGGACTGTTTTGCTGGCAAAAGGCCTAATTAATCCCTATTTCACCGCAAGTTTTGATCAGTTGCTGGGATTACTTCACCTCGACAGGCTTGGCGCCGGGATAACGGTCCTCAAAGTCCTGACGGTACTTGTTGCTGTTGGTTCCCGGCTCGTTGTCGCCTGCCAGCGGCGCCACGATTTCGTCCTTATGGTCCGCGGGCTTTGCGTACTTTAGGCTGATCTCCCAGGCATCACAGATCGCGTCGATGCGGTGGTCCAGGTCGTCATACAGGGCAACGATGTCTTTCCAGGAGCTGTAGTTCTTAGAGCTCATGGGGACGTCCAGGTCCTCGACGATATCGTAGTACTGTTCGATGGTGTCTTCCGTGCGCTCGGCGACATCAGCGAGATTTTGACGGGTGGTACGGTCCTCTTCCAGATAACCGCCATTGAACGCCTCTGCGCAGGCACGGACCTGGCTATCGAGATCTTCGAGCAGGTCGTAGTATTCGCTCAGGCGACGGTAGAGGTTTTGCTCGGAGAGGGTTGCTTCGCCGTCATCATCATCGTCGTCGTCATCGTCGTAAAGGCTATTGAGGTCGCCGAGGGGCTTAAGGTCGTCGGAGTCGACATCATGGTGCAGCTTGGTAACCTCGGCAGTCGTCTGCGTGGCAGCGTTGTCGAACGGCTTGATCACAAAGAAAATGACCAGGGCGATGATGATTGCCACCAGCACAACGATAACGGCGACAAGCGCCCTGGTAGCACTCTTTTTTGCGGCGGGGGCCTGCGGTGAATCAGACGCGTACGCAGACGCCGGTTGCTGTTGGGGCGGGGTATCCGCGACGGGTATGCGCTGCGTCGTTTCGACCGCCGCGGGACCGGCGGCGGGGTCGGGGCGATAGGCGAGGGGGTCGTCCGGCTTAGCTTGCGGCGTATCGAGGGAGCCGGTTTGCTCAAACGCGGGTTGGCCATTGCTTGCGGTTGTCTGCTCAACGGGTGCACCGCACGAAGTGCAGAACTTGGCATCATCTGCAAGAAGCTTGCCGCACGAGGCACAATACCGAGACATTGCCACTCCTTTCGCCACATTTCAATGCAATACGACGATTATACCCAGCGTTCAAAATTCCCCATCATAAGTTGCGGTGAAATAGGGACTGTTTGGCGGTCTCAGGGCTTCAATCAGTCCCTATTTCACCGCAACTTTGGAAAGGCGCCTTTAGCCATTGGGGACGCGCCGAGCACTGGGGTATCATGGCTTGGTTGCTATAACTTGCATTTTCGCGCCTTGTAGGAAGGGGCTGCGCCCATGGCTTTTGAGCCCGCTCAACATAGCTTTATCACGCTCGAGGGCGTCGACGGCGCCGGCAAGTCCACGCAGGCGCGTCTGCTGGCCCGTGCGCTCGAGCTTTCTGGTTACCAGGTTGTGAGCCTGCGCGAGCCGGGCGGCACCGCCATCAGCGAAAAGATCCGCGCCCTGCTGCTCGACCCCGCCAATACGGCGATGGGCGACACCTGCGAGCTGCTGCTCTACGAGGCCGCGCGTGCCCAGCTGGTGCACGAGGTCATAGCTCCCGCCCTCGCTGCCGGCAAGGTGGTCCTGTGCGACCGTTTCTACGATTCCACGACCTGCTATCAGGCGTTTGCCGATGGTCTCGACCGTCAGATGGTACGCGATGCCAACAACCTGGCTGTCGCCGGTACGCATCCGGCGCTCACGCTCGTCTACCACATCACACCCGAGCAGGCGGCGCTACGCATGGCAGCCCGTGGCGCGGCAGATCGCATGGAGGCAAAAGGCATGACCTTCCAAGAGCGCGTCTACCAGGGATTTTGCGCCATTGCCGCCGAGGAACCAAACCGCGTAAAACTCATCGACGCCACTGCGACCGTCGAGGAAGTCTTCGAGAAGACGGTCGAGCAGATTCGCGCATACGGTCTCGACATTCCGCAAGACGCCGTCACCGCCGCGCTTGCCCAGGAGGCCGAGTAACATGGCCCCCGCTCAGGCAAGCCTGCTGGCCAAGCTCGACACCCAAGAGCGCGTGCGCGACTTTTTGACCAATGCCGTCGCCAGCGGTCGCGCATCGCACGCCTACCTGTTTTTGGGCGCGCCCGGCGCGGGCAAGCTCGACGCCGCGTGGGCGCTCGCCCAAGCCTTCCTGTGCGAGCAGGATGGCTGCGGCTCATGCGATAGCTGCGTGCGCGTCGCCCGCCATACGCACCCCGACGTGCACTATTACACGCCCGAGAGCGCCACGGGCTACCTCATCGCCCAGACGCGCGAGCTACTCGACGACGTACCCCTGGCGCCCATCCGCGCCAAGGCCAAGGTCTACATCATTGACCGTGCCGAGCAGCTGCGCGCCAACACCGCCAACGCACTGCTCAAAACACTCGAGGAGCCGCCCGAGGGCGTTATGTTTATCTTGCTGGGCACCTCGGCAGACGTGATGTTGCCCACCATCGTGAGCCGCTGCCAGTGCGTGCCGTTTCGGCTGGTGTCACCCGCCGTCGCCGCGCACGCCGTGAGCCGTGCCACTGGTCAGGATATCGCGCGTTGTCGCATGGCCGTCGCCGTGGCGGGCAGCCCCACGCGCGGCATCGAGTTCCTTAAGAGTGCCGAGCGCCAGGACGCCCGCCGTCAGATGGTTCGCGCCATCGATTCGCTTATCGCCGCCGACGAGGCCGACGTGCTCAGCCGCGCCAAGTCACTCATCGTCGCCGTTAAGGCGCCGCTCGCCGAGGTCAAGTCCACACAGGAAAAGGTGCTCGAGCAAAATGCCGACTACCTGTCGCGTGGAGCATTGAAGCAGCTTGAGGACCGCAACAAGCGCGAACTCAACGCGCGCGAGCGTTCGGGTATCATGGAAGCGCTGGCGAGCGCGCGGACGCTCATGCGCGACGTGCTGCTGACGCTTCAGGATGAGGCGACAGACGTTGTGAACGAGGACGTGCGCGACACGATCGGGCGGCTTGCCGCGGCGACAAATGTTGCGGGTGCTACCCAGGCGCTCGAGGCGGTTGCCACCGCCGAGCGCAACATCGCCAGAAACGTTACTCCCCAGCTGGCCATCGAGGTCATGCTGTTCGATATCAGGAAGGCACTGAAATGCCGTTAGTCGTACCCGTTAAGTTTACCTACGCCTCGCGCGACCTGTGGTTCGACCCGCAGGATCTGGATATCCTCGAGGCCGATTATGCCATTTGTTCTACCGAGCGCGGAACCGAGATCGGCCTGGTCACGGCCGATCCCTTCGAGGTGCCGCTCGACGAAATCGGTCAGCCGCTCAAGCCCGTGCTGCGCGTAGCGAGCGACATCGACCTGCAGCTTGCCGACGACCTGGCCATCCAGGGCGACGAGGCCATGGTCGACTTCCGCCGCCTGGTCAAGGAACTCGACCTCGAGATGAAGCCGGTGGGCGTCGAGTACCTGTTTGGCGGCGAGAAGGCCGTGTTCTACTTTGCGGCCGAGGAGCGCGTCGATTTCCGTCAGCTCGTCAAGGACCTGTCCTCGACGCTGCACATTCGCGTCGACATGCGCCAGATCGGCGTGCGTGACGAGACCCGCCTGGTGGGCGGCTATGCCCAGTGCGGCCAGGAGCTCTGCTGCACGCGCTTTGGCGGACAGTTTGAGCCGGTTTCGATCCGTATGGCAAAAGAGCAGGACCTGCCGCTCAACTCGTCCAAGATTAGCGGCGTCTGCGGTCGCCTGATGTGCTGCCTGCGCTATGAGTTCGAGGCGTACAAGGACTTTAAGAGCCGCGCGCCCAAAAAGAAGACGCTTATCGACACGCCGCTTGGCAAGGCGCGCATCCAGGAATATGACACGCCGCGTGAGCAGCTGGTGTTGCGCCTGGAGAACGGCAAAGTCTTTAAGGTCAACCTGGCCGACATGACCTGCTCTGAGGGCTGCAAAAAGAAGGCCGCCGAGCAGGGCTGCAACTGCCGCCCCGACTGCGTGACGCGCGATGTGCTCGAGCGTATCGAGTCGCCCGAGATGCGCCTGGCGCTTATGGAGCTCGACCGCGAGAACGGCGTCGACGTGGGCGATGGCCTGTCGAGCGCCGACCGTCTGGCCGGCACGTCGATGCCCAAGCGCCGCCGTCGCGATGCGGACGCCGATACCCGTGCCGGTCAGAGCCAGGGCGAGGGTCGCGGCCGCGGTAAGGGTCGCGGCAAGGCCGAGGTGCCCGAGGCCGAGGAGGCTGCCGGTGGACGCCGCCGCCGCAAGCGCTCGGGTTCGGGCGATGCCGGCGAGGCTGCTCCCGCAGGCAAGAATTCCTCCCGCGAGCGCGAGCCCCAGCAGCCTCAGCAGCAAAACCGCGGCGGTGGCATGAATCCCACGCGCCGTCGCCGCCGCCATTTGTCGAGCGAGGAGCGCGAGGACGCCTTCCGCGCCGCAGCCGCTCGCGAAGCCGGTGCCGCTCCCAAGGGTGGTTCGGGTTCCGATGCGCCTGCCGACAAGGGTGGCAAGCAGCGCAACGATGACGAGCGCGCCCCGCGTCCGCGTCGTCGCCATTCCTCGGGCACGCAGCAAAAGCCCTCGGTGCCCTCCGTGGCCGATCAGGTCTCGGATGGCGAGGTCAAGGTCACGCGCCGTCGCCCTGGAGATGGCGGAGGGGCGGCTGCCAAGGCCGCGCGCGGCGCTGCTCGCGACGAACGCGAGTCGCGCGAAGATCGTGGTGGCGAGGGTTCGGCCGACCAGGGCCAGAAGCGCCGTCGCCGTCGTCGTTCCCGCAAGCCGCGTCAAGATGGTGGCGAGGGCTCGACCCAAAACTCGTCCGCACCGCAACCGCCCACCGGCGAATAGCGCCCGCAAACGGATTTAACCTGCCTGACCCCAAACGCGTCGGGGTACCATAGCGCTGAATCAACGACCCTCCCCGCGACCGAGCGTAGGGAGGGTTGTGTCGTGAAGAGACATTTGAATGTGTTGGGACGCCTGAAAGGTGCCGACATCCTACCGTTTGCTGATGAATTGCTACCGTTTGCCGAGCGGGCGGCGCACGAGGCGCTTGAGGCGTTGTCGCCCACGCGATGCGCCGGCTGCGAGCGCGCCGGTGCGCTTATTTGCCAAGACTGCCTGGCCGCGCTCACGCTCATCGATCCACGTTATAGCTGCATCCGATGCGGTGCCCCGTTTGGAGACTTGCTGTGCACCGAGTGCTCGGTCGAGGGTACGTCCTCGGCGATGGCCGAAGCTCTCGACCGGTGCCTGGCATGTGCCGCTTACACGCATCCGCTGCCGCGGATCATTAAAGCGTACAAAGACGCGGGCGAGCGACGCCTGGCACCGTATCTGGCAGAGCTGCTATACGACACCGCCTTACATGCCCAGGTCGCGGCACCCGAACGCTACGGCGGTGTGTTGTCCGGCGCCGATGCCGTGGTGTTTGTGCCCGCGACGGCGGCGGCGTTTCGGCGACGCGGTTTCGATCATATGGAAGCCATCGCGCGCCCATTTTGCGAGCTGTCTGGTGTTCCGCTGCTCGACGCCCTCGTTAAGTACGGCCATGGCGACCAGCGCGAACTCGGTCGTGAGGAGCGCCGCGAGCGTGCCCAAGGCATGTACGAGACGGTTGAGGATGTGCACGGCCGCCGCCTGCTGCTTATCGATGACGTTATCACCACGGGCGCGACGATGGTCGCGGCTTCGGCGGAACTCAAGCGCGCCGGCGCCGCGGCAGTCGATGGCCTTGCTATCGCACGCGTTTGGTAGGGGTGATTCATGTGGCGGTAACAATCAGGCGGTGCAACAAACCGACAAAAGAGCAGCTAGCGGCTTCCGTAATCCTAACAGGCGCCTCGGCGCTACGAATGATGCGCGCCGAGCGCCGACAAATGGGTTACATCAGCTGGAGGGACCTCGATCCCGATGAAGAGCGCCGTGTGCTGCGCACGTCGTCGCCTTCGACCGAGGACATCTATCTTCCCGACTTGGTGCGGATTGGGGCCGCAAGCGGCGAGGTGCAAGAAGATCTTTGCTTGCTGGTGGGATCTGCGGCGCAGCGCCGCCGCATGCCTGGCGTGGGCTGGTCCGTGTGTTCCGGGTTGCCTGCCGGCTCGATTCTAGAGGTGGAACCGGGGGTGTACAGTCTATCTCCCGAGGCCCTTTGTGTTGCCGTTGCGCGCGAGGTCGGCTGTATCCAGGCGTTTGCACTGGCCCAGGAACTGTGTTCCAAGATTTCACTAAGCGATCGCGGGAAGTATCTGCCTCCCTACACCTCGCCTGTTGCGAATAGACTTGCAAAGGATAAGGACCAACCGGCAGACGTGGGCTACTTTGAAGTCGAGCCGGTGCTGACGCCCGATCGCCTGGCAGATTACCTTGCGGCATGCAAGGGGAGTGCGGCCAAACAACTGCTACGCCTGTGTCCCTACCTGTCAGAAAACCTGCGCTCACCCATGGAGTGCATCATGCTCGCTCTGTTTTCGCTTCCGTTTTCCTATGGCGGATTTGCCTGCGGTCCCTTTAAGACCGACTACAAGATCGAGTTCGATGACCGCGCGCAGGCAATCTCGGGGATGCCCCATGCAGTTTGCGATGCGTATCAGGAGGCAGCCCGGTTTGACCTGGAATACAACGGCGAGCTGGGCCATTCCTCCCGGAGGGGGCGTATCCATGATGAAAAACGCAACACGGGCTTGATTACTATGGGAATCGAGGTCGCGACGGTCAATAACGAGATGCTCTGCGACATGGAGGCAATGGAGGCGCTCGCATGGCGCATGCACCAGCGTATGCGAAAGCGGTACCGGAATCGTGTCGATGCCCGCAGGAAAAAGCAAGAGGCGCTGCTTAACACGCTGCGGGCGTGTTTTGGGCTTAAACCCGCCTAACAATGCTCTGAAACGGTCGCGCGCGCAGACGTGGTGTAAGAGTGTCCTGAGGTCCGTCGCTGCAAGTCCCGATGTTACTCCTTCTTGAGACCGCGCTTCTCGACTATCTCGT
>JAGZQO010000007.1 GCA_018382125.1 Collinsella sp.
CAATCACACAACGAGCGGGAGCGGTGTCGGACGAGGCAAGCACATGACGCACACAATCAAGTGCCGCCATCTGAGGGTCAAGACGCATCTCCTGCTTAGAAATCTTGGCAGCATGGGTAACAAGCGACTCATCCTGTTCAATCCACACGGCGGTGCCATCGGCAAGCGAAGGAAGCGTATCGGCAAGCAGTTTGCCGCCAAGCTCACCAAGCTCCATGGTCAGCGCCTCAGCATGCTTACCAGCAACCAAGGTCGAGGCCTGCGCACAATAAGCGCCGGTATCCACGCCATGCCCAATACGCATAATGGAAACGCCGGCAACCTCATCACCAGCGAGAATCGCACGCTGAATGGGAGCAGCCCCACGCCAACGAGGCAGCAAGGACGCATGAACATTCACAATACCAAGCGGCGCCATATGCAGCACGTCATCCGGCAAAATGCAACCATAGGCAGCCACGCAGAAAATGTCAGCCTGGGCAGCCTTAAGCGCCTCAACGACCTCAGGCGTCATACGATTAGCCTCAACAACCGGCAACCCCAGCTCAAGCGCTTTAGCCTTAACAGGAGACGGCTCCAGCTTCTTACCACGCCCGCGAACAGCATCAGGACGAGTAACAACAAGCGCAATCTCGTTACCAGCCTCAACAAGCGAAACCAGCGAAGGCACAGCAAAATCAGGCGTACCCATAAACACAATACGCATAAAGAACGTCTCCCCTCAACCAAAGCCGAGACGGCTACAAATAGCGGCGGAAAGCCAAATCACCAGCCCATCCGCAATAACATTTCAACAAAAACAAATATACCCAAAACCAAAGAAAGAGCCGCATAAAAGCAGCCCTCCCAACAAAGCACCTATCAGCGAAGACGCCCCTCCCTGGCCCGACGGCACCCGGGCGAAACGAAGAGCGACAACGTAGTCCCTGGGATGGGGCCCACACATATCGTCCCGCGCGCAGTTTCGCAGCGCAGCGAGAATGTTTGAGCACGGGATGATATGTGTGGGCCCCATCCCAGGGACGGACAATTAACCTATTCGGTCTCGCCCGGTCGAGCGCCGCGGGCCAGGGCGTCCTGGTACTCCTTGACTGCCTTGAGCCTCTGCATGGGCTTCAGTCGCTCGAACATGGTATTGCCGTGCAGGTGATCGATCTCGTGCTGCAAGCACACGCAGAACAGATCACCCGTGGCCTCATAGCGAATAAGGTTGGCATCCAAGTCATACGCCTCGACGACGACATGGTCGGGACGCTCAATCTCGCAGCTAATGCCAGGGATGGAAAGGCAGCCCTCGCTAAAGGGCACCAGATGGTCACTCTGCTCAACAATGACGGGATTAATAAGCACGTACGGATCATAGTCATTCTTGTCGCTGTAGTCGCAGTCGATGGTGACGAGCTGAATAAGCTCGCCAATCTGCGGGGCAGCCAGGCCGCAGCCGCCGTTCTCGAACATCATCTTCTTCATCTTCTCGGCAAGCGCCTCGATCGCCGGGGTGATCTCCTCGATGACGGCGCACTCCTGGCGCAGACGAGGGTCGGGCGACAGTACGATTCCGTTGGCTTCCATGGCCATCCTTTCGGGTTGTTACATCAAATCATAGGCGTCGACGTCAACGCTCACGCTCACGCCACGCACGGAGCCCACCTCTTTGAGGCAGGCGTCGATATCGTCAGAGACATGGTACCCCACGGGCGACTTCACAAGCAGATGGAAGCGGTAACGGTCCTTGGCTCTCTCGATTACACACGAAGCCGGGCCAAGCACCTGCGGCACGGCACTCCCCGCCCGCAAAAAGTCGGGCGCGGCGGCATGCCAGCGGCGCTTAAGAAGCTTTGCAATGCGCCCGATGTAGTCTTGCGCGTCGTCTCGGTTCGCCGACCACACCAAGATGTTGACCAGGCGAACAAACGGCGGGTATAGCGCGTCGCGGCGCTGTTCCAGGTCGTAGTCGGTAAAGATCGAACGGTCATGCTCAGCGACGGCGCGAATGACCGGATCCTCGGGCAGGTAGGTCTGGATGATCACCTCGCCGGGGCGATCGCCGCGACCGGCACGGCCCGCCACCTGTTCCAGCAGGTCGTAGGCGCGCTCCCCTGCGCGAAAGTCGGGCAGCTTGAGGGCGAAGTCGGCATTGACCACGCCCACGAGCGTGACCTCAGGAAAGTCGAGACCCTTTGCGATCATTTGGGTGCCCAGCAACACGGCGCAATCGGCCGCATCGAACTGCTCGAGCAGCTTTTTGTGCGCATCCTTGCCGCGCGTGGAATCGGCATCCATGCGAATAATGGCGACGTCATCGGGAAGCATCTGGTGCAGTGCGTCCTCGATCTGCTGAGTGCCCAGACCCATTTTTGCCAGATAGCGGCTACCGCATTTGGGACAGTGGCTCGTGGGCGCGGGATACGGCTGCACGCGCCAAGACGAACCGCATGTGTGACACTGCAGCGTGTGCGTGCGTTCGTGGTACGTGAGCGCGGTGGAACAGTGGTTGCAGGTGGGCACGCAGCCGCACTCGCGGCACATCAGGAACGGCGCAAAGCCACGGCGGTTATGCAGCAGTACGGCCTTCTCGCGTCGCTCGACCACACGCTCCAAGCCCTCCATCAAGGGTTTTGAGAACATGGAGCGGCTGCCGTGAGAAAACTCATGGCGCAGGTCGGCAATCCGAACCGTAGGCAGCACGGCGTGTCCCGGGCGCTCGGGCATCTCGACGCGCGTCCAGGTGCCACCGTTATACGTGCCACGGCGGCAGCGGTCGAGGGCCTCGGCAGAAGGCGTGGCGGAACCCAATACGAGCGGACAGCGGTAGCGTCGCGCTATCTCGGCCGCCACCTCGCGCGCATGGTAGCGCGGGCTAGAACCCTGCTTGTAACTGGTCTCGTGTTCCTCGTCGATGATGATGAGGCCCAGGTCGCTGAGCGGGCAAAAGAGCGCCGAGCGGGCACCCACGACCACACGCGCGGCACCGCTGGCAACCATGTCCCACTGGTCCAGGCGCTCGCCGGCCGAAAGGCGCGAATGGAACACGGCGACCGTCTCGCCAAAGCGCGAGCGGAAGCGGCCGACGGTTTGGGCCGTCAGCGAGATCTCGGGAACCAACACGCAGGCCGAACGGCCGGCCGCGAGCACGCGCTCAATCGCCGAAAGGTAAACCTCGGTTTTGCCGGAGCCGGTGACGCCGTCGACAAGGACCACGTCTCCGTGGGCGTCAAGACGGGCGCGCTCAATCTGCGCGAGCGCCTTCTGTTGGCCCTTGGTGAGCGCGACCGGCGCCTTGCCGCTTGCCGAGGACAGCGTGGTCTGCTCGCTGCAGCCACGCCACGCACGGCGCTCCTCCACCACCACGACACCGCGCTTTTCGAGCGCCTTGATGGTCGCCGACATGCTGTTATAGAGCAGGTTGAGGTCGCGCGTCGTGACCGGCCCGCACTGGAGCGCCTCGATGAGCTGACGCTGACGGACCGCGGTCTTGGGCGGCGTATAGTCGAAACCCTCGGGCGTGAGCATGACCCAGCGGTTTTGGATGGGTTTAACAGCGGGGCGCTCAACCGTCCACACGCCGTCGTCACCCTTGACCACACGCGGGCTTCCACCCGGGGGCAAGAACAGGCGCAGACACTCGGAAAGCGTCGCAACATATTCGCGGCTCATCCAACGCGCGATGCGGGCGGCCTCTGCGGTAAAGAGCGGCTTGCTGAGGATGGCTTCGACGGCTTTAATGCGCGCGGGGTCGAGCGCGCTGTTGCCCTGCAGATCGCCCAGCTCGGGCGCAATGTCGACGATGTAGCCTGCGGCAGCACGGTTGCCAAAATGGACCAGGACCGTGGATCCGATCTGCGCGTCGCTAGCAAGGGGTTGAGGAATGCCATAGGCAAACGGCTCGGACAGCGCACGCGTCGGGATGTCGAGAACCACGCTCGCATAGGCGGCGATGGGCTCAGGTGCAGGCTTAGGCTGAGCCGAGGCAGCGGCAGACACTGGCTTCACCGGAACCTCCTCCGGTTCCGGCGAACCAAACAGCGACAGTTGCTCGGCCACGGCTCCAGCACCTCCTATCCCATACGTCTACAGAAACAAGAGCCCCGCTCGGGTGAACGGGGCTCGGATACATACGTTTGCGCAGCGATTACAGCGCCATCGTGCGGGCGCGGTCGATGCGCGCCAGGCAGTCGTCGCGGCCGATGAGCGCCATGGTCTCGCCCAGCGGAGGACTCACCATGTTGCCGCAGACGGCGACGCGCACGGCCTGGAACACCACGCGCTTCTTGAGGTCCATCTGCTCGGGCAGCGGCTCAAGCGCGGCGTCGATGTTGGCAGCCGTCCACTCGTTCACACCCTCGAGCGCGGCCTTGGAGGCGTCCAGAATGACACCCATGCCCTCCTTGGCCAGGCCCTTGTTGACGGATTTCTCGTCATACTCGAGCGTCTCGGCCGTGGCAAAGATGGGAGCGGCGACGGTCACGGCGTCGGCCGGCATCTTGGTGCGCGGCTTGACGATGGCGGCAAGCGCATCGATCCAATCCTCGCCGTACTCGACATTACCCTCGATGAGACCCGCCTCGTGCAGCTCGGGGACCATGATCTCGTCGGCAAACTGAGCATCGGACATGCCGTTGATGTACTCGGCATTGACCCAATCGAGCTTCTTGGGGTCGAAGGTCGCCGGGTTCTTAGAGATGCGGTCGAGCGAGAACTTGCTGGCCAGGACATCGCGCGGGATGATCGTGGTCTCACCGTCGAGCGACCAGCCGAGCAGCGCCAGGTAGTTGACGAAGGCGTCGGACAGGTAGCCGGCGTCGCGGTACTCCTCCACCGAGGTGGCGCCGTGGCGCTTGGAGAGCTTCTTGCCGTCGGCACCCAAGATCATGGAGATGTGGGCGAACGTAGGCACGGGCGCGCCGAGGGCCTCGTAGACCATGACCTGACGCGGGGTGTTGGACAGGTGGTCGTCGCCACGGATGACATGGGTGATCTTCATCATGGCGTCGTCGACGACGGTCGCAAAGTTATACGTGGGCGTGCCGTCAGAGCGGAAGATGACAAAGTCGTCGAGCTCCTTGGCATCGAAGGTCACCTCGCCGTGGACGGCATCGTGGATAACGACGTCGCCGCGGTCCTCGGGCACCTTGATGCGAAGGACGTAGGACTCGCCGGCCTCGATGCGACGGCGGGCCTCCTCGGGATCAAGATTGCGGCAACGGCGCTGATAGCCCTGGAAGGGGTCCTTGCGCTCCTGCGCGGCCTTGCGGTCGGCGTCGAGCTGCTCCTTGGTGCAGAAGCAGGGATAGGCCTTGCCCTCGTCCCAAAGCTTCTGGGCGGCCTGCTTGTACAGGTCCAGGCGCTCGGTCTGGGCGTAGGGGCCAAAATCGCCGCCCACCTCGGGACCCTCGTCCCAGTCCAGGCCCAGCCAACGCATGGCGCGCAGGATGATCTGCGTGTTCTCGTCGGTAGAGCGGGTGGGGTCGGTGTCGTCGATGCGCAGGATGAACGTGCCGCCGTTAGCACGGGCGAAAGCCCAGTTATAGATAGCGGTGCGAGCGCCGCCGATGTGCAGCTTGCCCGTCGGTGAGGGTGCAAAGCGGACGCGAACGTCTGATGCCATGGATATCTCCTCGATTGCAGGATGGATGTCTAACCGCACCAGTATAAAGCATCAAAGCAACCTCCGCACAAAGGGCACCGACTCACTCATTGGGGACAGACTTAAATGACCAGTCTTTGGCAACCTGTTGGCATTTAGGTAAGGCTGGTCATTTAAGTCTGTCCCCAATGAGTAGGTGCGGAAAGGGTGTGAATGTTTGATTTACGCGCTATGATGAGCCCTTGCATAGAGAGCCCGGCGGAATGGTAACGGTCGCCGGGACACGTTTTTGAAAGGACAATCATGTCAGAAGAACTTCGTTCCATCCCACCCCAACACGGGTCCTTCGTATTTACGTCGGAGTCGGTGACCGAAGGTCATCCCGATAAGATCGCTGACCAGATCAGCGACGCCGTCCTCGACGCAATCCTCGCCAAAGAAATAGAGCTCCAGGAGCAGGGCTACATCGCCCCCAACGGCGTGCCTGCCAACGTGGAGAACGTCCGCTGCGCTTGCGAAACCCTCGTGACCACCGGCACCGTCATCGTCGCCGGCGAGATCCGCACCCAGGCCTACGTCGACGTGCAGGAAATCGCCCGCGGCGTTATCCGCCGCATTGGCTACAACCGTGCCAAATTCGGTTTTGACTGCGACACCTGCGGCGTTATGAGCCTCATCCACGAGCAGTCGCCCGATATCGCCCAGGGCGTCGACGAGTCCTTCGAGACCCAGACCGGCGCTACCACCGACCCGATCGACCTGATCGGTGCCGGCGACCAGGGCATGATGTTCGGTTATGCCTCCAACGAGACCAAGACCCTCATGCCCATGCCGCACTACCTGGCAAGCCGTCTGGCTGAGCGCCTGGCCGCCGTGCGTCACGACGGTACCCTCGCCTATCTGCGTCCCGACGGCAAGACCCAGGTCACCGTGCGCTACGAAGACGGCAAGCCCGTCGAGGTAACGACCATCGTCATCTCCACGCAGCACGCCGCCGAGATCGAGGACATGGGCAAGATCAAGGCCGACCTCATCGAGCACGTCATCACCCCGGTCATGGACGCCGAGAACATGCCGTGGGACAACGCAGACATCTACGTGAACCCCACCGGTCGCTTTGTCGTGGGCGGCCCCATGGGCGACACGGGCCTCACCGGCCGCAAGATCATCGTCGACACCTACGGCGGCTACGGCCGTCACGGCGGCGGTGCCTTTAGCGGCAAGGACTGCACCAAGGTTGACCGCTCCGCCGCGTATGCCGCGCGCTGGGTCGCCAAGAACGTGGTCGCCGCCGGCCTTGCCGACCGCTGCGAAGTCGAACTTGCCTACGCCATCGGCGTTTCCAAGCCCCTCTCAATCATGGTCGACACCTTCGGTACCGCGAATGTTGCCGAGGACAAGATCGTCGAGGCCGTAGAGAAGACCTTCGACCTGCGCCCGGGCGCAATCATCCGCGACCTAGATCTGCGTCGCCCCATCTACGAAAAGACGGCAGCCTACGGTCACTTTGGCCGAGAAGACGCCGACTTCACCTGGGAGAAGACCGACCGAGTCGAAGAACTCAAAGCAGCCTGCGGCCTGTAATTAAGAGCCGCTAATGTCACAACACGCATGCGCTTTCAAAAGAAGCACCGCCCCCAAGCGGTGCTTCTTTTTTATTAATCCGGTGGTGAAGATGCTTCGATATGAGCCTACGCTGCGTCACCAGCTAATGAATTTTGCAGCACACGCGCCTCTACCATGTATCCTTAGTTCCGAGGGCTTTGGTATTTGGTCGGTCGCGAGTTCCGCACGAGCCGGAGGCCACTTAATGTGGCCTCCGTGCGAGCCAGGACTGTAGAGCAGGCGACCAAATACCAAAGTCCTCGGAACGACGGGATAGAACAGGAGCACCCATGGCAGGCAAGCCGCAAACACTAGCTACGACCTCGGCATTCGAGATCTTGGGCCCCGTCATGGTCGGCCCCAGCTCATCACACACCGCCGGCGCCCTGCGCTGCGCCCAAGTTGCCGCCAGCCTGCTAGAAGGCCGCATTACCAAGGTCACCTTTGGCCTGTGGAACTCCTTCGCCCAAACCTACCGCGGCCACGGCACCGACCGTGCGCTCGTCGCGGGCATCCTGGGCCTCGACACCGATGACGAGAATATCAAGCAGGCCTTCAACCTCGCACGCGAGCAGGGCCTCGAATATCACTTTGACATCAAGGGCGACGACGCCTCCATCCACCCCAATACCGTCGATATCGACATGGTCGACGACACGGGCGCCACGGCACAGGTCCGCGGCGAGAGCCTGGGCGGCGGCAAGATGCGCATTAGCCGCATTAACGGCGTCGGCGTCGACATCTCGGGCATGTACTCCACGCTCTTCGTGGCACACAAGGACGTCCCCGGTGTACTCGCCGCGCTCACCAACCTGCTCGCCTACGCCCACGTGAACATCGCCTTCTGCCGCACCTACCGAACCGAAGTGGGCGGCCAGGCCTACTCCGTCTTTGAGACCGACGGCGCGCCCGACGACACCGTCGTCCCCATGCTGCGCAAGCTCGACAATGTCGATTACGCAACGTTTATCGAGCTCCCCGGTTCTGCCTCGTCGCTCTCCCCCGGCGTCTCGGCCAAGGAAATCTTCGACGACGGCGAGCAGCTGCTCGATGCGTGCGAGGAACTGGGGCTCAGCATCGGCGCCGTCATGGCCGTTCGCGAGGCGCGTCTGACCGGCGAGGCCCACGCCGTCGCCGCCATGCGCCGCGTGCTCGACGTCATGTGCGAGGAGACCACGGCCCCCATCGCCAATCCGCAGCGTTCGCTCGGCGGTCTTATCGGCGGCGAGGCCAAACTCGTCGATGCCACCAGCCGCAACGATTTGAGTGCAAGCCTGATGGGCGCCGTCCAGACCGACGCCGTTGCCCGCGCCATGGCCGTGCTCGAGCGCTCCGCTACCATGGGCGTGATTGTCGCCGCCCCCACGGCAGGCTCCGCGGGTGTTGTGCCCGGCTGCGTGCTGGCGCTCGCCGATCGCCTGCAGCTCGACGACGAGCAGGTCATGGACGCGCTCTACTGCGCAGCCGCCATCGGCCTCAACCTCACCACAAGCGCCTGCGTTGCCGGCGCCGAGGGCGGCTGCCAAGCCGAGGTGGGAAGCGCCGCTGCCATGGCAGCCGCCGCGCTGGTGCAGATGCTCGGCGGCACGCCCGAGCAGGCGCTCGACGCCAGTTCCATCGCGCTGAGTAACCTGCTGGGCCTCGTTTGTGACCCCGTCGGTGGCCTCGTGGAGGTGCCCTGCCAAAACCGCAACGCCATTGGCGTGGCAGCGGCCTTTAGCTCGGCACAACTCGCCCTCGCAGGCATTAAGAGCTTGGTGCCGTTTGACCAGATGGCACATGTCATGCTTTCGGTGGGCCACGCGTTGCCGGCCACGCTGCGCGAGACGGCAAAGGGCGGCATCGCGCAGGCTCCGGCCGCACTTTCGGCCTGTGCAAAATGCGGTGTGTGCGGATAGCGGCAAAGAACGACTCAAAGGTGGGACAAATGTCCCACCTCTTTTGAATGCCACCGTTTCCGTACCACAAACAGCAGGGCAATCGCTATAATGCAAGCCCAGTAAAAACACGATGAACCGCAAGGCGAAAATCGAAGGATATGCATACGATGTCGCAAAACGATCGAACTCAACTGATTCCCGATCCGCAGCAGCCGAGCAGGCACACCGGCGGCGTTCAGTCGCCGCGTCCTATCGCGCCGAGCCACGGTCAGCAGCGTAGTGCAGCAAACGCTTCCCAACGCCCGAACCAACAGCGACAGCAGCGTCAACAACGTCAGCAGCGCCAGGCAAACGGCAATGCGCCCAAGCAGCCCCCGACGAACGCTCGAGGCGATCGTGGCCCCGCGCGCAAGTCCGCCGGCAACAATAAGTCGGGCAAAAAGACGACGCTCTTTGTCGTCCAGGGTCTAATCGTCATTGTCTATATCGTAGGCATCGTAGCGTTTTCGCAGCTAGCATACCCCAACACCACCATTGCCGGCGTCGACGTCTCGTTCTCCAACGCTTCGTCTGCCGCCACCAAGGTCAACTCGGCATGGAAGCACTATAAGCTCACCGTGACAGGCGATGACTTTAGCTGGTCCTATCAGCCCGAGTCCGATGAACCCATCGTCGACGGTGAAGCTGCCGCAAAAGAGATCATCAGCCACAACGAAGCCTTTGTATGGCCGGTCCGCCTTGTGGAATCCTTAAGCGGCAAGACCAAAACAACCGCTACCACCAACGAAGTCGATCTTGATCAAGACGTCGACCTGTCCATGCTCTCCGATACCTTTGACCAAAAGAAATTTGAGAAGGATCTGGGCGCCGCCATCGACGAGTTTAACGAAGGACGTTCGGGCACGTTCGAGGCCAATAGCTCCTATGACGAGCAAGCGGGCAAGTTTACCGTCGAGAAGGCGCGCTCCAACGAAAAACTCAACCGCGAGCATGTCATTAAATATGCCGAGCTCGAGCTCGCCTCGCTGGCCGAGACCGTAGATCTTTCCAAGCTCGGCAACGATGCCTATGAGCCGCTCAATGGAACGCTGACCGATGATCAGATTCAGGCCGCATGCGATGCCGCCAACAACTTCTTGGGCGTCAACGTGACCCTCAAGCTCAACGGCGAGGATGCCGGCAAGGTTGATGGCAGCTCCGTATTACAGTGGATCAGCTTTGCCGATCCGGCCAACCCCACACTCGATACGTCGCAGATAAGTAGCTGGGCAGCCGAGCTCGCCAACGGCTTTAATACCGTGGGCTCCACTCGCTGGTGGACGCGCGCCGATGGCAAGCAGTGCGCCGTCGAAGGCGGCGACTTTGGTTGGTCCATCGACAGCAGCTCGCTCGCCAAGCAGGTCGAGGACGCCATTAACAACAAGCAGACCGGCGAAATCGAAATCAAGTACTCCCAGAAGGCCGACACCTTTACCGCAAAGGGAGAGCCCGACTGGAAGGCGTATATCGACGTCGACCTGTCCGAGCAGCACGCTCGCTACTATGACGAGAACGGTAATATCGTTTGGGAGGCCAACTTTATTTCCGGCAAACCGGGCGAAGACGCCACCCCCGAGGGCGTGTGGCAGATCAACAGCAACGACGGCGGCAGCACCCTGATCGGAGCCAAGGACCCCGAGACCGGTAAGCCCAAATACGAAAGCCCGGTGAGCTACTGGATGCCGTTCGAGGGCAATATGATCGGCTTCCACGATGCCACCTGGCAAAACGACAAGAGCTTCGATAATGCCGAGTCGTACAAGTGGTGCGGCAGCCACGGTTGCATCAACCTGCGCCTGGCCGACGCCAAGGCACTTCACGACTGCATCAAAGTCGGCCTGTGCGTGGTTGTCCACTCGTAGCGCAACGCGCACATTCATACAACGTGGAACCGCTACGACCAATCTAACAGTTCCGAAAGAAACCGTCCTATGCGCCCGCCCCAACCGGTGGGCGCATATAATTATCGAGGTTCTTTCTATAAAGGAGACGCTATGCCGAATGTCCCCACGATCACCCCGGGCCCGGATGATACCGAGCACACGCCCGAAGGTGCCACCGAAACGATTCCTCTGATCACAGACGTACATGCCGACAAGGAGAACGGACGCACAAACGATACGGCCGAGATTTCCGATGAAGAGGCATATGCCAAGCTCAAGGCAAAACGTGCCGAGCGCCGACGCAAAAAGCTGATTCGCCGCGGTATTGCCGTCGGCGTCGTGGGTGCCATCGCGCTCATCGCCATTGTCGCAACCCTGGTTATCAATGCGCAGCCACAGGGCACTAGCGGGCCTGTGACCGACATGGTGACCGAGGGCACGTTTACCACAACGGTCGAGGCGAAAGGCCAGCTCAAACCAATTTCGTCCTCAGTGGTCTCCCCTTCTGTCGACGGCACGGTCGATTCGATCAACGTGCAGGCGGGCCAATCCGTCAACGAGGGCGACGTGCTTATGACCATTAAAAACGACGAGCTCGATCGCAACGTTGCCGAGGCACAGCGTGCAGTTGCTGCCGCTCAAGAAGACCTCGCTAATGCGAAGAAAGCCGCAGCTGCCGCTCAGGCCACCCCAACGACGGACGTCGATGGAGCTTCCGCAGCGGCTGGCGTCTCCGACGCATCAGCGGACACGAACGCCGTATCGGCCGCGCAGCGCAGCCTCGCTTCGGCCCAGGCAAACCTCGATCAGGCGAACGCCAAGGCCGCCAGCCGTACGGTCACGGCCCCGAGCTCGGGCAGCATCGTGGAGCTCAACGCCAAGGTGGGCGCCACGGTAACAGGCGGCATGATTATGGGCGAAAGTGATACGAGCGGTGGCAAGCAGTGCATGCAGATCGCCGACCTATCCAAGATGAAGGTGACCGTACAGGTGGGAGAAAAGGACATCGCCAAGATCGCCGTTGGGCAGAGCGCCAACGTCACGTATCCCGCGTTTCCCGATATCGTGAGCCAGGGCACCGTCACGGCTATCGCGTCGGTGGCAAACTCCGACGCCGCTAACGGTGGCGGCGGCAGCGTAACCTTTAACGTCGACATCCTCATCGAGGCGCCCGACGCGCGCCTGAAGCCGGGCATGACGGCCGAGGTCTCGGTGGTGACCGAGCAGCTCGACGACGTGGTGATGGTGCCCACCATGGCCCTAATGACCGAGGATGGCGAGCACTATTACGTCAATTTGGCCACCGATGACGAAGACAAGGAGACACGCCGCGTTAAGGTGACCGTCGTGACGCAAAACGACAACGAAGCCGTAGTAGGCAAGACACAGGTCAAGCGCGACGACCAGGGCAACGAGATCAACCCCAACGTGCCGGTTACCAAGCTGCGCGATGGCGACACCCTCGTCATGGACACCGGAGCGGACGCAACGGCTGACGGCGGCTACAGCGCGGATTCGGGCAGCATGTCTGCCGATGAGGGCATGTAATGCGTCCCGTTATCGACATCCGCAACGTGCACCGCATCTTTGAGAGCGAGGCGGGGTGCGCCCACATCCTGCACAACGTGAGCCTGGCGGTAAATCCCGGCGAATTCGTCGCTATCACTGGCCCCTCGGGCTCGGGCAAATCAACGCTCATGAACATCCTAGGCTGCCTGGATAAGCCGACGGCGGGCGACTACTACCTGCAAGGGCTCAACGTGGCCGAGCTTGACGATGACGAGCTCACCGAAGTTCGCGCCCTGAGCATTGGCTTTGTCTTTCAGAGCTTCAACCTGCTGCCGCGCCTGTCGGTTATCGAAAACGTCATGCTGCCGCTGGCCTACACCAATGTGCCCCGTAGCCAGCGCGAAATGCGCGCCGTGCACGCGCTGCAGGCCGTCACGCTGCCCGTCGACCACTGGGACCACCGCATATCCGAGCTCTCGGGCGGCCAGATGCAGCGTGTCGCCATCGCGCGCGCCCTCGTCAATGACCCGCCCATCATCCTGGCCGATGAGCCGACGGGAAACCTAGACTCCGCCACTGGAGCGCTTGTGATGGAGACCTTCCATAGGCTCCAGGAGCGCGGCAAAACCATCGTGCTTATCACACACGACCCCGGCATCGCCGCCGAGGCCGACCGTGCCGTGACCATCCGCGACGGTCGCATTCACGACGGCGCGTATATTCCACATGCACCGCGGACCCTTCGCAGCGCCGTAGATAGCCTGCCCATGATTTCCGCCTCCGCCAACCCGCCGAAAGGAGTGGTGGCATGAGCGCCCGCGATCTCATCCAGGAAGCCCTTCACTCGCTCGAAGCCAACAAGGGGCGCAGCCTGCTCACCATCCTGGGCATTGTCATCGGCATCGCCTCGGTTATCGCCATGACTTCGCTCATCGGCGGTATCCAAAACAGCCTGGTTAACAGTCTGGGCCTCAATGCGGCACGCATGGTGCAAATCTATTCGTCGCAAGAACTCACCGAGTCGGACATCGAGAAGCTTCAAAAACTGGTGCCGCAGATAGAGCAGATCGGCATTGTCGACAGCGCGTATACCGAGTATAAGACCGGCGATAAAAGCTATACCGTCATGGCACTGGGTGTCGATAGCGACATGCTCGACGCCGTGGGGGCCAGCAAGCTCGTTGCGGGGCGTACCTATTCCCAGGCCGAGTCTCAATCAGGCTCGCGCGTGGCGCTCATCAGCCGCGGCGGCGCCGATCAGCTTTACGGCAACGAACAGGACGCGGTGGGCAAGACTATTAAGGTGTCCAACGGCGAAGTGCAGATTGTAGGCGTGATTGATGGCGGCAGCGACTCCATGGGCTCGCTCACGCTGTATATGCCACGCGAAACCATCTCCGGGCTGTTTAGCGACGAGAATCCTTCATTCCCCAGCGTGACGGCACTTGCCGCCGAGGGCACGGACATGGATGAGCTTTGTAAGACCATCGAGTCCAAGGTGCGCGCGATGAAGGGCATCGAGGAGGAGGATGAGTACGACAGTGTATCGGCGACATCCATGAAAAGCGCCATCGATGCACTCAACTCCTTTATGGGCGCGTTCTCACTCATCATGGGCGCTGTCGCCAGCATCTCGCTGCTTGTCGGCGGTATCGGCATTATGAATATGATGCTCACCAACGTGACTGAGCGCATCCGCGAGATCGGTATTCGCCGTGCCCTGGGCGCCAGTCGTCGCGATATCACCGCGCAGTTTTTAGCCGAGTCTTCGGCATTGTGCATCACCGGCGGTCTGCTGGGTGTCCTGATTGGCTATCTGCTGGCCTGGGCTCTTGCGATGTTTGCCGCAGGATCAGGGGTTCTCGGCGAGCTCGGTGCCAGCGGGCAAATCACACCGAGCTTTTCAATCGCCACGGTGCTGCTGGCCTTCGCCGTCTCCGTCGGCATCGGAGTAATCTTTGGCTTCTACCCCGCTCGCCGCGCGGCAAAACTCGACCCGGTGGAGTGCCTACGCTACCAGTAAGCCACCACCAACAAGTTGCGGTGAATTAGGGACTGAATATGCTATCAAGCAGCAAAAACAGACACTATTTCACCGCAACTTATTGAAGGTCGGGAGGGCGCGCTAGGCGCGGCGAGCGCCTAGCGCGCGAACTCCCGTAAGAGCGCGTCTTCCACTTCCCGAAGCGAAAGGGCCCCGCCTCCCTCGGCGGGACGGGCGACCACGATACAGCGCGCTCCCACGTCGCGCGCGGAGGCGATCTTCTCGGCCGTGCCGCCTACGGTTCCCGAGTCCTTGGTCACAAGCCACTGGGCGCCCACCTGCCGAAGCATCGCCTCGTTGAGCTCGCGGGTGAAGGGCCCCTGCATGCCGATGACGTGCGACGGCGAAAACCCCGCGTCGATGCACTTCGTTATAGCACCGGGCAGCGGGAGCACACGCACGAAGAAGCGCTTCGCGTAATCGGCGACGCGCGTGTAGGGAGCAAGCTCCTTGCTCCCCGTCGTGAGAAGCGCGCGACCCGGGTTCTCGGAGAGAAAGCGCGCCGCGCAGGCGATCGACGTGACCGAGACGACGCCTTTGGGCAGCGCCTCGACCGGGCGCGCAAGGCGCAGGCATCGTGCACCCACGGAGAGCGAAGCGGCTCGGATGTTGCCGCTTGCGAGCGTAGCGAAGGGGTGCGTGGCGTCGACGACGATGCGCGCGCCGGAAAGCTCGCGCTCCATGTCGGCCTCGTCGAGCCTGCCCGCATGCACCTCGATGCCCGGAAGCTCGCCCAAAAGCTCGCCTCCGTACTCGGTTGCCGCGTAGGCACGGGCGGGGATGCCCGCCCCGCTCGCCCATTCGCACAGGAGGCGGCCCTCGGTGGTGCCGGCGAAGATGCGCAGCGCCGGCGCGGATGCGGGCGCCGTCACTTCGGGCCGCCTGGGCGCGTGATCTGGTAGAGCAGCGCGTTCATAATGGCGGCCGCCACGGTCGAACCGCCCTTGCGACCCCTCGCGACGATGGCCGGCACGCGTCGCGCGAGTAGCTCCTCTTTCGCCTCGACCACGTTCACAAACCCGACCGGCACCCCAACGACGAGCGCAGGCGCGATCTTCCCCGCGTCCATGAGCTCGGCGAGGCGCAGAAGAGCTGTGGGAGCGTTGCCGACGGCCACGATGAGCGGACCCTCGATGCCGCAAGCTTTGTCCATGCTCGCAACGGCGCGAGTCGTGCCCGCGGCGCGTGCAGCCGCGGCGACATCAGGGTCGGCCATGTAGCACACGGCCTTGCAGCCGATCTTCGCGAGCGCGGGCTTGCTTATGCCTGCGAGCGCCATGTTCGTGTCGGTGAGCACCGTGGCCCCTGCGCGCAGTGCGTCGAGCGCACAGTGCGCGGCATCATGGGTGAACACGAGGGAATCGGCGTACGAGAAGTCGGCAGTGGTGTGGATGACGCGCTTCACGACGGGCTCTTCGAGCGGCGGGAACGTGCGGCCGCCGAGCTCTTCGGTGATGATCTCGAAGCTGCGCCGCTCGATGTCGCCGGGCGCCATCTCCTTGGAATCCATCTAGTACTCCACTCCTTCCCTTGCACATATCCCCTGAGCGTAGGGGTGTTTCTCGCACCGCATCTCGGTTATGTAGTCGGCCTTCTCCACGATCTTGCGGGAAGGCGCGCGCCCGGTGAGCGCTACTTCGACGCCGCGCGCGGACATATCGAGCGCGCGGTCCACGAGCGTCTCGTCGACAAGCCCCTTCGAAAGCGCGTCGAGCGCCTCGTCGAGCACGAGCAGCCCCTCCTGCGCGCCCTCGAGCTCGGCGAGCGCGGAAGCGAGGTTCCCATCGTGCAGCTCGCACGTCGCGGCAAGTTCTTCCGACGTCATCGACCAGGTAAACTTGTCCGACACCTTCCCCGCGAAAACGGGCACGCCGAAATGCTCGGCGAGCAGGCGCGCCTCCCCGCTTTCGCCGTCTTTCAGGAACTGCACGACGACGACGCGGCGGCCTGCGGCGAGCATGCGAAGGGCGAGGCCCATCGCCGCCGTGGTCTTGCCTTTGCCGTCGCCATGATACACGTGGATCATACGCCCTCCTCGATAATACGGTAGACATACTCCATGTCGAGCGCCCCGCGCACGACGTCGGCCAAGCGGTCGAACTCGCGCGCACGGTGATCGGCCGCGGACGCCGCGCCCGCAGCACCCACGACGCTCTCGGGCAGGCCGCGCATGCGCGCGAGTGAGCGCGCGAGGGCGAGCGCCACCCCCGGTTCGTCGAACAGGCCGTGGAGATAAGTTCCGAACACGTTTCCGCAGGCCGCGCCTTCTGGTTTGCCGCCAATCGTGCCCGCAGGGGCGCAGGAGACGGTCGTTTCGCCGTCGTGAATCTCGTACCCGCGCGCCGTCATGCCGTTCCACACCGAAAACGCGCCTTGGGCGCCCGTGATGCGCAGCTCCGACTGGGCGAGGCGCTTTTCCTCCTTGAACACCGTACTTGCAGGGATGAGCCCGAGCCCGCGCGCGGTGCCAGCGCCTTCCCTGCCGTGCGGATCGGAAAGCTCGTCTCCCAAAAGCTGGTAGCCTCCGCATATGCCGAGCACCGGCGTGCCCGCGCCCGAAAGCGCGCGCACACAGGCTCCGATGCCGCTAGCCGCAAGCCAGCGCGCATCGTCGAGCGTGGTCTTCGAGCCGGGGAGCACCACCAGGTCGGGTCGGCCCAGATCGGTCGTAGAGGAAACGTAGCGCACGCCCACGCCGGGCACGCGCGAAAGCGGGTCGAAGTCGGTGAAGTTCGACAGATGCGGAAGGCGCACGACGGCGACGTCGATGACGCCGCGCGCCTCGCGGGCGGATAGGCGCGGCGCGAGCGAGTCCTCGTCGTCCAGGTCGAGCGTAAGATACGGCACGACCCCCACGACGGGAACCCCGCACATCTTCTCGAGCGGGGCCAAACCCGGACGCAGAATTTCCACATCGCCGCGGAACTTGTTCACCGCAAGCCCCCGCAAAAGCGCGCGATCCTCGGGCGCAAGGAGCGCGACCGTGCCGTAGAGCTGGGCAAACACCCCGCCTGGGTCGATGTCGCCCGCGAGCAGCACGGGGGAGGACACGGCGCGCGCGAGCCCCATGTTGACGATGTCGTTTTCGGCAAGGTTGATTTCGACGGGGCTGCCGGCGCCCTCGATGACGATAACGTCGTTTTCCTCCGCGAGCGAATCGAACGCCTCCATAATCTGCGGCATGAGCGCCTTCTTTCGCGCGAAGTAGTCCCTCGCAGCGAAGGCTCCCTGCGCCTTGCCGGCCACGATGAGCTGGCTTCGGTGGTCGCTTTCGGGCTTGAGCAGTATGGGGTTCATGCGCACGTCGGGCGCGATGCCGCATGCCTCGGCCTGCATGATCTGGGCGCGCCCCATCTCGAGCCCGTCGGCCGTGACACCGCTGTTGAGCGCCATGTTCTGGCTCTTGAAGGGAGCCACGCGCAGGCCGTCCTGCGAAAGCACACGGCACAGCCCCGCCGCAAGCAGGCTCTTCCCCGCGTTCGACATGGTGCCCTGGATCATGATGGGCTTCGCCCTACCCACGGGTATCGACCTCCTTCGTCGAGCCTCGGCCATACGCGCCCGCCATAGCGCCGCTGCAAGAAGCGCAGCCCCGTTTGTCGGGTTCGCCTTCGCCCGATGCGCCTTCCGCCCGAAGCGCGCGGCCGAACGCCATCGCAAGCCGGGCATTCTCCTTGCGCGTGCGCACCGCGACGCGGCACCAGAAACGGGACAGTACCGAAAACGAGTCGCACGTGCGGACCAAAACCCCCTGTTTATACAGGCGCTCGGGGATGTCTTTCGCCGGTGTCCGGACTAAAAGGAAGTTCGCATCCGACGGCACGACGGAAAGCCCGAGCGAGGAGAGCTCGTGGGAAAGCCACGCTCGCTCGCCCGCCAATACATCGCGCGTGCGCGAGACGTATTCGACGTCTTCCAGGGCGGCGATACCCGCGGCCTCGGCGACCGAGGAGACGGGCCACGCCTGCCCCGCCCGGCGAATCCCCTCGAGGAGTTGGGCGTTTCCGCTGATCAGATATCCCAACCGCAACCCCGCCATTCCGTAGAGCTTGGTGAACGCGGAGAGCACGGCCACATGGCGCGAACACGCGGCGCGTGCGGCCACGCTCCTTTCGCGGGCGTCGGGCGCAAATCCGAGGAAGCACTCGTCCACGACGAGCAGCGCGCCCGCCTGCTCGCAGCGGCATGCCACGGCATCGATCACGCGGGGGTCGACGAGGCGCCCCGTCGGGTTGTTCGGATTGCAGAGGTACGCCACGTCTCCCGGCCCCTCGATCGCGCGGGCGAAGGAGGCGGGCACGTCGAAGTCGTCCGCTTCGAAGAGCGGGAACTCCTGCACGGATGCGCCGTAGTACGATGCCGCCTCCGCATATTCAGAGAACGTCGGCGCGCACACGACGATGCGTTTCGGGCGTACCGCCGCGGCGAGCCGCCAGATGATGTCAGACGCGCCCGCGCCGCAGACGATAGTATCTTCGGGAATGCCCTGGGCGCGCCCTAGGGCGCGAACGAGTGCGAGGCTTTCCCTATCGGGGTAGGCGTCGATTCGAGAAAGCGCCTTGCAAGCTGCGGCGACGGCGCGCGGCGAGGGGCCTGCCGGATTCACGTTCACCGAGAAGTCAATGAGGTCGGAGGCGCCCCCTTCGCAAGCGATGCCGAGCGATTGCGAGCTGCCCCCATGCGTACGGGCGCGCAGGATTCCCCCGGCAGCCTGGGGCGCGGCGTGGTCTTCCCTCATGCCATCGCCCCCACGGCGAGCACGACCGCCGCGCGCGCGGCGCCGAAGACGACGAGCGCGCATACGGACGCGGCGAGCATGAGCCTTGTCGCCCGTGCGATGTCGCCCCACTCGATTTCGCGGGACGCGTCGCCTATCGTCGGTTTCTCAACGAGCTTGCCGAAATACACCGCGGGTCCCGCCAGGCGCAGCCCGAGCGCGCCCGCGCACGCTGACTCGGTCTGCGCCGAGTTGGGGCTCGCATGGCGACGCCTGTCGCGGCGCCAGATGCGCGCCGCCCCGCGCGCGTCGAGCCCGACGATCGGGCACACGGCGATCATGAGCAGGGCCGATAAGCGCGAGGGAATCCAGTTCACCGCATCGTCGAGGCGCGCCGAGGCGCAGCCGAAGTCGATGTAGCGCTCATTTTTGTAGCCTACCATACTGTCGAGCGTGTTCACCGCCTTGTACGCCATGCCCAAGGGCGCACCCCCGATCATAAGGTAGAAAAGCGGCGCGATGACGCCGTCGCTCGCGTTCTCCGCCACGGTTTCCACGGCGGCGCGCGCCACGCCCTGCTCGTCGAGAACAGACGTGTTGCGTCCCACGATGAGCCCGACGGCTTCGCGCGCCGCGACAAGGCCGCCCTTCGAGAACGCGCGGACCACGGCCAGGCTCTGGCGGCGAAGCTCGCATGCCGCGAGAATCTGATAGCTCGCCCATGCCTCGGCCACAAAGCGCAAGCCGGGGTGAACCATGCCGCAAAGATGCAGGATTCCCCAGGTCAAAAGCCAACACGCAAGCGGAAGCGCCACGGCGAGCACAAGCCCTGCGGCGCGCGTGCCCGCGGACGTTTGCGGGAATGCGCCCCGAAGGCGGCCTTCGGCCCACGTGATCGCGCGCCCCATGGCGACGACGGGATGGGGAAGCCAGCGCGGGTCGCCGAAGGCAAGGTCGGCCGCGAACCCGGCGGCGACGGCAAGAATCGTCATCACCGGGCATCGCCCCCCGAAGCGGGGCGAACGTCGCGAAGGCAGCGCCCATCCCAGGTGGCGGCCCATGCGCCGCCCGGCTCGGTATGCACGTCGAAATATCCCATTTTCGGGACAGCTAGCTCGGAGAGCAGCGCTTTCACGGTACCCGCGTGAACGACGAAGACGGCGCGCCCACTCCCTTGGGCGCGCTCCGATTCGCACGCCTCCCGAAACGCCGCGACGACGCGGCGGGTGAAATCGCTCTTGCCCTCGCCATGCGGGCAGCGTGTCTCGCACCAGGAGTCTACCCAGGCGCGGTAGCGCACGTCCTCTTTAAGCTCGGCGGCGCTTCGCCCCTCGAAGTCACCGAAATCCATCTCGCGCAGACCGGGGCACGCCATAAGCTCCGCGTTCGGGAAGAGGATGCGCGCAGTCTGGTCGGTGCGGGCCATGCCGCTCGTGATAACACGGAACACGTCACGATCGCACGCGAGGTCGCGCAAAGCGCGCTCGCCCGCGATCGACAGGGGCTCGTCGGTGCCCGCCCCGCTGTAGCGATGGTCTTCCGTGCCCGCCGTGGCACCATGGCGCACGAAGACGACTTCCAAAGGCGCGCCCGCGCCCAGCGTCCCTCGAGGCGCATCGGCAAGGTTTCCTTTGATGACCTGGGGAATCCCGCACGTCATGCGCACGACGACGTCGGCGCGCGCAGCGAGCGCGCATCCCAGGCGCCCCGCGCGCTCGCGCCATTGGGCGTCTTCCGCACGCATGGGGACGACCCCCGAGCCGACCAAGGTCAGAATCACTGCGTCGAAGCCAATCAGCCGCCCGAGCACCCGGTCAGCGTCGAGCGCGCGTACGAGTTCCTCAGCACGGTACGCGACACGGCCGGCAAAAGCCGCGGGCACGCCGCCCTCCGCAAGCTGCGCCGCGTCGACGAAATCGTCCGCCGCGAACCCGAGCTTTTCGCGCACGAAGGTCCTCTTCCCCGAATGCGCGCCACCTACCACGAGCATCATAGGAGCATGCCCCCCGCCACCAGCATGGCAAGCATCGCGAGCTCGGCCCATTGCAGAAACCATCCGGCCAAATCACCCGTCACCCCGCCGAAGCGGGACAGAGCAACATGGCGGTACCACGCGAGCGCCAAAAGCCCCGCCACCTCCATAAGGGCGCCGACGGCCCGAGCGCACGCGACCATCCCTGCAGCCGAAGCCGCGGCGAAAGCGCAAAGCGGCACGACGATCGCCGCGCGCTTCTTCGCAGGCGAGAGCCCCGCGGCCATGCCGTCCGCCCGCGCGGCAGGCCAGCATTCTACGGCGAGCCCCGAAAGCGCGCGGGAGAACACGAGCGAGCACAGAAGCGCGAGGAACGCCCCCGCCGTAAGCGGCAGCGCGGTGAACAGGGAAAACTGCAGAATAAGGTACACGACAACACCGATGACCCCGAAGGCGCCCGCCCGCGGGTCGTGCATGATCTCGAGCTTTCGCTCGCGCGGGGCCCAGCTTGCAAGCGCATCGGAGGTGTCGCAGAGCCCGTCTAGGTGGATGCCTCCCGTCACCGCCACAGACAACGCCACGAGCACGGCCGCGACGATGGTCGCGGGCACGCCGAGCAGGTTCGCCACGTGCCCCCACGCCGTCATGAGGAAACCTTCCGCGACGCCCACCAGGGGAAACGCGGCAAGCGCATGGGTTGATCCGAAATCGGTCCAGGCCGATTTCGGGACGGGGATGCGCGAGAACGTTCCGAACGCCGCGCAGATTGCCTCTGCTATCTTCACCTTGTAGGTCCTTCGCCTTTCATCCACACGGGAATCCCGCATACCACTTCGACTGCGCGGTCGGCCAGCGCCGCCACGCCCGCGTTCACGCGCGCGAGCGCGCGCCTCCATGCCTCGGTCCCCTCATCGTAGCGCATCCCATCGGCGAACACGTCGACGGTGACCACCACCGTATACGCAGCGGCCTGAGCGAGCCGTTCGATGCCTCCTAGCACCTCTCGCGCCGCAGCGTCGGGGTCACGTGGGGACAAGCCGCCTTCCGCGAAGAGCTCGTTCGCAACCAGGTTGCCCACGTCCTCCAAAAGAAGCGTGCAGCCGCGCGGAAGCCCGGGCACTGCGGCGCCCACGTCACGCGTGCGCTCGAGGGTGGAAAACCCCTTACCCTCGCGCAGTGCCCGATGGCGCGCAATGCGGCAGGCGCCATCTTCCCCGAAGGGCTCCATCGTTGCCAGGTACACGCGGGGGCCGTCGTGCCCGAGGCACAGGGACTCGGCGTAGGCGCTCTTGCCGCTCGCGGCGGCGCCGATGACGAGCGTCACCGTCATTTCCCGGCCTCGAAATGCTCGTAAGCAGCCATGCCAGTCGCCGTGAACGTCTTCCCATCCCGGTACACGCGCAGCGCCGAATCCAGAAGGGGCAGATACGCCATGGCGCCCGCGCCCTCGCCCAAGTGCATGCCTGCGTCGAGGGGTGCCTTTATGCCGAGCTCGCGAAGGAGCTCCTGGCTTGCGGGTTCGCTTGATGCGTGGGTGCCCACGAGGTAGCCCAAGGCGTTGGGGCACAGGCGCGCCGCGCACAAGGCCGCCGTGCAGGATATGACCCCGTCGAGGAGCGCCGGCGCCTTCGAGGCCGCGGCCCCCAGGTAGAAGCCGCACATCGCCGCGATGTCGAAGCCGCCCACCTTCGAGAGCACGTCGATCGGGTCGGCAGGATCGGGCGAGTTCGCGTCGATAGCGCGCTCGACCACGTCGCGCTTACGCGCGAGCGAGGCGTCCGAGAGCCCCGCGCCGCGCCCGACGAGGTTCCGCGCGTCCGCCCGGATGAGCACTGCGGCCACCGCCGCCGAGGTGGTCGTGTTGCCGATGCCCATCTCGCCCGCGGCGAGAAGGCGCACGCCGGCGCGGACAAGCCCGCACGCGACGGCGATTCCGACATCGATCGCGCGCACGGCCTCATCGCGAGACATGGCGGAGCCGTGCGCGATGTTGCCGCTCCCCCGCCGCACGTTCGCGCGCACCATGCGAGCGTCTTCTATGCCCCGGGCCACACCCACGTCGACGGGCACGACCTCGGCACCCGCGAACGCCGCCATGCGGCAGGCGCTCGTGGCCCCCTCGCACATGTTGCGCGCGACGGCTCGCGTCACGTCTTGCCCGCTTTGCGACACGCCCTCGGCAACGACCCCGTTGTCGGAGAAGAATACCGCGAGCGCACGGGGAAACTCGGCCACCTCGGCGCTCCCCTGAGCTGCGGCGATACGCGCGACGGCGTCTTCAAAGTCGCCCAATCCCCCCAAAGGATGCGCGATGGAATCCCACGCGGCGTACGCGGCGGCGCGGGCACACTCATCTGCGGGCGCGATCCGGGAGAGCGCGGCTTCGAGCACGGTGCCCGGCGCCGACGAGAACGCGCGCTCGACTTCCTCGCGGATGCAGGCAAGCGCGGTTTCGGTTGCTTCAGCCATGCCGTCTCCTCTCTGCGAACGACGCTGTGGCAGACGCGAACGCGCGCGCAACGTCGGGGTTCGCAGGATAGTACACATGCGGGAAGCCCGCAACCAGGGCCGGGGTGGTCGTCATGCACGGCCAGCCCTTGTCGCGCCGGGGCTTCTGCGCCCAGAAGTCGCCGCCCGGGCAGGTGGACTGCCAGTAGTGGAACTCGTGCGCGCGGATGCGTGTGCCGCGCGGCCCGTAGAGCCCGTAGCGTTGGGAAGTGAGCTCCACGTACCCGAAATGGGACAGCCTTCCCCCGTTCTCGCTTGCGCCCTCAAGGGCGCCCGCAACAGGCCAGCGCCGCCCCTCGCTATCGGAGATTTCGCGCTGCAGGTACAGAAACCCACCGCATTCGGCAACCGTCGGCATGCCGGATTCCACCGCACGCCGCACCGCCTCGCGCATCGGCGCGTTCTCGGAGAGCTGCCGCGCATGGAGCTCCGGGTAGCCGCCTCCCAGATAGAGGGCGCTTGTCCCCCGGGGCAACTCGCTATCACACAGGGGGCTGAAAAAGGCCAGCTCGCAACCCAGGTCCTCGAGCGCGCGCAGGTTCTCCTCGTAGTAGAACGAGAACGCCTCGTCACGTGCGACGGCGACGATGGGCCGCGCTCCCGCGATCGGCTCCAACCGGTAAGGTTCCTCGCGGATATCGGGTGCCGTCGCCGCTATTTCGAGCAAGCGGTCGACGTCGACGCTCTTTTCCACCAGCTCGGCCATCTTGTCGATGCGCGCGGAGAGCTGCTCGACCTCGTCGGCGGTCACAAGCCCCAAATGCCGGCTTTCGAGCGAGAACGCATCGTCGGCGGGGATATTCCCCAAAACCGCGACACCCGTGTGTTTCTCGATCGCAGGCTTCGCGTAGGCGCAGGCAGCGGCGCTCGTCTTGTTCAGCACGACGCCGCGCACGTTCGCACAAGGCAGGAACTCGGCGATGCCGCGAATTACGGCGGCGAGCGATAAAGACGCCCCGCGCCCGTTCACCACTAAAACGACCGGCGTTTCCGTGTCGCGCGCAACCTGGTAGCTGCTCGCGTCGGCCACGCCGGGCGCCATGCCGTCGTAGAAGCCCATGACCCCCTCGAGCACCGCGACATCCGCGCACGCGGCGCCGCGTGCGAGCAGGGCGCGCAGCGTCGGGGCGTCGGTGAAGAAGCCGTCTAAGTTGCCCGAGCGCGCGCCCACGACGCGACGATGAAAGAGCGGATCAATGTAGTCGGGGCCGCATTTGAAGGCCGCGCATGCGAGGCCGCGGCGCGCGAGCGCGCGCAGGAGCGCGCACGTAACGACCGTCTTGCCGCTCCCGCTCGAGGGCGCAGCGACCATGAAGCGCGGGATGGTCGTGCTCACCGGGCGCCGCCTTCCCCACCTGCACCACGCGCGCTGACGAGGAACACGGGGTTTTGCGCCTTCATAAGATGGTGCGAGCCTACAGCCTCGGCGCGGGCGGCCGACACCTGGCAAGCCTCGAACCCCTTAAAGCGCGAACTCGAGAGGAGCGCGCACGCCTCGGTGAGCGTCTCAACGGTGACGCATGGCACGCACAGGCGAACCTGCGAGTTCTTCTCGAGCGCCACCTCCACGATGGAGGGAAGCTCGCCCGCGCTCCCGCCGACGAACACGGCGTCGGGGACGGGCAGTATCGCGAGCGCTTCGGGGGCGACACCGGGGACCGCATGCACGTTGCCGCACCCGAATGCATCCGCGTTCTCTCGGATGAGCCGCACGCCGGCCGCGTTGCGCTCGACCGCCCATACCGACCCCGCTCGCGCGACGAGCGCCGCCTCGATCGACACGCTCCCCGTGCCGGCGCCGACGTCCCACACGGTGTCGGTCGCGGTAAGGCGCAGCTTCGCGAGCGCGACGGCGCGCACCTCCTGCTTGGTCATGGGAACGTCGCCGCGGATGAAGAGCTCGTCGGGAATGCCCGAGGAAGCGTACGGCCAGCGGGAACTCGCGGCGCGGGATGCGAACTCGATAAGCATCACGTTCAAGTCGTCGAACGTCTGACCTGCGATTTCACTTGCGGTCGCGCAGGTGATGCGCTCGTCGGGGTACGACAGGCGCTCGGCCACCGTCACGCGCGCATCCCCGAAGCCCGCCTGCACAAGCTCGCCCGAAAGCCGCGAGGGGTCTTCCCCGCCCGACGTGACGAGAAAGAGCTCACCTGCGCGCTCGGCCTCGGCCACGATGTCGCACGCCACGCCGTGAGCGCTCGCGAAGCGCCAATCCTGCCATGGACGCGCGAGGCGCTCGGCGAGATACGACGCTGAGCTTATGCCGGGAACAACGCGCACGTCCACCTGCGCGTCGCCGGAGAGCGCCTCCACCAGGCGGCGCGCGCCGCTGAACAGCCCCACATCGCCCGTCATCACGACCACGGCGCGCCGCCACGACGCCGCATCGGTGAGCGCGGCGACGATGTCCGCCGTCTTCACGAGCTCGCATCTCACCACGTCGGGCGGCACGTCGATGCCGGCAAGCGCGCGATGAGCGCCGATGACCACGTCGGCGATGTCGATCGCGTCGAGCGCCGCGCGCGAGAGCAAGTCGGGGTTTCCGGGCCCCGCCCCGATGATCGTTACCTTTCGCATGGAATCTCCCGATACCCGCGCGGCGTGACCATACGGCCGCCTACGAGCTTCGTGTCAGCGTTGCCGACGAACACGGTGGTGAACATGTCGGCGTCGAACTCCCCCAGCTCGGAGAGCCTGCACATGCCCGACTGCTGCCCCTCGCGCCCGATGTTGCGTACCCAGCCGCAGAGCGTGTCGGGGGCCTTCCATTCGAGCATAATCTTCGCCGCGCGCGAGAGCCTGTCGGCGCGCTTTCTGCTGCGCGGGTTGTACAAGCAGATGCAGAAGTCGGCGCTCGCCACGGCGGCGAGCCTGCGCTCGATGACCTCCCACGGTGTGAGCAGGTCGGAGAGCGACACGACCGCGAAGTCGTGGGCAAGCGGGGCGCCGAGCACCGCCGACCCGCTCTGAGCCGCGGTGGCCCCGGCGATAACTTCCACGTCTACATCGGGGTAGTCCTCCGCAAGCTCCAGCACGGGGCTCGCCATGCCGTACACGCCCGCGTCACCGCTGCACACGAGCGCCACGGCTTCTCCGCTCTGCGCGCGCGAAAGCGCCAGGCGGCACCGTTCGACCTCGTGCATCATCGGCGTCGCGAGATGCGCCGCGTCGGGCACGGCGGCGAGCGCGAGCTCCACGTATTTCGTGTACCCCACAACGATGTCGGTCGCCTCGAGCGCGCGCCGAGCCGCAATCGTCATGCCGTCGGGGCCGCCCGGGCCAATCCCCACCACGAAGATCTTTCCCATCACCGCTCCTTAAACGAAAGTTCGATAGTTGCCTTGGAAAACGCGACGGTCACGCCGCCGTGAGCGAGCTTCGGGAAGATAAGTTTGCCCCCGCCCACGAGCGCCGCGCGCTCGCACACGTTGTCGACCCCCACCGTCGCGCGCACGAAATCAGATGGCGAAACGCTGCCTTCGACCTGCGACAACTCCTTTGCGGAATACGTCGCAAGCGGGATATTGCGCGCGCGGCAGAAGACGAGCAGACCCTCCTCGTGCGCCTTCACGTCGATCGTCGCCGCCTCGCGGACGGCCGAAGGCGAGATGCCCGCCTGCCCGCACGCGAGAAGAAACGCCTCCCCGATCGCTTCGGCACACGCACCGCGACGGCACCCTATGCCCGCAACGATGCAGGGCACGACAAGGCGAAGCGGCTCGGGCGCAGGCGCCTGCGCCCGCACGCCCGCCGGCTTCCCCGTCTCACCGGCGGGCACGACCACGCCCGTTGTCTCCGCCGCGCAAACGGACGCACCCGCATTCGCGCCAGCGAACGGCGACACGACGATATCGGCCCGAGCGCGGTCGGACGCAATGTCAACCCCCTCAGGCGGCTGTCCCGAAATCGGCATGTCGGAATAGAGCGCCACGCGCCCGCCCGAAAGCAGCCGCGCCGACACTCGCTTGATGGCCTCGGGATTCGAAACGGCGAGCCCCGCACGGCGCGCCCACGTATCCACCGCCCACACGCCGCGGACGTCGGTCGCCGTGGTGATGACGGGAATGGCCCCTGCCACGCGTGCCACAGTTTGCGCCAGCTCGTTCGCACCGCCCAAATGCCCCGACAAAAGCGGGACGGCAAAGCGCCCCGCCTCGTCGATCGCCACAACCGCGGAATCGCTTGCCTTCGAGGCGACATGCGGCGCGATAGCCCGCACGGCGATGCCCGCCGCGCCCACGAACAGAAGCGCGTCCGACGCTTCCCACGCGAGCGCCGTCCATGCGCGCAGGTCGACCTTCCCCTCGCCGAACCCGCGCGAAACGGAAACGTCCCAGCCAGGGTCATCTTCACCTGTCTGCGCGCAATCGGAAAGCGCGCGTGCGATGCGCTCCGCCAACGCATGCCCCCTCTCAGTGAACGCTATGCAGGAAACCCTCATCTAGCGCACCACCATCGTCGAGAAGTAGCTGCCCCGATCAGGCACATCGTCGAGCGAGCGGTATACGCGCTCGCCCGGAAGCCCACAGTCCTCTACGAGCTCGGCACCGTCGAAGGCGCCCTCCTCGCGAAGGATGCGCCTCGTGTCCACAAGCGAGCGGCGCGCCTTCATGACCACCCTCGTCCCCGGCCAGCCGATTGCGCGGCGCACCCCGCACAGCACGCCTTTACTCATACGTCGCCCCCAATTCCCCGATAACTGCATCGGCACCCGACGTGCGGAAAAGCTCGCGGCTCTCGGCGTCGAACACGACCGCGGCGATGTCGCATGCGCCCGCCGCGCGACGGCGCAACCTGTCCTCGATTGCCGCAGCGAGCGAGGCGCGCGCAGCGTCCCCCACGCCGGCGGCCTCGATTACCTCGAGCGCCGCCGTGGTCGTGACCGACGACATGATCTCGCACACGGTCTTCGCGCCCGCGCCGGCCAAGGCCGCGTGGGCGGCCAGAATCTCCGCGCGGCAGTCGGCGGTACGCGAATGGGTGTCCATGATGCCACCCGCGACCTTCACCAGCTTGCCGATGTGTCCCACAAGAAGGACATTGGTAAATCCCTCGCGAACGCAGCAATCAATCGCATCGCCCACGAAGTTGGAGATGAAGACCACCGGCGCTCCGTTTAGGTGGAAATGCCCCGAGATGAACTGCGCGCCGTAGTTGCCGGGCGTGAGCACGACTCCGCGTCGCCCCATAGCCGCATGCTGCCGGATCTCGAGCTCGATGCTGTCGCGCAAGGCAGCGAGGCTGCGCGGCTCGACGATGCCCGTCGTGCCCAGGATGGAGATGCCGTCCTCTATCCCCAGGTGCGGGTTGAAGGTCTTTTTGGCAAGGGCAACACCCTCGGGTACCGAAATCGTCACAGCAATATTTCCAGAAAAGCCGTGTGCGACGCACACCTCGCGCACGGCCGAAGTTATCATCGCGCGCGGCGTCGCGTTGATGGCGGCCGCCCCCACCGGCTGCTCGAGCCCGGGCAACGTCACGCGCCCCACGCCCACGCCACCATCGACGGAAACTTCCGATTCGCGCGCGGGCACGCCCTTGCTGCCCGAAGTGCCCGTGCCCGACCCCGCATGTTCCACGCGCGCATACACGAGCACGCCGTCGGTCACATCGGCATCGTCGCCTGCGTCCTTTCGCACGGCGCACTGGGCGCACCCCTCGCCGATGTATGCGTCGACCACGTTCGCCTCGACGGGCAGCCCGCCGGGGGTGACGATCGACACGCGGCCGGCGGGCTTTCGTGACAAGAGCATCTCGCAGGCCGCCTTCGACGCGAGCGCGGCGCAGCTCCCCGTGGTGTACCCGCAGCGCAGGCGGGTCGTCCCGGTATATATGTAGTGCTCGAAGGCCACGTTAGCTGCTCGCCTTCCGATACCCCGTGGCAAACGAAGGGTCGTAAAGCTTGCTGCGCTCGTACGACTCCGCTTGCGCGCCGTCGTGCGCAAGTCCGCCGCGAGCTCCGAGCACGCGGCCCACCACCACGAGAGCCGTGCGGTCGATGCCCTCTCGCGCGCCCGCATCGGCGAGCGTGCCCACTGTGCAGCGCACCACGCGCTCCTCAGGCCAGGTCGCCTTGTACACGAGCGCCGCCGGCTCGTCGGAGCTGCGGCCCGCGGCCAAAAGCTCGGCGGAAAGCTCGGCGAGCATACCCGAGCTCAAGAAGATGACCATAGTCGAGCCGCTTTCCGCCATGGTGCGCATGCCCTCGCCCGCGGGCATGGGGGTGCGCCCGGAAAGCCGCGTGATCACGACCGACTGGCTGATTCCCGGCAGCGTGTATTCCTGGCGAAGCGCCGCCGCGGCACCGCAAAAGCTCGACACGCCGGGCACCACCTCGTAGTCCACGCCGCGCGCGTCGAGCGCGTCCATCTGCTCCTGGATGGCGCCGTACAGGCACGGGTCGCCCGTGTGCAGGCGCACCACTTCCTCGCCCCGTGCATCCGCCGCGCACATCACGTCGAGCACTTCCTCCAAGGTCATGTGCGCACTGTCATAAACGACGCAGGATTCCTTACACTCAGCGAGCAGCTCGGGGTTCACAAGGCTCCCCGCCCAAACGACCACGTCGGCCGCGCGCAGAAGACGCACCCCGCGCAGCGTGATAAGGTCGGCGGCGCCCGAACCTGCGCCAACGATATGAATCATCCGAGCCTTCCCTTCCCGTTTCTCGTCGCAACTGTTTGCGTCGCCCTTCGCGCAGCGGGCAAAACACGGCGCCCGCTGCGCGAAGGGCGACGCAAATACGCAGGCAGGAGGCGCAATGCCGCCCGCCCTGGCTTTACACGCCCGCAAGCGCCCACTATGATAGTAACAGTTTCGGCAACGAGCATATGACAATCGGATAAAAGGAAATGACCGGCGCGGCGCCCGCACAGCCCGCGCTGGCTTGCGGAGGGAACCAGGTGGGAATCCTGGGCAAGGGACATTACTGTATAGGACGCGCGGGCGAACCGCCTCGCGCCCCAAGCCAGACTGCTTCGCCTTTTCCTCACGGCATCGCCGTGGCGTTAGCTCCTTGTGAACCCCGAGGGGTGCGCTTTTCTTTCGCTTGTGCCGACAAGCAACTGTCGCCGGGGGACCGGCAAACCGAGGAAAGGAAAAACCATGTCCGACCAGATGTCACGCCGCGGCTTCATGGGCGCCGCAGCAACCGGAGCCGTCGCGCTCGCCGGAGTCGCGCTCGCGGGCTGCTCCAACACCTCCGGGAGTTCCGAGAAATCGAGTGAAAAGGAGAAGGCCGTGAAGCCGGTCATCCTCGTCACGAGCTTCGGCACGAGCTACAACGACTCGCGCCACATCACCATCGGCGCCATCGAAGACGCTATCCGCGAGAAGTACTGGCAGGACTACGACATCCGCCGCGCCTTCACCGCGCAGATCATCATCGACAAGCTGAAGAAGCGCGACGGTATCACGATCGACAACATGACCGAGGCGCTCGACCGCTGCGTGGAAGACGGCGTGAAGGAAATCGTCGTGCAGCCGACGCATCTCATGGGCGGCCTGGAATACACCGACGTGAAAGACGAGCTCGACAAGTACGCCGACAAGTTCGATAAGATCTCGCTCGGCGACCCGCTGCTCACCTCCGACGACGACTACAAGAAGGTGGCCGCAGCCATTAAGGAGAACATGGCGTCCTTCGACGACGGCAAGACGGCGCTGTGCCTCATGGGCCACGGCACCGAAGCCGATTCCAACGCCGACTATGCCAAGATGCAGGAAGTGTTTAAGAACGAGGGCTTGACGCAGTTCTTCGTCGGCACCGTCGAGGCTGAACCGACCTGCGAGGATGTTATCGCCGCCGCGAGCGCCGCAGGCTACAAGAAGGCCGTGCTCGCGCCGTTCATGGTGGTCGCGGGCGACCACGCGAACAACGACATGGCAGACGAGACCGACCCCGACAGCTGGGCTGCGAAGTTCGTGGCCGCCGGCTTCGAAGTGACGTGCCTGCTCCAGGGTCTGGGACAGAACGTCGCGGTCGACGACATCTACGTCTCTCACGTGGACGACGCCATCGCCAAGCTGTAAACTCGCCGCGCACGGGGGCGCCGGTCGCGTCCCCGTGCAACGGGCATGCGCCTTCCCCGACTGACGGCGCATGCCCGTTGCATTCGCATCCCGCCCGCCCACCGCACGGCGCGGACGGTCGAAGCGATTGAAAGGAACCCCTCCATGTTGAAGAAAACCCTCGCCTTCGCCCTATCGGCGGCGCTTTTCGCGTTCTCGCTCGCCGGCTGCGGCGGAAATTCAATCGACAGCGCAAAGGCAAGCGATGCCGATTCCCAGGAAAAGACCGAACAGGCGGCCGATGCGCCCGAGGGCGCAAGCGCTGACCCCATCACCGCCGACAAGGTGGCCGACGGCACCTATCCGATCACCGTAGATTCCAGCTCGAACATGTTCAGGATTGTGGACGCCCAGCTCATCGTGGAAAACGGCTCCATGCACTGCGTGATGACACTTTCCGGCACGGGCTACGGCAAGCTCTTCATGGGCACGGGCGACGAGGCTGCCGCCGCGAGCGAGGCCGACCTCATCCCCTATGTGGAAAACGCGGAAGGCAAGTACACCTACGACGTGCCCGTTGATGCGCTCGACGAGGACACCGCCTGCGCCGCGTGGAGCATTAAAAGGGAGCGGTGGTACGACCGCACGCTCGTATTCGAATCCGCCGGCGTCGATCTGCGCGCCGACGCACTGAAGTAACGCCATGCGGTCGATTCTTCCCAAGGGGGAAAACAGAAAGCGCCGCAGCATCGCGGCGCGCGCGATCGCCTGCGTTCTCGTCGCCCTGCTCGCGCTTCCCTTCGCAGGATGCAGTGCGAGCCCGAACGCGACCGGTGCCACGGCGGGCTCTCAGGAATACACTGTGAGCGTCTCGCTTTCCGGCGGGTCAGGGCGCGCAAGTATCGCCTCACCCACCACAATTGTGAAGGATGGCGACACCTACACCGCGACCATCACCTGGTCGAGTTCGAACTACGACAAGATGACCGTCGACGGCGTGGACCACGCGCCCGTAAACGACGGCGGCAACTCCACGTTCGAGATACCCGTCACGCTCGACGAGGATATCGCCGTGTCGGCCGAGACCGTCGCCATGTCGACGCCGCACACCATCGACTACACGCTCCACTTCGAATCATCCACCATGAAGGAGAAATCGGGCGACGATGCAAGCGGTGGCTCCCCTGCGGGAACGGCTTCAAGCGCCGCGGCCGACTTCCACAACGCCGATTTGGGCTGCGGCTGGGAGCCGACGGGGGCGCTTCAGCTTGAATACGCCAAGCACTTCACTGTCGACGAGTACGAAGGCGGCTTGCGGCTTATCTGCGTGTCGAACGGGGAGCGCTTCCTCGTGGTGCCGCAAGATGCGAAGGTACCTGACGGGTTGAGCTCCGACATCGCGGTCATAAGGCGCCCCGCCGACAAGGTGTACCTCGTGTCGTCGGCAACGATGTGCCTAGTCGACGCGCTCGATGCGAACGACAATATCTTAATGTCGGGCACGAAGGCCGACGATTGCTCGGTCGCAGGCTTCAAAAGCGCGCTCGAACGTGGGGCGATCGCCTACGGCGGCAAGTACAGCGCGCCCGACTACGAGCGAATATCGGCCTCGGGCTGCACGCTCGCCATCGAGAACACCATGATCAACCACATGCCCGATGTGAAGGAAAAGCTGCAGAAGCTCGGGCTCGTCGTGCTCACCGAACAGTCGTCGAGCGAGCCCGAAGCACTCGGGCGCGTCGAGTGGATTAAGCTTTTCGGCGTCCTGTTCGACAAGGAAGACGAGGCCGCACACCTGTTCAACGAGCAGAAGGCCCGCGTCGAGCAAACGTCGGGGCTGGCGTCATCAGGTAAAACCGTGGCGTATTTCTACATTAACTCGAACGGGGCCGCCGTCACGCGGCGGGCGGGCGACTACGTGGCGCAGATGATCGAGCTTGCAGGCGGCAGCTACGCGCTCGATGACGCGCAGACGGCGTCGACGTCAGGTTCGTCAGTAACGCTCGAAATGGAGCGCTTCTACGCGACGGCGAATGATGCCGACATCATCGTCTACAACGGCACCATCGACGAATCGGTTGCCACCTTGAACGACTTCGTAAGCAAAAACGCGCTATTGTCGCAGTTCAAAGCCGTGAAGAACGGCAACGTCTGGGTCACAAGCGCCGACATGTACCAGCAGATGACTTCTACCGCCGACATTATCGACGAGCTGCACGGGGCGTTCACCGGCGATGACGCGAGCGACTTCCATTATCTGAGAAAGCTCGGCTAGCGTCATGAGAAGCCGGCTTTCCATGACATACGACGAATCGGGGCGCGCCGCGCGGTGTCGCGTCGTGACGGCGCTGCTCGCTGTTGCCCTCATCGTGCTCGTCGGGTCCAATCTGTGCATCGGGAGCGTGCTCGTGCCCGCAGACCACATCCCCGGCATCCTTTCGGGCGGCGCGGCCAATTCCATGGAAAGCCAGGTCATCTGGGAGATTCGCCTGCCGCGCGTGCTTTCAGCCGTGCTTCTCGGCGGGGCACTTTCGCTCTCCGGGTTCCTGCTGCAGACGTTTTTCAACAACCCCATCGCCGACCCGTTCATCTTGGGCGTCTCCTCGGGCGCAAAGTTCGTCGTCGCGCTTACGATGATCGTACTTCTGGGCGCGAACCAGGCCATGTCCTCGCCGGCCATGGTGGCCGCAGCGTTTCTGGGCTCGCTTATCACCATCGGCTTCGTGCTCCTCATCGCACGGCGCATAAGTTCCATGGCCATGCTCATCGTGGCGGGCGTCATGGTGGGATACATCTGCTCGGCGGCGACGAACTTCCTCATCGCCTTCGCCGACGACCAGTCCATCGTGAACCTGCACAACTGGTCTTTGGGTAGCTTCTCGGGTTCGAGCTGGGATGACGTCGCGGTCATCGCGGTCGTGGTGATCACCGTGAGCGCATGCGTATTCGCGATATCGAAGCCCCTTTCCGCCTTCCAGCTGGGAGAAGCCTACGCGAAAAGCGTCGGCGTGAACGTCGCACGCTTCCGCGTGGTGCTCGTCCTTCTAGCGAGCATGCTCTCCGCCTGCGTGACCGCGTTCGCTGGTCCGGTGTCGTTCGTAGGTATCGCGGTTCCGCATCTCGTGAAGTCGGCGCTGAAGTCGTCGAAGCCCATCCGCGTGATTCCTGCGTGCTTCTTGGGGGGCGCCATCTTCTGCGCGGGCTGCGATTTGATCGCGCGCACGTTGTTCTCTCCCGTCGAGCTTTCCATCAGCGCCGTCACCGCCATCTTCGGCGCGCCGGTGGTTATCGCGCTCATGTTGAAGAAGCGGGTGAGGTAGATGGGGGAATTCGTGCCGCGGCCCAAAACGCTCGGAGGGGACATTCCATGCTTAAACAGTCCTGAGCTCGCACGAAAGCGCGAGAAGGCACTTTCGGCTCGTGCGGAACTGCGCGCGGAACGTCTCCTCCGAGCGCAGTCGAACCTCGAAACCCCGGTCGAAACGCAGGCTGACGGAGCGCCGCTTTTCCGCATAAGCGACCTGTCGGCGGGCTACGACAAGAAGGTCGTAGTCGAAGGTGTCGATCTGGAGGTTCGCGCGGGCGACGTCGTGGCGCTCATCGGGCCGAACGGCTCGGGCAAGTCGACCATCTTGAAAACCATCACACGCCATCTTGCACCGCTTGCCGGCGCGGTCGAGCTCGACGGACGGGAGATTTCCCGATGGAAGACGGCGGAGTTCGCAAGGAACCTTGCCGTTATGCTGACAGATCGCCCCCGGACCGAGCTCCTCACCTGCCGCGATATCGTAGAGGCGGGAAGACATCCCTACACCGGGCGAATGGGCACACTCTCGCCCGACGACCATAGTCGGGTCGACGAGGCCATGAAAACCGCACATGTGGAAGAGCTCGCCGAGCGCGACTTCATGCAGATAAGCGATGGGCAACGCCAGCGCGTCATGCTCGCACGCGCCATCGCGCAGGATCCGCGTGTGCTCGTTCTCGACGAGCCCACGTCGTATCTCGATATCCGCTACCAGATCGACCTGCTGCGAATACTTCGCCACCTTGCGAAATCGCGGAATGTGGCTGTCATCATGTCCATCCACGAACTCGAGCTCGCGCAGAAAAGCGCCGACAAGGTGATTTGCGTGAAGGACGGCCGGGTCTTCCGCGCCGGCGCACCCGAGGACATATTCACGCGCGAGACGATTGGCGAGCTCTACGGCCTTCAACATGGCACCTTCAACGAGCGCTTCGGCAGCGTGGAAATTGGACGCCCGCACGGCGATGCGCACACGTTCGTCATCGCCGGCGCAGGTACGGGGTCGGCTGTGTTTCGCCAGCTCATCCGGCAGGGCAAGGCGTTCTACGCGGGCGTTCTGCACGAAGGGGACATCGACTGCGAGCTCGCGCGCGACCTGGCGACGGAATGCGTGGCCGAGCGCGCCTTCGAGCCGATCGGGAATAAAACCATAGCCCGCGCCAAAGAGCTCCTCGCCCACTGCGCGCGCCTTATCGTGTGCCCCGCCGCCTTCGGCACCATAAACGCCCGCAACGCAGAGCTCGTCGAGTTCGCACGCTCGCATGGTATCGGGGTCATGCAAGCGTGCGAAGGCGCATCGGAGGATTCCCAATTGGAGTGGGAAGGATAAACTGGACTTTCTTTTAAGGATCCTCAGGCTACAGCTCCTACGCCAGCAAGGTCTACAAGGCGCCAGAGAACCTCGTGAACAGGAATTTCCACGCCGACGAGCGCAACTATGCCTAATCCAAGCGAGATTCCAGACTCGACAGACCATTGAGAGTCAGATCGTTGGCGACCTCAGAGACGCGCTCGATAGGAACCGATCCGTCAGACAGTGCCCACGTGCGATAGATACCGATAATACCCGACAGCAAAAACGCCAGATAGTAATCGAACATCTCGTCCTTGAGACCTTGGGGCAGCAGATCGCGCTCGGCAATCTCGTGTTCGAGCGGCGCACGAAGACGAGCCATAAAATCATCGAGCGGAATATTCTCGATCAGCTGACGATTGAGCACGAGGTTGTTGCACAGCGCCTCGTTAACGGTTTTAAAGAAGGTCGCCGCCGCGCCCAGGGCGCGCTCGTTGGTGTCGCCGTCCATGGAGGAAAGCGTCTTCTCGACCGAATCGACAATCATCTCCACTACATCGACTGCAATGGCATCGAGCAGGCCGTCAACCGTGCCAAAGTGCACATAGAAGGTTTTGCGGTCGACATTGGCCTCGCGTGCGATGGCACTCACCGTAATGTCTGCCAGCGGCTTTTCCATAAGCAGACGCTCGAACGCGGAAAGGATGGCATTGCGGCTGCGAACGATGCGGCGATCAATACGCGGTTTGCTGGTGGGCATGGGCGTGTCCCTTCGATATGCGGGCATTCATCAACAGATGAGAGATAATCTACGTAAGAGGATTATCCCCCATACAGCACAAATATGCCCCGCATCATGAAGAACGCACGACTGTCCTACTGCGACTTAGGGCACTTCTTCTTATTGAGTGCCGACGGAGATACGCGAATACCATCGCCTGTCTGGCGCACATAGGCTTTATGAGCCGGCTTAGCGGCCCCAGAAGCCTTCTGAGCGTGCTTCTTGGGATCAACGGCAGCATTCGTGGGGTGCGGCTTAGTGGGCGCAGAGGGCGTCTGAGACGTGCGGCCGAGTTTGCGCATCACGCGATCCCAGCGCGCATGGATGCTCTCGTTGTGGGCGCTCTTAAGGCCCAGCAGGGGCGCAGCCAAAATGGTCGGCGCAATGAACGTAATGAGGCGCCACAGCAGATAGCCGGCGGTCGAAGCCGACCCAAAGAAATGACCCAAGAACAATGCAAAGCCACCCTCAGCGCCACCAGTTCCACCGGGCAAGGGGACCGCAGAGCTCAGAAGCTGGACAAAGGCGCTCGCGGCCATGACCGAGAAAAAGTCGACCTCGTGGTGGCCAAAGGCAAGCATCAGGAAATACGGCACCAGATAGAAAAACGCGAGCTGCAGCATGGTGATAAACACGGTGAGCAGCATGGAAGAAAAATGTCCGGCTGAAAGCTTGAACTTCTCGGAGAAGGAGTAGATCTCGCCATCGACAAACGTGCGCCATCCCTCGATCTTAGTGGCCGAAACACCAATGCGCTCGAGCCAATTGATGATGCAGTGGGCGACGCGCGTGACGGTCTTAGGCATGAGTGCGACGGCGAAGATGCCCAGCAAGATGCAGCAGTGCCCACCAAAGCTAAAGACGCACAGCAGCGTCATGTCGCCATAGCGCTCGGCAAAAAACGGCATGCGAGCAAGCAGTAGGATAGCGCCCCAGGTAACGAGGCCAAACTGATACACGATAAAGCGCGTGAACTGCGTGGCTCCGGCCTCGCCCACGTTTTGGCCCGCTTTGGTCAGGCGGTAGATCTGGGCAGGAGTCGAGCCCATCATCATGGGCGTCAGGTTGCCAAAGAAGATGCCACTCGCCTCGACCGAGATCAGGTCGCGAATGCCGACGGGCGAATATGGGTCGAGCCAGACGGCGATCGCATAGGCCACAATGCCAAAGAACAGATACATGAACATGCAGAGGCACGCGACAACGAGCCATGGCGCCTGGACGCTCGACATAGCGGCCCAGAACTGCCCCATCTGTCCGGTTACTACCAGATAGACGATATAACCCACCAGCACGACGCCGATAAAGATGGCGCCGCGGCGTGCGCTCTTATTGTCATCTCCGCCCGAGGCCTCAACCTCGACCTGGGGCTTAGACGTATGCTGAGAGGACTCCGTCATGAGACTCCTTCTAACAGTCAAAATATCTTGGATATTGTACCCGTAAGGGCCATAGGCAGAACGCAAAGCTCTGGTTCAAACGGGAATTGCAGACGGTTGTTTGAAAATAAAAAACCCGGCCTTCCATAGGAAGTCCGGGTATCAGATGCGTGGTAGCCCGTACCAGATTCGAACTGGTGATCTCCGCCTTGAGAGGGCGGCGTCCTAAACCGCTAGACGAACGGGCCATAAGACTCAGCAGAAAAGAAGTGGTAGCCCGTACCAGATTCGAACTGGTGATCTCCGCCTTGAGAGGGCGGCGTCCTAAACCGCTAGACGAACGGGCCACATGACATCTGCACTGCCGTGCTGCGACGAAATATATTACGGGACAAAAAACATCAGCGCAAGAAGAAATTCCAAATTGCCGAAAAATTGTCGGCAGGTTATGGAACACGCAGGTAAACTAGGTAGCTAATTCAAGTTGAGATGGACCAAAAGAGCTTCGCGCTCGTTGGGAATGTTGTCTTCGATCACGGCGTCGAGGGCGGAGTTGAGAAGCTGACCCAGTTCAGGCCCGGGCTTGACTCCGGCACGGATCAGGTCGCCGCCGTTGATGGCGAGCATCTTGAGCGTATAGGGCTCCCCCGCCCTCAGCAGCTCGTGCGCCATCGCGCGCATCTCCTCAATCGTCTCAACGTAATAGAAGCACGACGGGGCCTTGCCAAGTGTGTCGGCACGCTTAAGGTCCATGAGCTCGTCAATCAGGCGGACCGTGTCGACGCCCTCACCCGAAAGCGCGCGCATCATATTGAGCAGACAGAAGCGCTCGGGGCGCAGCGGCTTGTCATGGTATTTGATGAGCAGACACACGTCGCGCACCAAGTCGTGCGAGAGCGCCAGGCGATCCATAATGACGCGCGCCTTCTTGGCGCCGAGCTCGGGATGACCGTAGAAGTGTCCGCTACCGGCATGGTCGACCGTGAAGCACTCGGGCTTGGACACATCGTGCAAAAACGCCGCCCACATAAGGCTCGACGAGGGCGCGACGCCGCCACACAGCGCGAGCTCCCCCGCCACCGTCAGCACACGGGCGATATGCACGTAGACGTTAAACGCATGATAGACACTGCGCTGATCAAACCCGCGACCCGCTGCCAACTCGGGCACGGCGGCGCAGATGAGCTCGGGATAGCGGAGCATCGCGTCTCCCCCATGACCGGTCGAAAGAATGCCCTCGAGCTCAATACCCACACGCTCACGCGCCACGGCATCGAGCAGCGGCGCGCACTCGGCAAGCGCACGCTTGGTCTCGGGCTCAATCATAAAGTCCAGACGGCAGGCAAAGCGCACCGCACGCAGCATGCGCAGGGCGTCCTCGTTAAAGCGACGCCTGGGATCGCCGACAGCGCGAATCAGCTTGCGCTCCAAGTCACCCTGGCCGTCGTAGCGGTCGACAAGCCCGCGCTCGGGATGCCAGGCCATGGCGTTGACGGTAAAGTCGCGGCGCGCCAAATCGTCCTCGAGCGAGGCAGCACGCTCCACACTCTGGGGATGGCGACCATCGGTGTAAAAGCCATCCAGACGGTACGTAGTGACCTCGATACGCTCGCCATCGGAAATAGCCGTGATTCCGCCAAATTTAATACCCGACTCCACGACCGCAATATCAGCGGCCTCGAGCGCCGCCTTGGACTCCTGCCACAGGCCGCTACAGCACATATCAACATCGTGGCTGGGGTACCCCATCAGGGCGTCGCGCACCCAACCGCCCACGTACCAAGCCTCAAGACCAGCCGCCTCAAGCGCGCGCAGGACGCGCAGGGACGCATCGGACGGTTGAGTACCGTTGAGCGAAACATTGCACATGCCTATGGCCTCCTGCGACTATCAAATTGGCTATCGATTGCGTCTGCAAGAAGTCTAGCAAGAAACAGCCTCCACCGCACACGCAAGTCCGATAAACAAAAACGCATCCGTCCTAGTCTAAGACGGATGCGAAATAATCAAACTATTCAGACAAGGTGCCGGAACTAGCAGACCTGGCGAACCTCGATGTGCTTCTTATATTCGTCCACCTTGGCAAAATCACCCAGACCGGGGCACTCGACCACGTTGGCGCCAGTGGCCATCGAAAGGCGCAGGGCGTCCTCGACGCGCTCGGGGGCGTCGTGCCACACGGACAGGAAGGCAGCGAGCGAGGAATCGCCGGCGCACACCGTCGACAGCAGCTTGACGTCGAAGGTGCGGTTTGCAAACCAGATATGCTCGCCGTTGGAGAAGTACGCACCGGCGCCACCAAGGGTCAGCAGCACGTTCTTGGCGCCCTTGGCGTGCAGCTCGGCCATAGCGCCCTTGACGGACTCGTCGTCGCCACCGCTCACCTTGATGCCAAAGATGTCAAGCAGCTCGTCGTCATTGGGCTTGATCAGCAGTGGCTCCAGAGCAATGAGGTCTGCCAGCTGATGGCTCGAGATGTCGAGGACGAACTCGGCCCCCTTAGCCTTGACACGGCGCAGGACCTCGGCCAAGAAGCCCTCGGAAGTGTTGGGGGGCAGCGAGCCGCTGATGACCAGGCAGGTCATGTCATCGAGCGAATCGATAAGTTCAAACATCTCCTGCTCGTTGGCCTCATTGATGGCGGCACCGGCATTGACCATGTTGTACTCGGTGTCGGGACCGGCGTTGAGGAACACATTGACGCGCGTAATACCGTCGGTCCACACGGGCTTGACGGGCACGCCCAGGGCCTCGGCGCCCTTAACGATAAACTCACCCGAGAAGCCGGCGAAGAAACCCAGGATCGTGGTGTCGACACCGTAGTGGTCAAGCGTAAACGAGACGTTGAGGCCCTTGCCGTTGGGCGTGTAGACGGCATTGCGGGTACGCGTGACGGTATTGGCAGCAAGGCCGTCGCAGGCGATGTTGTAGTCAATGGCGGGATTTGCAGTGAGCGTGTAAATCATGAATGTTCCTTTCACGAAGCAACGTGTTAATGAAAGTATATTCCACGCATCGGTAAAAGGCCAGGACAACTCGGTGAACGGTGTGGAAGCGATGAAGTACGGCAGGACACCTCTCCCCCGTGGCGGAACAAAAAGGCGCCCCAGCCGAAACCGGGGCGCCACATGCGCACGAATATGTCGCGTTTCGATTACTGACGATCGAGCTTGCGGACAGCAACGCGCTTGCTGTACTCGTCGACGTGACCGAAGTCGCCGATGCCGACAGACTCGGCAACGTTGGCGCCGGTGGCCATAGCGAGCTTCATGGCCTCCTCGACGTTGTCGCGATCCCTGTACCACTTGTGCAGGAACGCAGCGAGGGTGCAGTCGCCGGCGCAGACGGAAGAAACCAGCTTGATGTTGAACTCACGCTTGGCGTACCAGATGTCCTCGCCGTTAGAGAAGTAAGCGTCGCCGCGGCTACCACGGGTGAGCAGCACGTTCTGAACGCCAGCGTCGTGAGCCATCTTCATGGCAACGCGGACCTCGTCGTCGGTGTCGACCGGCACGCCGAAGATGGCCTTCATCTCGTGATGGTTCGGCTTGATGAGCAGAGGCTTCTTGTGAGCGAGCTCCTTGAGCTTGTCGGAGGACAGGTCCAGGACGACATCAGCGCCACGAGCCTGAGCGTGCTCCATGACCTGAGCCAGGAAGTCAGGCGTAGCTTTGGGAGGCACGGAGCCGGAAACGATCAGGCACTCGAGATCGCCCGCGGTGTCCAGGATGTTGTAGAGCTCCTCCTGGTGCTGCGGCGTGATCGGAGCACCCGGGTTCAGGATGCCGTACTCGTGCTGGCCATCGTTGACGTAGGTGTTAATGCGCGTGATACCGTCGGTCCAGACCGGGCGGCAGAGGCAACCCAGGTTCATGACCTCCTCGACGATGAACTTGCCCGTGAAGCCGGCGAAGAAGCCGAGCGCGACGGTGTCGACGCCCATCTTCTTAAAGGCGAAGGACACGTCGAGGCCCTTGCCGTTAGCCGTGTAGCTGGCCGAGCCGGTGCGGACGTTCTCGTCGGGCTCGAGCGGAGAGCTCGAAACCGTCATGTCGACAGCCGGGTTAGCGGTTAGCGTGTAGAACATTTACAGTACCCCCTGTATATGTGAGGGCCGCGTGGCCGGCCCATTCCAACCACGCGGTTACCTCTGATACCAAATTAGCGAGCTGCGGACTCGAGCAGTGCCTTGACCTCGGCGGCGGTGTTGCAGGCGAGCGCCTTCTCGGCGAGCTCGTCGCACTCGGCCTTGGTCCACTGGCTGATGGTCTTGCGGGCGCGCAGGATCGACGGAGCGCTCATCGAGAACTCCTCCAGGCCCCAGCTGATCAGCAGCGGCTCGAGCAGCGGATCGGCAGCGGCCTCGCCGCACATACCGACCATGATGCCGGCCTTCACGCCGCTCTCGATGATGTTCTTGAGCGAGCGGAGCACGGCGGGATAGTACACCTGGTACAGGTTGGAGATGGTGTCGTTACCACGGTCGGCGCACATGGTGTAGCCGATCAGGTCGTTGGTGCCGATGGAGAAGAAGTCGGCAACCTCGGCAAGACGGTCTGCGAGCAGCGAAGCGGCGGGCGTCTCGACCATGATGCCGACCTCGATGTTCTCGTTGAACTTGCGACCCTCTTCGGTCAGCTCGGCCTTGCACTGCTCGACGAGCTCCTTGACAGCCAAGACCTCCTCGACGCAGGTGACGAGCGGGATCATGATCTTGACGTCACCGAAGGCGCTAGCGCGCAGCAGAGCGCGGAGCTGGACCTTGTACTGGTCGGGATTGGCCAGGCAGTAACGCACGGCGCGGAAGCCCATGAAGGGGTTATCTTCCTTGACCATGTGCAGATACGGAATCTCCTTGTCGCCACCCACATCGAGCGTGCGGATGATGACCGGAGCACCCTTGAGCGCGCTGGCGACCTTACGGTAGGCGTTGAACTGCTCCTCCTCGGAAGGAAGCTCGGCAGAGTCCATGAACAGGAACTCGGAGCGGAACAGACCGATGGCCTCGGCATCGTGATCGAGTGCGTTGGGCACGTCATCGGGGTTGCCGATGTTGCAGGCGATGATCTTCTTGATGCCATCGGCAGTCACGGACGGCTTGCCACGGAAGGCCTCGAGGGCTGCCTTCTCGGCAGCGAAGGCCTCGGCCTTGGCGGTGTAGGCGGCGAGCGTCTCCTCGTCGGGATCGGCCTCGACGATACCCTTGCCGCCGTCGACGACAACGGTCATGCCGTTGCGCAGTGCGGTGCAGCTGTTGGAGACCGAAAGGACAGCCGGGATCTCGAGGGCGCGCGCAATGATCGCGGAGTGCGACGTGCGGCCACCGGTCTCGGTGACGATACCGGCAACGTGGGCCTTATCGATCGTGGCGGTCATGGACGGCGTGAGGTCGTGCACGACAACGACGGTGTTCTCGGGCAGGACGGAGAGGTCGACGACCTCCTTGCCCAGCAGCTCGGCCAGAATACCGGTGCGGATGTCGGCGATGTCGGCCGCGCGCAGACGGAACATCTCGTCGTCCATGGACAGGAACATGTTCTCGAACATGGTCGAGGTGTCCATGAGCGCCTGCTCGGCGCAGGTACCGCCGTCAATGGCGGCGTTGATGGCGTCGGTCATGCCCGGGTCCTGAGCCAGGACAATGTGTCCGCTCATGATCTCGGCCTCGGCCTCGCCCACCGTCTCCTTCATGTGGTCGGCCTGAGCCTGGGTCTTCTCGCAGAAGACCGAAAGAGCGGACTGATAGCGCTCCTTCTCTGCTGCCGAATCAGCAACCTCGTGCGGCTCAAACGTCAAGTCGGGATCGACGGCGACCATGACGGTGCCGATACCGATGCCCTCGGAAGCGTTGACTCCCTGATACATTCCCATTCCTCTCTCCGTGTCATGTGATAAAGCGTTTTGCCATATCCATGACAAAAGAGCGCAGCTACCTTACAACAGGTCACTGCGCCCCCAAATATGAACTTAGTTGTTCAACATGCGACCCGTTTGAGTTCTACTCGCCAAGACCGCTCTTGATGAGCTCGATGGCAGCAGCCAGAGCCTCGGCCTCGTCAGCGCCGTCGCACTTGACCTCGACCTCGGTACCGCAGGGGATACCAGCAGCCATGAGGGCCATCGGGGACTTGCCGTTGACCTCCTTCTCGGGGGTGACGACCGTCACGTCACAGGCGTACTTGCCCATGGTGGAGGCGAACAGACCAGCCGGACGCATGTGCAGACCCTGAGGATTAACGAGGGTAGCCTTCTCAGAAACCATAATTGACTCCTTTTTGTGTTTAACCCCTGTCATGCATGTGGCAGGAGTCAGATTCACGACGTTGTTTATATTAACTCACATCAAACGGTTTTTCATTATGTTTCAGACGAATTATTGGACAGATGTGTTTGTCGTCCGCTTGCTCGCCCACAGGGGGCCGGGCGTGACCAGTGAGATTTCCTGCTCTACAGTCCTGCTCGCACGAAGAGCACATTAAGTGCTCTTCGGCTCGTGCGGAACTCGCGATAAATCTCACAGGCCGCGCCCGGCCCCCTGTGGGCGAGCAAGCTGCGGAAACTCGGTCGGTCCAGAGCAATATCGTGCGAACGAAATTCTGGCTGATTTGTTGTTCGCCTGGTTGATCTAGTTGATGGGGTCTATCTATACCCTTTTGTAAGTTGCGGTGAAATAGGGATTGAATTTGAGGCTGAATCGTTTAAACAGTCCCTATTTCACCGCAACTTATATCGGGAATGAAAAAGGCGGAGGCCCTGGAGAGGGTCTCCGCCTTTGTTACAAGGGGCGATATTATTCGCTAACTGCTGGATTAGACCAGGCGGGCGTTGATCGTCTTGGCGATCTCGGCGGCGTCGGTGGAACCCTTGACGGTGGCACGGAAGTCCTCGTCCATAAGCGCCTCGGCGACCTTGGACAGGATCTTGAGGTGCGTGGTTCCAGCCTGAGCGCCCGGGATGAGCAGGGCGATGGCAACGTTGACGGGAGCGCCGTCCATGGTGTCCCAACCGGTCACGCCAGACTCGTCCTTGACGACGATGACGGCGGCCTCGGTAATGGCGTCGGACTTGGCATGCGGAATGGCGAAGCCCTCCATCATGCCCGTGGTGCCCTCGGCCTCGCGAGCCAGGAAAGCGTTCATCACGGCGTCGGCGTCGCCGGCGATACCGGCCTTAACGGCCTGGTTGGAGACAAAGCTCAGGGCCTCGTCACGAGAAGTGAAGTCCTCGGCGACAAAGACGTTCTCGACCTTCACGAAGTCAGCAGCCTCGGCCTTGGGGGCCTCGACGGCAGCGGCCTTGGGGGCCTCAACCGGCTTGGTTGCAGGAGCGGGCTTCTGGTTCTTCTCGAAATCGTACTTCTTGAAGGCCACGAACAGGATGCCACCGACCACGGCGCCGATGAGAATCGCGAGGACCCACTGCGGGCCGTTCTCGACAACGGGCAGGACCAGGAAGCCGCCGTGAGGCGCCGGATCGTGAACGTTGAAGAAGATGGTCAAGATGGAAGCGATGGAAGAACCGACCATCATGATGGGCATGACGGGCCAGATGTTCTTGGTCATGAACGGAATGGCGCCCTCGGTGATGTGGGTGCAACCAAGGATAAGGTTGACGATACCGGCGTCATGATCCTCCTGGCTGAAGTACTTCTTGCCGACGATGACGGCGAAGGTAGTGATCAGCGGCGGAACGATGCAGGCGGCGGAGACGGCAGCCATGAAGTTGGTGCCGAAGTTGTAGGTCTCGGTGCCGACGCCAGCTTCGAGAGCGGTACCGAGCAGGAAGGTACCAGTGGCGTAAGCAGCCTTGTTGACCGGGCCGCCCATATCAAAGGCGCACATGCAGCCGATGGCCAGGCCAAGGATCACCGGACCGGAGTTACCGAGGCTCTGCAGGAAATCCATCATGCCCTGGTTAATGGCAGCCATGGGGCCGGAAATACCGAGCATGACCAGGCCGACGATGGCGGTGGAGCACAGCGGATACAGGAAGATTGCCTTCAGGCCATTAAGGCTCGCGGGAATTTTAGAGAAAACCTTCTCGAGCAGCAAAATGACATAGCCGGCGAGGAAGCCGCCGACGATGCCGCCCAGGAAGCCAAAGCCCACACCCGAGCCTCCAGCGTCGATCATGCCGGTATCGGCGTTGATGGGAAGACCCTGGATGGCGATCATACCAGCAACAAAGCCGGGGACGAGCGCCGGGCGCTTGCCGATAGACTCGGCGATGTAAGCGGAGAGCACCGGAACCATGAGGTTCATGGCGATACCGCCGATAATCTTGAGCATCGCGGCAAAGCTGTTGTAGTCGGCAGCCGTCGAATCAAAGGACGTGATGCCCCACAGGAACGAAATGGCGGTCAGAACACCACCGGCAACGACGAAGACCAGCATGTGGCTGACGCCATTCATGAGGTGCTTGTAGATGACGTGGCCGATGGACTCCTTCTCCTCGACCTCGTCCTCGACATCGGCGGCAGCGGCAACCGTGTCGTCGCCCTTGGCGGCGAGCGCGCGGTCGATCAGCTTTCCGGCGGCCTCGACGGACAGGGCCTTGGAAACACCGACGGAAACCATGGGCTTGCCGGCGAAACGCTCAGCCTGGACATCCTTATCGGCTGCGACGACGACGGCCTTGGCACCAGCGATCTCACTCTTGGTGAGCTCGTTCTCGACACCGACCTGGCCATGTGTCTCGACCTTAATGGTCAGACCACGCTCGGCAGCAGCCTTCTCCAGCGCCTCCTTCGCCATGAAGGTGTGCGCAATGCCGGTCGGGCAACCGGTCGCGGCGATGATGTCAAACTTAGCCATGTGTCCCTCCTTCTTGAGTACAGCGCCCGCGGGCGCTCCCCTACACGCGCTTCGATGCGCGTTTTTCCACAACTGAAAGATACCAACCTACCGTCCGCGTGAGAAGAGCTAAGGTGCAAATCTCCGGTGAAAGGTTCTTTCATAACCGTAAACGGTAAGTGAAAGTTTACCATCAACACTTGAAACGGCAAGGTGTATCTTGTAATTGAAAATGCCCGTATACTATGGCATGGCGTAGTAAATTAGATTTTCATGCCAACCAGGAGCCATCCATGACCGATAGTAGCAAGAGCGCACTTTCCCTCATTAGCACCCATCAGGGATACAGCGAGTCCGAGCAGCGCATTGTCGACTATATATTGGAGCACCAGTCCGAGGCGCCACGCCTCACGGCCGCTCAGCTCTCGCGCGCCGCCGCCACGTCCGAGGCGACCGTTTCGCGCTTCTGCCGCAAGCTTGGCTTTGGTAGCTTCCGCAGCTTTCAGTTTTCGTTGGCGAGGGATTTGGAAAGCCAGCGTAACGAGGGCCTGACTGACGAGGTCTCGCTCGACAATATGGAGCAGAGCCTAAAAAATATCCTCGCCGCCAAGGTGAGTGAGCTTAATGCGACCATCGACGGCATAGATCACGACACGTTGGCCGCAGTTGTACACGCGCTTAAGAATGCCGGCGTTATTGAGTTCGCCGCCGTGGGCAATACGAACGCGGTCGCGCTCGATGCGACGTTTAAGTTTTCGCAGCTGGGCCTGCGCTGCATGGCGAGCACCATTAGCGAGACATCAATCGGCTTTGCGCTCACGTTACGCCCGGGTGACGTCATCGTGCTAATCTCAAACTCTGGCAAATCGCGCCGACTGAATCGCATGGCAAAAGCGGCTCACAACTGCGGCGCAACCGTAGTCGTCATCAGCAGCGACAGTAAATCCCCGCTCGCGCGCCTGGCAGACTACACTTTTAACACCGTCAACCACGAAGCGCTGCTGACAACGGGCGACTTTGCGTTCTCCAAGATCAGCGCCACGATGATCATCGAAGTCATCTACAACTTCCTGCTGCCCGAGATTGAAGACGCTCGCGAGCATATCAGCTACTACGAGGAGCTCATCCAGCCGGATAAGGTCGTTGAGTAAAACGCGTAGTGGGACAAAAATTTCAGTCCATTTTGTCCCACCAACACCGCTGATACGACCTAACCTCGAGCTTCTTCGAGCATCTGCTTCGCGTGGGCCAAGCTTGCCTCGGACTGATCGCCGCTCAACATGCGGGCGATCTCGGCGGTACGCGCTTCACCGGTTACCTCGTCCAAATGCGTCTGGGGAACATCGCCCGGTTCCTTGCTGACGACATAATGCTTGTCAGCCATGACGGCGACCTGCGCCAAGTGGGTTACGACAATCACCTGATGCGTAGCGGCGAGATCTGCCAGCACGCCCGCGAGCGCACGCGCCGTGGAGCCACCGACGCCAGCATCGACCTCGTCAAACACCAGCGTATCGACACCGTCCGCGTTACCGAGGACAACCTTACTTGCCAACATGACGCGGCTGAGCTCGCCGCCCGACGCAATGCGGCGCAGGGGACGTGGAGTCAAACCGGCACCGCTGCGGTATAGCAGCTCGTAGCTCGAAGGACCAACGGGCGTCCACTCAGCACGGGGAAGATCGCGCGACTCCCAGACGAGCTCGGCGCCGCCCATCTCCAGGCGAGCCATCTGGCGGCCAACCTCGTGACAGAAGCGCGGGGCCGCCGTATTGCGGGCGCGCTTAAGTGCCTTGGCAGCGGCAAACAACTCGCGCTCAGCGCTCCCGAGTGCCTCACGCGCCTTTTTGATCTGTTCATCGCCATCATCGACCAGGGACAGCAGCTCTTGCGAGCGATCGCGCATGGCAAAAACATCGTCCATGGTGGGGCCCCACTGACGCAACAGGCCCTTGAGGTCGGAATACCGCTCACGCATGCGAGCGAGCTCGCGCGGGTCGAAGGCGACGCCATCGCGATAGGCACGAAGCTCGTTCGCGCAATCCTCAAGTGAGATACAGGCATCCGAAAGCGCATCGGCAATGTCGCCCAGTTTGCGATCGACGGTAGCCATTCGGGAAAGTTCTGCCACGGCGCTGTTCACGGCGTCGAGCGCTCCCCCTTCGGAGGCAAGCGATGCATGGGCATCGTTAGCTGTGGCAACCAGTACCTCGGCATGTTCGGAGCGCGGCAGCAGTTCCTCGAGTTCCTCATACTCACCCGGCTTGGGGTCGACCTCGCCGATGCGCTCGAGGGCAAAGCGCGCCTCCTCGACGCGGCTCCCCTGCGCACGCGAGGCCTCTTCGACACGTCGAACCTCCTTGGCGGCAGCGCGCGATGCTTTAAAGCAGACGCGGTACGCATCCAGCGCCTCGAGTGCCGGGCGCCCTGCCCATGCATCGACCATCGCAACGTGATGCGCCGGATCGAGCAAGCGCTGATGCTCGTGTTGGCCGCACAGATCCATCATCACGCCAACGCGCTCCGAAAGCTCGCGCACGCTGGCGATGCGGCCGTCAATCTTCACGCGGCTGCGGCCCTCGGCAGAAAGGCTACGCTGTACGGTGAACCCCTCCGTGTCGTGCGGCCCGTCAAACAGGCGCGCCTCGACGCTCGCCAGCGCCTCGCCCTCGCGCACCGTCGACGAATCCGCGCGCTCGCCCAAAATAAGCTTGAGCGCAGAGAGCAGCGCAGTCTTGCCGGCGCCGGTCTCACCGGTCAGAACAGTCAGGCCGGCACTCGGCACCAGCGTCGCCTCGCGAATGAGTGCAATGTTAGAAACCTGCAGCTCATCGATCATGACGGACTCCGTAGAATACGCGGCTCACCGAGTTATAGAAGCTCTCGGGGCCGTAATCCAGCAGCAGCACATCACCGGGCCCACGACGCACCGCCACGCTCTCAACGGTGCCATCACAGGTAATAAACTGTCCATCGATGGCGATCGCCGGCACGCTCGGGCGATCATCGGACATAAAGATTTCGACGACATCACTCGGCGAAGTCAAGAAGGCACGGGCCTGAATGGTGTGCGGCGCAATGGGTACGCAGACCATACCCGTATAGTCGGGGCTCACAATGGGGCCACCTGCACTGAGCGCGTACCCCGTAGAACCAGTCGCCGTGGACACGACCACGCCGTCGCCACGCAGTCGATCGATATGGTGGCCCGACACCGTGATGTCGAACTCAACCATATCGGACAGGGGGCCGCGCGTGAGCGCCATGTCGTTGAGGGCGAACGTGCGCACGACATCCTTCGTGCCATCGTCGCGCACGGACACGATATCCGCGGCGATGGTGGCGCGACGGCTCACGTGCAGCTCGCCGGAAAGGGCGTCGCTCACGACCTGCAGAATGTCGCGCTCCTCGGGGCTCGCAGCAGTTAAAAAGCCCAGGTGACCATAGGAAAGACCGAGGATAGGAATCTCGCGATGGTTGAGGATGCGGGCAGCGCGCAGCAACGTACCGTCGCCGCCGAGCGTAATGACCAGATCGGAGCCGTCAATATCAGGCGTGCTTTGAATCTTCGATCGCTGGTCGGCAGCCCATGCGACCTCATAGCCCTGGCGCGTCAGCCAAAGCTCGAGCATCAGGCCGCTCTCAACCGCCTCTTGCTTGTAGTAATTGGGAACCAGAAAGACCTTCATAGCGTTGCAGCTTTCTCGCTCAAAACCGATACCTGGAATTGCAGCTCGTCTTGCGTGCGGTCGCCGGGGTCAAATCTCGTGCCGTACAGGAAAAACTCAACGTTTCCCTTGGCACCATGAATGGGCGACACGCACACATCGACCGGGAACAGCCCCTTGGCAGCAAAGAGTTCAACTGCCGCAACGAGTGTATCGCGGCGCACGGCGGGATCGGTCACAATGCCGCCCTCACCCACCAGCGCCGCCGGAGCCTCAAACTGCGGCTTTACAAGCGTGCAGAATGCACCCGTAGGCGCCAGGCACGCCAGCACCGCATCGATAATGTTCGCGATGCTGGTAAACGAGACATCACACACAGCCAGGTCGATGGCGCCGGCATAGCCAAGCTCAGGCAGCTGCGTCACGTTTGTGCGCTCATGCAGCGTCACGCGATCGTCCTGACGTAACGACCAATCGAACTGGGCGCGACCAACGTCCACCGAGACAACGGTCGCAGCTCCGCGCTTGAGCAGGCAATCGGTAAAGCCGCCGGTAGAGCAGCCCACATCCAGACAGGCAAGGCCCGTCGGATTGATACCAAACGTATCAAGCGCGCCTTCGAGCTTAAGACCGCCGCGGCCAACATAGGGAATGCGCCCCTTCACGTGCAACGGCAGGCCCGGGGTCACCTTAAGGCCCGGCGAAGTCAAGCGCTCACCGCCACTCGAGACCAAGCCGGCCATAAGAGTGCGAAGGGCATCCGCGCGATCGGCGCAGATGCCCTGTGAAATCAGTTCGTCATCAAGACGCACGCGTTTCATGAATGCCATCAACCATTCGTATCCGGAGATGCGGCCTAGCTATCCTGGGATTCGTTTGCCGCATCCTCATCGTATTCCTGCTCGAGCTTGTCGGCCTCACGCGGCGTCAACTCAAACTTGTCGACCATATCGACCGTGCGGGAGCCCAGCTCAATCGCTTCGTCAAACAAATCGAGCGAACGCTCCAAGGAGGTATCCTTGGAGCGAACGGTAGCGATGATCTGATCCAGACGGTCCGAAATCTCATCAAAGTTACGGACAGAACCCTCTGGCATGGCTACTCCTCGACGGAGTCGGCCTCGACGGCCTCAGCAGCGTCCGCATCCTCGGCCAACACACCAGCCTCAGCCTGGGCAACCGCAACCTTAGCGGCAGCCTCGGCAGCCTGTGCCTCCTCGCGAGCGCGATCCTCGGCCAGCAGCTCCTGGTATAGGTCCTCGCCCGGCAGCTCCTCGCTGCGAGCGATCTTGCCCAGCACGCCGTTGACGAACGACGCGGACTGGTCGGTGCCATAGGCCTTGGCAAGCTCGACGGCCTCGTTGATCACGATGGCGTCCGAGACCTCCTCGTCGGTGAGGAAACGCATCTCGTAAACGGCGATACGCAGCAGATTGCGGTCGGCACCGGGCATGCGCATAAGATCCCAGTTCTTGGCAACGGAGCGCAGAGCGCAGTCGATGCGGTCGATATGCTCGTAGGCACCGCGGCACAGCTCCAGCGCATAGGGGTCGAGGGGACCCTTCGAGATCAGGAAATCACCCTCGAGGACGCGCTCGAGCGGGCTGTCCGTGGCCTCGGCCTGGAACAGCAGCTGCAGCGCCTGACTGCGGGCAAGCGTACGCCCGCGATAAACCTTAAGGCTCAAAGGTTACTCCTTGGGGAAAACGAGGCCGTCGATGCAAACGTCAACACGCTCAACCTCAACGCCAACCTGGGCATCGATGGCAGCGACCACGGCAGCGCGAACGGCCTCGGCGAGTTTCTTGAACGGATAGCCAAAGAACACCACGACACGCACGGTGAGTGCGAGCTTGTCGCCAACGACCTCGGCCTCGACAGCCGGCTCGGAAGCCGGGGCCTTGGACGAGAGCATCATGGAGACAAGATTAGTGGCAAGGTCCTTGACGCCAACGGAGGCGATGCCCTCGACATCGGACACGGCGCGCGAGACGATGGCGGTCAGAACATCGGGCGAAATGCCGATGCCGTCAATCTTGATTTCTTGGGGCATGAGTCCTCCTAGAAGAGTTGGTTGCTAAACGCGGGAGACGAACTTGCCGTCGCGGGTGTCAACCTTGATGACCTCGCCCTCGTTGAGGTACATGGGGACCTGGATGACAGCGCCGGTGTCGATCGTGGCCGGCTTGGTGGAACCCTGGACGGTATCGCCCTTAAAGCCCGGGTCGGTCTGGACGATGGTGGTCTCGATGAACATCGGCGGGGTCACGCCCATGAGCTCATCGTCGGCGAAGAGCAGCTGGCAGATGTCATTCTCGCGCAGCCACTTGGAGTTCTCGCCCACCATGTCCTCGGGAACGGGAACCTGCTCATAGGACTCATTGTCCATGAAGATGTAGTCGGTACCATCGTTGTAGAGGTACTGGAACTCACGGGTGGTGAGCATGACGCTCTCGAACTTGGTGCCGGCGTTGCAGGTGTTCTCGACGACGCGGCCGCTCTTGATGTCGCGGGTCTTGTAGCGCACAAACGCGCCGCCCTTGCCCGGCTTGACATGCTGGAACTCGACGATGGTGTAGACCTTGTCCTTAATGCGGAGACCGAGGCCGTTCTTGAAGTCGGCGGTAGAAATGGTAGGCATAGCGACCTTTCTTGTTATGGGCAGAACGCACAAGCGTCCAAATTACATACGACCGAAATTATACACTTGCAGACGGCGCCTGCAGCGAGCGCATAAAAAGAGAACGCGGGGCGCCCGAATCATTTCGGACGCCCCGCCCCAAAAATCTATCGAAATGGGCTAGCAATCGATGACGTGCAGGTCGTGCGGGGTCTTGGTGAAGGGCTCATATCCGTTCTCGGTGACGACGCCGTAGTCCTCCAGGCGCACGCCGCCCACACCGGGCAGGTACACGCCGGGCTCCATGGTGATAACTGAGCCGATCGCGATGGTGTTCTTGCTGCGGTTAAAGTTGGGCAGCTCGTGGATGTCGATACCGACGCCGTGACCCAGACCATGGTTGTAGTAATCGCCATAGCCGGCATCGCCGATGATCTTCTTGGAAAGCTTGAAAATGTCGTTGCCCTCAACGCCCGGATGGATGGCGGCGACGCACTCCTCGTGCGTACGGCGCACGAGTGCGTACAGGTCGAGCTGCTCCTGGGTGGGCTCGCCCATCACGACAGTGCGCGTCATGTCGGAGCGGTAATCGCAATAACCCGCGCCATAATCCATGAGAACGAAATCGCCCTTCTCAATCACGCGGTCGCTCGGCACGGCATGCGGGTTGGCGGTGTTGGGACCGCTCGCCACGATGGAGCCGAAGGCAAGGCTATCGGCGCCGTTGGCGAACATAAAGTTCTCGAGCTCGTTGCGAACCTGCTTCTCGGTCATACCAGGCTTAATAAAGCCGAGCATGTGCTGGAAGGCGGCGTCGGTGATCGACTGCGCATGGCGCATGAGCTCGATCTCCTCGGCATCCTTGATGGCGCGCATCTTGCGGATGTCGTCGTGCATCAGCGGTAGGATGCAGGCGACGGAACGATCCTCCAGACCACGCTGAATACCCTGATAGATGTTGATCTGCATGTCGTCCTCGACAGCGCAGACGCGGCACTTGTTGGCCGCGATTTTGCCGGCGACCCAACCGGGGATGGTGCCCTCGTCCATGTCGTAGACCCAGGGGCTGCCGGCGGGCGTGTTCTCCTCAAAGCTGTTGAGGTAGCGCGAGTCGGTATGGAACAGGCACTGGTCAGCCGTAATAAACGCCGCGTGCGGGAACTCGAAGGTGTAGTCGAAGACGCCCTTCACGCCCGTGAGCCAACGAAGATTGGCCTCGTCGCGCACCACGATGGCGTCGTAGCCACGCTCGGCCATCAGGGCACGGACACGCTCGATACGACCGGCAGGACCGGCAGCAAACTCAGACATGCAGATTCCTTTCTTGTTGTCTCTATAAAGACGGGACGGGTCTCAACCGAACGACGGAATCGCATGCGATCCGCAACCGATTGGAAACCCGCCCCTCAACATGATACGAAAGACGATGGATGTCAATAAAACTTAGAGAAGTTCTTTGCGAGAAGCCAAGTAGGCGTGAGCATGGCGCTCAAGAACCTCGTCCTCAACGCACGTTAGACGAATAGCGCCGAGTGCCGCGGGCAGCGGCAACATACTGCGGTTCGAGCGGACAAACTGCTGCCTGCGGAACTCCTCGATATATGCGGCAGGCTCCAGATCGAAGGCAAGTTCCTCGATGCCAAAGTCCTCCAGGCAGTCATCGACCTCAAAGACGTAATCGATATCAAAGTCGCAGGCATCATGTGCTAGGCGCGCCTCAAAGCGCATGCCCTCGGATAACAGCTGATAGGCAGGGACCTGCGAGGCGGCATCGCCCAAGCAGGCGCGCAGGGTACGCTCCCCCGTCTTGCCAAAATCGAGCGCATGGCGAGCGCTCGGGTTCGTGGCCATCAGTACGTCCTTACGGGCAGTCTGAGACCATTGAACGGCATTGACGAGCGCGACCTCCTCGCCCGCGAGAATCTCGGGGACGGTCTCAGTAAACTGATTCCAGCGGGACTTACTGCTCGAAAGCATGGTGCCAACAAGCACCACAAAGCCGAGCTTGAGGTCCTCGGGGTCCGCCTCACGAACAAGGTCGAGGTCACACACGACCAAGCCCGGTTCGGGACGGAACGCGATAGCGGGAAGCGCATTGGCCGACGAGGCGACGAGCGGCTTCATGGTCGTCGCGACCGTGAGCATGGCGTCAAAGGTCGTCGGCAACAGCGCGCACTCGGTTCGGCCGCACCACTGGTTGGCGCACCAGCTAACAACCGAGCAGGTTGCGGCATCGCCAACGGCGACAACCAGATCGTCGCAGGTAACGCCGTTGGCAGACAGGGCGCCAAAGATAGCATCAGCATCGGCCAGCGTGGCACCAGCAGGCGAAACCTCAAGGACTAGCAGCGACACGGCAAAACCGGCGTCGACCAGCGCATGCTCGACGACTTCACCAAAACGCTCAGATGTGGCGGTGTTCCAAACGACCATCGCGCGCTTAGGCTTGCCCACGGCCGAGGCAAACATACGCGACAGTTCATCGAACGCGCCCAATCCGACGCGGACATCGACGCTGCGGTTTTGGAAATTGATCAGTTGACGGCGAATCATAGCAGCCCACGCTCCAAAAGCATCTCGGCACAAAGGTAGGAAACGTCCTCGAAGGACTTGTTGCGAATATCAAGGGTAAGGTCGGCGGCCTGGCGATACAGCGGACGGCGATGCTCAAACAGGCGCGCGGCATGCTCGGGAGAGCGAAAATCGGGGCGCGTGTCGGACCGACGAATCTGGCGAATCGAATCCTCGAAGTCACCCTCGAGGTACACGCACGTACCCATTTCGTGCATCAACTCAATATTCACCGGCGTCTCGACAACGCCGCCCCCGCACGAAACCAACAGGCTGCGCTCACTTTGGAGCGAACGGAGCGCCGAGGTCTCGAGCTCGCGAAAACGATCCTCGCCCTCGGTCTGAAAAATCTCGGTTACCGACTTGCCGCAACGGCGCACGACCAGACGGTCGGTATCGATAAAACGCCGCTTGAACATAGTGCCGACGTTGCGCGCGAGCGTCGATTTGCCCGCGCCCAAAAAGCCGATAAAGAAGATATGGTCGCAGCCGTGTTTGGTGTGCTGGGACATAGCGAGACCTATTCCTCGCAGGGAAGGTCGCGAAGGGCCCGGCGCTCAAAGATACGGAAGATCTGCGTATACCACAGGTCCTGCGTCGCCTGCGGCTTTACCAGGATGGTATCGACGCCGGCGAAGTTGCCGCTCCACACGTCCGTGTAGAGCTGATCACCGATCAGCACCGCCTCGTCGGCCGTGGCGCCGAGGCGCTTAAGACCCGCCTTGAGGGCAAACGGCGCCGGCTTCATGGCGTGGCTGATGGCCTCGAGTCCCAGCTCGCGTGCAGAGCTCATGACCTGGTCGCGATGCCAGTTGTTGGACACCATGCACAGCTTAAAGCCTTTGGCGCGGGCGGCATCGAGCCAAGCGGAAACCGCGGCGGGAACCTGCTCGGTGTCGCGCGGCACCAAGGTGTTATCGCGATCGAGCAGAATGGCGCGTTTGCCGTCGGCCCACAGGGTATTAAGGTCGATGCGATCGACCGAGGCAACGTAACGTTTGGGGCTAAAAATCCTCATGCTAATTCCAAGACTGTTGATGCTCTTCGTAGGTTTGCGAGAAGTACTCCTCGTCCTGCGTAATGTAGAAATACAGGTCATCGGAGTCGGTCGGCTCAAGCGTGGCCTTGAGTGCCTCGAGCGACGGAGAGCAGATGGGCGTGGGCGGCAGACCCTCATGCTTATAGGTGTTATACGGACTATCGCTCTGCAGGTCGTCGGCGGTAACCTCGCCACCGGTGACATACATCATAGTCGCATCGCTATTGAGATAGCGCAGACCGTCGAGCTTGCCGGCAAGGCGGTTGTAGAAAACCGAGGCCACATGCGCACGTTGATCGGCGTTGAGGCCCTCGCGCTCAACGATAGAGGCCAAGTTGACGATGTCGTAGTCGGACATCTCCACACCGTAGCGTTCCTTGATCTTGGCTTCGCAGCTCGCAAAGTCAAGCGACTTGTACTCGGTCTTAAACTGATCGAGCATAGCGCGAATCACGTCATCGGCCGTCGGCGAATCGCCCAGCGAATAGGTCTTGGGGAACAAGAAACCCTCGAGCGAATCGTTGGCGGCGCCCTTAAGGAAGCTATAGTCGTCCACGTAGTTGGAGGCCTTGGCCTGGTTGAGGAAGTCTTCCTTAGAGATGCTGTCGTAGGCCTGGGCCACACGGTCGGCGACTTGATCGACCGTCAGGCCCTCAGGGATAGTCAGCGTATTGGAGCCCGCGTTGGGGCCTTCCATGAGCTGCTGAACAACCTTGGTCGCATCCATGAGTGTGGTGAACGAATAATCACCAGGCTTGAGCGACATATCGGCGTTGAGCTTTTTCACCGCCGCATAGTAATCCTTGGGATTTTCTACGATATGGTTCTCGGAGAGAATCGAAGCGATGCTGTCGCCCGAGGCACCGTCGGGAATCGTGATAGTAACTTGCTGGCCAGCAGCGACTTTCGCATCCTCACCGCCAAAGAAGCCCTTGACGGCTGGCACGACAAAGAAAACGATCGCGACAAGCGCAAGCACGGCGACGACGCCACCGATAATCATAGGCACCGGGGAGCTTTTCTTTTGTGTACCACGGCGGACGTGCGTGTTATAGCTCGAGCGCGTAGCCGGAGCAACGCCGTGGGAACCGAGAACGTGATGCGAATGCGACTGGGGGGCCTGCACTCGCTGGGTAGATGCCTGCTGCTTAAAGCGGGTACCGCCTGCAGGCTGGGCCGTACGAGCAGTGGGCTGCTGAGCCGCGTGAGAAGCCGAATGCTGAACCGAACGAGCAGAAGGCTGCTGACCCGTCCGTTGAACAGGTTGGGCCGAATGAGAGAAGGACTGCACCGGGCGCGCGGCAGGCTGAGCTGCGCGCTGCGTCGGCTGTGCCGGACGCTGGCCAGGCTGGGCAGGGCGCGACGCCGGCTGCCGTGTACGATTCTGCTGGCGCGGATCGGAAGCGCTAGGCATGCGAAACCTCCTCGTTTTTACGATCGAGCCACGTCTGCAAAAACAGGCTGGCGGCAATCATGTCGATCTTGCCCCTCATCTGCTTTTCGTTGAGGCCCTGCTCGCGCAGGATACGCTTGGCCTCTTGCGAGGACAGACGTTCGTCCTCAAACTCCAGCGGAAGATCGAGCTCGTCGGCAATCTTTTGCGCTACGGCGGCAACGCGCTCGGCCTGGGGGCCGGGCTCACCGGCCATGGTCAAGGGACGTCCGCTTACCAGGATGTCGGGCTCATAGTCCTCGACCAGGTAGCGGAACGTCTTGGCCATACCGGTGACCTCGGCAGCCGGAAGCACCTTGACAGGCATCGCCATCTTGCCATCACGGCTCGAGACGGCGATGCCAATCCTGGTCTCCCCTATGTCCAGCGCGAGCGCAACCACAGCGACTTCTTAGATTCTTAGGCGCCGAGCGCGGTCTTAGCGGCCGCGAGGGCATCGGCGATGCCGGCAGCATTCTTGCCACCAGCCTGGGCCATGTTGGGACGACCGCCACCGCGACCGTCGACCAGACCCGCGATCTGCTTGATCACGTTACCGGCGTGGAAACCGGCCTTGACGGCGTCATCGGAGCCGGCAGCGAGCAGGGCCGGAGTGCCCTTCTCAGTCACGCTGGCGACGACACAAGCGACAGGGCCGGCGACCTTCTGATGCACGGTATCCCATACGTTGCGCAGGTCGGCAGCCTCAAGGCCCTGGAGCTCAGCGACAACGAGCTTATAGCCGTCGAGCTCGACGGCGCCCTCGATGGCGCTGGAGATGGCGTCGGAGGAGCCACCGGTCAGAGCCTTCTTGAGCTTGTTGGACGTCTCGCGCAGCTCAGCCTGCAGGTTCTCCACGCGGGCGGGAACCTCGTCGACGCGGCACTTGAGCGCAGCGGCGGCGGCGTCAACGAGCGCCAGGCGGTCGGCCATGTAGTCGAGGGCACCCTTAGAGGTCACGGCCTCGATACGGCGGACATTGGAGCCCGTGGAGGACTCGGAAATGATCTTGAACAGACCAATCTCTGCGGTATTGGCGGCATGGGTGCCACCACAGAGCTCGCGGGAGAACGGCTGGTCCTCGGCGCCTACGGAGACGACGCGGACGACGTCGCCGTACTTCTCGCCAAAGAGGGCGACAGCACCGGCGGCCTTGGCCTCGTCGATGCCCATGACGCGGGTCACGACCGGCTTGGAAGCGAAGATCTGCTGGTTGACCAGGTCCTCGACAGCCTTGAGCTGCTCGGAGGACAGGGCCTCGAAGTGCGTAAAGTCAAAGCGAAGGTGCTCGGGCGTCACCAGCGAGCCGGCCTGGGAGACGTGCTCGCCCAGGACCTGCTTAAGGGCGGCGTCGAGCAGGTGCGTGGCGGTGTGGTTGCGGCGCAGGAAGCCACGGCGCTCGGCGTCGAGCGCGGCGGTAACAGCGGCACCGACAGTCAGCGTGCCATCGGCAACGTGCGCGACGTGGGCATACAGGCCGTTGTGGTTCTTGGTGTCGGCAACGGTCAGAACAACGCCCTCGGCGGAAAGCTTGCCGGCATCACCCTGCTGACCACCCATCTCGGCATAGAACGGGGTGCGGTCGAGCACAACCTCGACGTCCTCGCCGGCGGCAGCGGACTCGACGGACTCGCCGTTGCGCACGATGGCGACAACCTTGGCGCCCTCGATCACATCGTTGTCATAGCCGTCGAACTCGGTCGCGGCGACCTTGTCGGAAAGCTCGACCCACACGTCGTTGAAGCTGCCCCAGGCGTCGCCCTTGGCATTGGCGCGGGCGCGGGCCTTCTGGTCCTCCATGCAGGCAGTGAAGCCGTCCATATCGACGTCGTGACCAGCGGTGCCGGCGATCTCGACGGTCAGATCGATGGGGAAACCAAAGGTGTCGTGCAGCTTAAAGGCGACATCGCCCGGAAGCACGGCGCCCTCGGAAAGCGCTGCCAGAGCCTCGTCCAGATAGACGCGGCCGTTGTCGAGCGTCGTGGAGAAGCGCTCCTCCTCGGAGGCGACGATACCCTTGACGAGGGCGACGTTCTTGAGCAGCTCGGGATAAGCCTCTCCCATCTGAGCATTGACCTCGTCGATGAACTTGGTCAGGAAGGCACCCTCGATGCCCAGCAGGCGACCGTGGAACACGGCACGGCGGAGCAGACGGCGAAGGACGTACTCGCGGCCCTCGTTGCCGGGCAGGATGCCGTCCGAGATCATAAAGTCGACGGCACGGGAGTGATCGGCGATAATGCGCAGCGAGCGGCTGGCACCGGAGTAGTCATCGGCGTCATAGGTCTTGCCGCTGATCTCCTCACCGAGCTTGATGAGATGCTGCATCAGATCGCCGTCGTAGTTAGCGGTCTTGTGCTGCATGATAGCGGCCATGCGCTCCAGACCCATGCCCGTATCGAGGTTGCGGTGCGGCAGCTCCGGCATGGAGCCGTCCTCCTGGCGGTCGTACTGGGTAAACACGAGGTTCCAGAACTCAAGGAAGCGGTCGCAGTCGCAGCCGGGCTTGCAGTCGGGGCTGCCGCAACCGACCTCCTCGCCCATGTCAAAGTATATCTCGGAGCACGGACCGCAGGGGCCGGTGGGGCCAGCGGCCCAGAAGTTGTCGTCCTCGCCCAGACGCGAGATGTGGTCCTCGGCAACGCCCAGGGAGCGCCACACGTCATGGGTCTCGTCGTCCTCGGTAAAGACAGTGAAGTACAGGCGGTCGAGCGGCAGCTTGAACTCCTTGGTGATGAGCTCAAAGGCCCAAGCGCAGGCCTGCTGCTTGGAGACGCCGCCAAAGGAGAAGTCGCCGAGCATCTCAAAGAAGGACAGGTGACGGCCGTCCTCGCCGATGCAGTCGATGTCGTTGGTGCGGACGCACTTCTGGCAGGAGATCGCGCCGATCTCCTTCATGGTCTTCTTGCCCTGGTAGTACTCCTTAAACTGGTTCATGCCGGCGTTGGCAAGCAGCAGCGAAGGGTCGTCGGGGACGAGGGACGAAGAAGGATAGAGCTTAAGACCGCGCTCCTCAAAGAAGTTGAGGAACTTGGAGCGAATCTCGGCCGTAGTCATTGACGGGTAGTCAGCACTCATAGAGGGAATCTCCTCGGTTTCACATCGAAACAGTTCAAACGTAATGATATTACCATCCCGCCGCGCCTGTGCAAAAAAGAGGGTCGCCAAACAGCGACCCTCCAGCGAAAGTGCACGTTATTTAGTACTGCGCGATCCTTTGAAAAAGGACTGCTGTATAATTGCATATAAGATTCACCCGGAAGGAGCGATCGATGAAAAGCAAACGATTTGTCCTGAATGCACTTCTGGTTGTAGCACTTTTAGCGCTCTTAGCCTTCTCATGCTGGTACGCAAACCAACCATCATTTGGATACGTATTGTATACAGTAATGTCCGGCGATAAGGCTTATTACACTCTACGCGCAATTGACGTTCTCTTTTTCTATGTAGCCGGCCCCTTATCAATCGCTTTGGTCGCGTTTCTTGTCATTTACAACTTCAAGAAACGTTAATAGAACCTATTTAGAATCCGAATCGTCCATGGAGCCGTCGATGCCGGTATTGGTATCGTCGTCCGAGTTGGAATCATCGTCTTTGGCGAAGGGGTTCTTGAAGAAGCCCGTGGCATCGGGTTGCAGGCCCGAGAGCTTAATCCAGGGATTATCGAGCTCGGGCTTGGGCATGGCCTTGGCCTCGGGCGCAGTCTCGTTACCGATGAGCTCGGACTCATAGATGAAGGTGTCGTCGCCGAGCGCGTCGTAGGCGGCGACCGGGTTGCCATCGGCATCGCGGTACGGCGTGCCCTTAAACACGGCTCCGTCATAGGCCACAAGCTGACGGCCGGTCTCATTCTCGAAGTAGTACACGAAGATGCCCTTGAGGGCCGCACAAAGCGGGATGGCAATAATCATGCCGATGGGCCCAATGAGTGCCGAACCAATAACGAGAGCCGTAAGGCTCATAATGGGATGCACCTGCACTGAGCTCTGCATGACCTTAGGCGAAATCACATTGTCGGTGACGTTTTGCGCGACCATCGTCACGATGAGCGTCCATAACGCCAACATGGGGCTGAACATAAAGCCGAGTACCGTGGCGATTGCCGCACTCACCCAGGGACCGACGACCGGAACCAAGTGCATGATGCCAGTGAAGAAAGCCATGAGCGCCGCATACGGATGGCCGATAATCAGGAAGCCGATAAAGGCGAGGAAACCACCGCAGATGGACGTCACGACCATACCGCGCATGTAGCCGCCGACAGAGCGAGAAAGGATGGCGACCATAAAGCGGTACGAGGTCTCCTTCTCCTGACCGATGATGGTGCAAATCTCGTGATGCATGCGAGGGTAGTCGCAGGCCATCCAGTAGGCAAGCACCAGACCAAGGAAGATCACGAACAACTGCGAGGCCGTATTGGTGATGAGCGGGAACACACCGCGGCCAAGCTCGGCAGCAATCTGAGACACATACTTCGATGCCACGGTAACCAGCGACGAAAGATTATCGTCCAAATACTCCTTGAGCGGCGTGTTATTGAGCGTCTTGGCATGCGAGATCATCTCATTGAGATCGCCACCCGCAACACGAAGCTGCTCGGGCAGGCGGCTCAGGACTTCCATGATCTGACCAAAGAGAATCGGCGACAAGATGCAAACGACACCGACGAGCACGGCAACAACAACAATAAGCGCGATAAGCGAACCGATGCCGCGATTCACGCCATGGTGCTCGAGCCAGTTGGTGATCGGGGACATCACAAAGGCAATGATGGAACCAACAGCGAGAAACTCGATAACCGGCGCCAGGATGCCCATAAGGTTAAAGATGACAGCGGCGATGACAATGCAGCCGACAACAGCCCAAATGCGAAGCGTCAGAATGCGGGTGTCGCGCAGCACGCGATCGGTTTGTTGGGGGTGTTCACTCATGAACGAATCATCACTCCGTCGGGGTCGATCTTGTCCTGAATCTTCTTAAGCGTGCGGCGCAGCAGACGCGAAACCTGCACCTGAGAAATACCCAGCTTCTTGGCGATCTCGATCTGGGTCATGCCCTTCACAAAGCGCAGCTCGATCACCTCGCGCTCGCGCGGCGAGAAATCACGGATGGCTTCCTCGATCACTAGGCGGTCATCGGTAAAGTCGAGCTCGTTGTCGTCGTCGGCGTAACGGTCGAGAATCGAAGGGGCATCGTCGGAATCGGACGCACCAGGAGCCTCGATGGGCACCGAGGTATAGGCCGAAGACGATTCCATAGCCTCGAGGACCTCATCGACAGTCACATCTAGATACTCAGCGATCTCCTCAACCTTGGGCGAACGCTGCAGCTCGTTGGTAAGTTTGTCAGTAGCCTGGTTGACCTTGGCCGAGAGCTCCTGCAGACGGCGCGGCACGCGCACACTCCAGCCCTTGTCACGGAAATGGCGTTTGATCTCGCCCAGGATAGTGGGTGTCGCAAACGTCGTGAACTCGAGTCCGCGCTCGGGGTCAAAGCGGTCGATAGCCTTGAGCAGGCCCAAATAGCCAACCTGCATCAGATCATCGAGCGGCTCGCCGCGATTCTTAAATTTGTTGGCAAGAAACCTTACCAGATTCATATGGGACATGACGAGCTGCTCGCGGGCGTCCGGATCACCGGTCTCCTTGTAACGACGAAACAGCTCGCGGGTTTTCTCCTTGTCCCAAGCGGTCTTACCGCTCCGGGAACGTTCGGTCATATTAGATATCCGCCTTGAGGTCGAGAGAAAGCGTCAGGGGCGCCGCAGTCTTTTCGTAGGAGTCGCACACGCTCGCCAAAATAAGCTCGGCATAAACAGCAGCCTGGTCATCCTCGTCGACGGTGGCCTGGTCGCCAAAGGTAAAGGTCATGCCGACGTGAGATTCGTCGACATCGAATTTGATCGAGATGTCATCGGAATCAACAGCCGTGCAGCCGAAAATAAATGCTTCCTCGGCAGCCATACGAATGTCCTCGATGCGATCGACGGACATGGAGCAGAGCGCACCGACATTTGCCGCCGTCATGCGCACAAGGCGCGCCAGACGCGGGTCGCCAGCAACGGTCAGCGTAATGGGGCAAGTTGCTTCGCTACTCATCGCAGGACTCCTCGGTGGTCTCGGCGGGCGTGTAGGTGTAATACTGGGCTGCTTTAGCAGCAGGCTTCTGTGCATCATTGTCACCAGCAGCGACATCGTCCCCGGCTTCGCCAATCAGGACACGCTCGGTCGGCTGCTCGGCTTCTTCGGAAGCGGAAAGCTTGCGCTCGGCGTCGGCCGCGGGAGTCTTCACCTTGTTAAAGAGTTTCTGCACGGCACCGGCAGCGGAGTCGGTCACACTCGACACGGCATTGCTGGCCTCGGCCATACTGCCGGTGACCTCGGAAATATCGCGGACGACCGCCTCGACTTCTACGAGGTTGGAGGTAAGGGCATCAACTGCCGTCTTGCTCGACTTAAGCAGCGGCTCCATCTGGGCAAGCGCCGGCGTAAGCTCATCGACAGCGCCATCGAGCTTTGCCACCACAGGCTGAGCCTCGGCGATGGTGTTGTTGAGGTCGTTCACGGTCTTATCGAGCGAGTCGACAACATTGCGTGTCTTGCGCAGGGTAAGCGCGAGCTCAGCGATGGCCCACACGCCGGCAACGGCGAGCAGCAGCAGGGCGATTTGAATGGGACTCATACAAGCCTCCCGGAAAAATCGAAATACAGACGCTTTTCATGGTACCCCAAAGGGGACCGAACATGCCAAGAGCAGCAACGTGGGACAAAATTATCAGCAGCTACTTCGGTGCATTCCCGCTGCGGTCGCGCTCGCTTTGCTCTACGCGCCACTCTTCCCAGCCGCGCCCGACAGGCTGCCAGAACGCACCGCGCTCCAGCCCCTCGGGCAAATAGCGCTGATCGACCCAGCCTTCGGGATAATCATGTGGATACTTATACACACCGTATTCATCGCTGCCCGGGCGATGGCGATCGCGCAGATAACTCGGCACCTCGCGAAGCCCACTAGAATGGATATCGGCCAGCGCCGCATCGATCGAAGCCTCACACGCGTTGGATTTTGGCGCCAAGCACACATAGAGTGCAGCCTGAGCCAGGTTAATGCGGCACTCGGGATAGCCAATGACCTCGGCAGACTTAAACGCGGCATGCGCCACCAAAAGCGCCTGCGGGTCGGCGTTGCCAACATCCTCAGAAGCGTGAATCATAATGCGGCGAGCGATAAACTTAGGATCCTCCCCAGCATCGATCATGCGCGCGAGCCAATAGATCGTGGCATCGGGGTCACTACCGCGCATGGACTTGATGAACGCACTGATGATGTCGTAGTGCATGTCGCCGTTTTTGTCATACGTAAAGCCGCGACGCGGGTTGGCAATCTTCACGTCATCCACAGTGATGGGATAGCGCTCCCCCGCCGCAGGCGCCGGCGTTCCCTCGGTATCGGGACGCGTGACGGCAATCTCGCTCGCAAGCTCGAGCGTCGTGAGCGCCGAGCGAGCGTCACCCGCTGCCAGCGTGCAAATGGTCTTGACCGTATCCTCATCGGCCGAGAACTTTCCGTTCAAGCCCTGTGGTGCCTCAAGCGCACGCTCAATAAGCGTGGCGATATCCTCATCCTTCAGATGTTCAAGCTCCACCACGCGCCCGCGCGACAACAGTGCCGAGTTGACCTCAAAGTACGGGTTCTCTGTCGTAGCGCCAATCATAATGACGGTACGGTTCTCAACTGCATGCAGCAGGGCATCCTGCTGCGACTTAGAGAAGCGGTGAATCTCATCGATGAATAGAATGGTGCGACGGTCGTAGGTATTCAGGCGCGTCTTGGCCTCATCAATCACGCGGCGCAAGTCCTTCACGGTGCCCGTCACAGCGCTGACCTCGACAAACTCGCTCTTAGTATGGTTGGCGATAATATGGGCCAGCGTCGTCTTACCCGTACCGGCCGGCCCATACAAAATCACACTGGAAAGCACGTCGTGTTCGATCGCGGCACGCAACCATGAGCCCTTACCGACGGCCTTTTGCTGGCCCACATACTCGTCGAGCGAATTGGGGCGCATACGCACCGCAAGCGGCGCATTCTGAAAGGAACGCTCGCGCGTCGAAGCAGAAAAAAGGTCGTCCATAGCCATCCCGTGTATCAATCAAAAACGTTTTCCACTAACAGTATACCGAATATATACGAACTACCGTTCGTTAATATAGGTACGGTGCGGAAACTCCAGACCGGGGAACAGCTTGCTCGTCAGTTCGCAGAAATAACCGTCCGTCATGCTCGCGATATAATCCACCACGGCTTGATCCTTGTCGTCCTGCCAGGCATAGGTGCGATCGTAGTAGGAAAGCTGCTGCTCAATGCGCGAAATATGGTGCTTAAAGATGTACGAGGACTCGTCACCACTGTTTAGATCCCGCAGGCAACGGTCGTAGAGCTTTTCGAACGCCTCGCGCAGCTCCACCTCGGAATCGCCTTCGATACCGCCCTTGCTATAGATCTTCTCGTAGTTCTCGCGCTTGGCTCGGCGGATTTCCTCAAACAGGTCCTCGCTCATCTCGATGCGCGGCTTACCATAGCTGTGCTCAACGATATCGATGGAGGCATGCGTGAGGATCCAACTGTTGTAGGCACCGCCCCGGCCATCATCAAAAGCGTCGGGTGACAGCAGGCCCGCCGCGATCGCATCCTGACGGTCACGACCGACGTAGGCAAGAATATCCGAGATGCGAACGACGCAGCCCTCGAGCGTCATGGGACGCAGATGCCCAATTGCGCTATAGCCCGTGGCAATGCAATCCTCAACCGTCTGGTCAAACTGGTCAAAGGAGCTCATGTCCGAGAGCTCAAACACACGCTGCTCGTACTCGCCGTTATGGCATAGCACGCCGTCGAGCGTCTGGAGCGACACGTTGCGGCCGTACAGTGTGTCGAGCACGCGGACCGACTGCACGTTATGGAAAAAATAACGCCCCGTACGCTCATGATAGATATCGTTGAGGAAACGCTCGCCGGCATGGCCGAAAGGCGTGTGTCCCAAGTCGTGACCCAGGCCAATCGCCTCGATCAGATCGCAATTGAGCCCCAGGGCGCGACCGATATCGCGCGCAATGCGGGAGACGAGCTGCACGTGCAAACCGCGGCGTGACAGATCGTCATTGCTACGGAAGCTAAAGACCTGCGTTTTGCCTGCATAACGGGTGTACGCCGGAAGATGAAGTATCTTTTCGGTATCGCGCATAAACGCCGGACGCATAAGCGTACCTTTGTCGGCGGCGCGATCAATACGACGAATGACCTGATCGTCGTTGCAACGATACGGGTTGACATAGCCCGAAGCACGATCGGCGGCAATGCGCTCGACAAGTTCGGACGACAACGCCGAGGGAATACGGTCCATGCGCGCCTTAATGACGGCCGTTTCTTGATTAGTTGCCATGGCATGCTCCTTAAGAAGGATGCGCAATCGGTTACAAAGTGCAGCCCACAACCTCGATTATGGCAAAAATCGGCACCAAAAACGGGAGCAATGGCAGGGAGCGCGATTTCGTGATGAGGCAGGAGAGGGCCAGGGCCAGGAGCGCGACGGCAAATGCCACGATGCCACCCATAGGGTCGAGCGTGCAAAGCGCGAAAAGTGCCTTAGCATCTCCCATGCCGATGCCCGGGGTTTGGCGAAGACGACGCCAGAAGGACTCAGTCAGCACGAGAGCAAGATACACGATGACGGCAAGACCTGCGTGGTCAAGCGCCGTGTTAACGCCTTTGTCGAGCCAAACGCCCACTAACGCCGTCACCGCACACGCACCGGCAAGCTCATTGGAAAAACGTCGCTGACGGGCATCAATCGCCGCGCCGGCAAAGATGCAAATCCAAAACGGAATATAAAACATCGTGCACCTCCTCAAGCTGCATCGCAAAAGCAAAAACCACCACAAAGGTGCACTGTCCCCTTTGCGGTGGTTTTGGTGGTGGTTATTTGGCGCCTTGCATGACCTCGTCGAGGGTGACGTTTACGGCATGCTGGGTAGGAACCCAGTCGACCTTCAGGAACAGCGCGGCCACCGTGATGGGGATATAGCTGAACATAAAGATCGGGAAGGTAAACAGGTTAGTCACCAGACGCCACTTTTGCGCGCAGTGAATGTGCTTGTACTCAAAGATAGTCGTGAGCAGCGCCAGGATAAAGAACGTCTGATACATCATGGCGAAGGTCATAATGAGCGAAGCGGCGCACGCCTGCATCTCGACTTCGGTAGCCAAGAAACCATGCGAAAGACCGCCCATGATCAGGAACGTCGCGTTGGCGAGCATGGAGATCAGGGACAGCAGCATGCCCGGAGCGATGGTCATAAACATGTCGTACGCGGCAAAGCGATGATAGCGGAACGTCGATTTGACAAGATGCTTGCCATAGGTAAAAAAGACCTGGTAGAAGCCCTTGGTCCAGCGCATACGCTGCTTCCAGGATGCCTTGAACGTCACGGGTTGCTCGTCAAAGAACTCCGCAGGCGCATAACCGATGCGAATGCCGTGAATGGCGCAGAACGTGGTGAACTGAATATCCTCGGTCAGCGTATGGAACTGCCAACCGTGCATGCCCTCGATAACGCTGGCGGAGATGAGGTAGCCCGAACCAGAGACAGCGCAAGAAGTCTTGCAGATGTTGCGCGCGTTATTGAGAAAGCGCGCCTCGCGCAGGTACCAAGTAGCATTAGCTGCCGAGATCCACGAGCTGCCAAAATTCTTGGAGTTACGATAGCTCGTGACCACATGGAAGCCCTGGTCAAAGGCATCGTTCATCTTGGAGACGTAATCGCGGGAGATGACGTTATCGGCATCGAAGATAAAGTAGCCCTCAAACGTGTCGGGATACTCGTTGAGAATGCGATCGAAACCAAAGTCCATGACCCAGCTCTTGCCCTTGCGGGCCAGGTCATTGCGCTCGTAAACAATGGCACCGGCCTCGCGTGCGAGCTGCGCGGTGTTGTCGGTGCAGGCGTCGGCAACGACAAAGACCTCGATAAGCTCGGACGGATAGTCCTGGTCCTTGATGGAGCGTACGAGATTGGCAATTACGGCTTCCTCGTTATGCGCCGCAATGAAGAAGGCATAGCGGTGAAGTTTTTTGGCCTTGGGAGGCGCGACCTCGCCACGAAGAGCGCCAATGACAAAGAAGACCACCTGGTACAGAAAGCAGACCGTGAGCAGCGTGACAACAATCTGGTTGAAGATCACGATGGGTGTGTTGGTTTGTAAAAAGGCGAGCATGCAGGCTCCCGAGAACGCGTTACGTAAACAACCGTATATCTTACCGCAGGCTTACCGAGTTCAAGAAACCACCTAATACTGGCTAGGCTTCGAGCAGACCGAGCTGCGAAACGATTTCGTCGCCGGCAGCGGTGCGGCCAAGCGAGCGCGGGGCCAGGTCGTCAAGAACCGCGGCGAGATCCCACGGTAGCTCGTCGCGGCACTCAATGCGCTCCCCCGTCACGGGATGGTCGAATGCAACACGCCAGGAATGAAGGAATTGCCTGGTCAGACCCTGATCGGCGCGTGCATCGCACTTGCCGTAGAGCGGATCGCCCACGCAGGCGTGGTTGATATGGCGCATATGCACGCGAATCTGATGTGTGCGGCCTGTAAACAGGTGGCACTCGACGAGCGTATAGCCGTCGTCAAAACGCGTGGAATCGAAGCGCTCGAGGACCTTAAAGGTCGTAATGGCCTGGCGCGCGAAAGGATCGTCCGAAACGGCCATCTTGACACGGTCACGCGTAGAACGGGCAATGCCGGTGTTAATGGTGCCCTCATCCATAGCGATATGTCCGTGAACGAGCGTGATATAGCGACGATCGAGCGTGCGCGTGCGAATGAGATTTTGGAGCGCGCGCTGCGTGTCGTCGTCTTTTGCCGCAAGCATGAGGCCCGAGGTATCGCGATCTAAACGATGCACGATGCCGGGGCGGTCCTCACCCTGCACGGTACCCAGATGGTCAATGCCGCAGTGGTAGACCAGAGCGTTCGCAAGCGTGCCGCTCTCGTGGCCATGGGCGGGATGGCACACCAGGCCGCGCTGCTTGGAGAGCACGATGAGGTAGTCGTCCTCGTAACGGATATCGAGGGGGATGGCCTCGGGAATCACATCAGTGGGATCATGCGGCTCGGGCAGGTCGACCGAGATGCGGTCACCGGAGCGCACAGCATATTTTTTTGATAGGCAGGTCTCGCCGTTCACGATTACGGCGCCGCCCTCGATCAGATGCGCGCAGGCAGAGCGCGTGGGGCAGCCGTCGTTGGCACCCAGAAAGGCGTCGAGACGCTGGCCAGAGCAATCGTCGGCAACAAGAATATGGATGTCGGCCATTAACGCTCATTCCTTTCGCGAATCTTGCGGGCACGCTCCCCACGCTGCTTGGCTTTGCGCTTGGCGCGGGCCTCATCACGGGCATTGAGCTCGGCAGTCGCATCGACTTCGCGGGCCGCAGGGCTCAAGAACATGTAGCCGATGAGGGCAAGCACAACGCCTACGGTGATTCCGATATCGGCCACGTTAAAGACGGGAAAGTCGATGAAGGTGGTGGCAATAAAATCGGTCACAAAGCCAAAAGCCAGGCGATCGATCGCGTTGCCAATGGCGCCACCCACGACCATGGCCATGCCCACAACCTCCAAGCGAGCAAGCTGGGGCGTGCGAAGCAAGTACACGGCAATGGCGACAATGACCGCAAGCGCCAGCAAAGCGAACGCAACGCCATGCCCCTCGCCCATGCTAAAGGCAGCACCGATATTACGGACAAACATAAAGTCAATGACACCGGGTATGACGGTCACATGCAAAGCGTCGCCCACGGCACGAACCGCAAGCTTGGTCAGCTGGTCAAGAAGCAGCACAACCAGCGCCACCCCACCAGCAACACCCAACCGCCAACGCAAAGGCGGCGTCATACCCCCAGCACGACCCAAATCAATCCCCTACCCTCAAGAACATCGAATTCCGTTTAACGCAATTAACCATCTTATATTGCCACACGCAGAGCGCACGACATATTCGCTAACGCCAGATAAATAACCAGCATAAAAAGAAAGCGGCATTCCGAAAAACAGAATGCCGCTTTTATTCAGCGGAGCAAATGGGCCGAAGGCGTCCAAATTCTCCCAATAACTAAAATGCCGAGTTACCGTGCCTTAAAGGGCATTCGCGCAGCGCTTGCAGATATGCGCGTGGCCGTTGTACTCGCCGACGGTGGTGCGGTAGTTCCAGCAACGGTCGCAGCACTCGCCCTCGGCCGCCTCAATGGCAACGGAGAGTTCCTCGCCCTGGGTCAGCTCAACATCGGAAACGATGTAGAACTCGGACAGGTCGACGGCCTTATCACCGGTCAGCAGCGCGTACATCTCGGCGGGAACGACCGCCTTGACGCGGACCTGCTGGCTCTTGGTGAAGGTACCGGCGGAGCGGGCATCCTCAAGGGCCTTGGTCACGGCGCTACGGAGCTCGAGTGAAGCCTCGAGCACGCCCTCAAACTCATTGGCCTCGTCGAACGTGATGGGCGACTTGTACCAATCGAGCAGCGCGGCGTACTTCTGGTGATCGACGCAGCCGGCGGGCGCATAGGCCATGGCCTCGTCAACCGTGTAGGACAGGATCGGCTGAAGGTCGCGCATGAGCATCGAGAAGAGCTCGGCCAGCACGGTCTGGGCGCTGCGGCGCTCGAGCGAGCCGGGCTTCTCACAGTACAGACGGTCCTTCAGGGCGTCGAGATACACGTTGGAGAGCTCGGTAACCACGAAGTCGTAGAGCGCACGGTAAGCGCGCGGGAACTCGTAGCAAGAGTAAGCGTCGTCGACCTCGGCCTGGACCTGGGTCAGACGGGCAACCATGAGCTTGTCGAGCGGCAACAGGTCGGCAAAGGCGACGCCGTCGGTCTCGGGCTCAAACTGGCCCTCGAGCTCGGAGAGCAGGAAGCGCAGCGTGTTGCGGAAACGACGGTAGGCATCGGACGTACGAGCGAGGATCTCGTGGTCGATGGAAACGTCGGAGCTGGTATCGACAGATGCAACCCACAGACGGATGATGTCGGCACCCATCTCGTCACAGACCTTGTTGGGGTCGATGACGTTACCGAGCGACTTGGACATCTTGCGGCCCTGGCCGTCGAGCGTGAAGCCCTGCGAGACGACCGCCTTATACGGAGCGTGGCCGTTGGCGCCCACCGAGGTGAGCAGCGAGCTCTGGAACCAACCGCGGTGCTGGTCGGAGCCCTCGAGATACACGTCCGCCGGATACTCCAGCTCGGGGCGATACTCGCAGACGGCCTTCCAGGAGACGCCGGAGTCCCACCACACGTCGAGGATGTCCTTATCGGCCTTGAGGTGATGGCCGCCGCACTTGGGGCAGACGCAGGCCTCGCCCAGGTAGCTCTCGGGAGCGTCGGTGAACCAGGCGTCGGAGCCCTTCTCGTGGAAGAGCTTGATGGCGGCGTCGAGAGTAGCGTCGTTCATGACCTTCTCGCCGCAGTCGGCGCAGGTGTAGCTGGGGATAGGCACGCCCCAGTTGCGCTGACGGCTGATGCACCAGTCGGGACGCTGCTCGACCATGGCGCCAATGCGGTTAGCCGCGTGGGCCGGATACCACTTGACGTTCTCGCGGACCTCTTTGCCAGCCTGCTCGCGCAAACCGGTCTTGTCCATCGAGACAAACCACTGGTCGGTAGCACGGAAGAGCACCGGATGCTTGCAGCGCCAGCAGTGCGGATAGCTGTGCGTGATCTTCTTCTCGAGGACCAGGGTGCCACGCTCGCGCAGGAACTCGATGATGTGCGGGTTGGCCTCATCGGTGTCCATACCGCTGAAGGGGCCACCGGTACCAAACTCCTCGCCGGAGTAGAACTTGCCGTCGTCATCGACCGGCATGCAGATGTCGGTAACGCCCTCCTTGAGGCAGGCAAAGTAGTCGTCGACGCCGTGGCCGGGCGAGTTGTGGACGATACCGGTACCGTCATCGACACCGACGTAATCGGCCAGCAGCGCCACGCCCTCAACACCGTCAAAGATCGGCTGCTTGTAGTGGATGTGGTGGAAGGTCTCGGCGGGAACCACGTAGGGCTTGCCGTCGACCATAACCGGGGTGTACTCCCAGCCAAACTCCTCGCAGCACTTGGGAGCCAGGTCCTCGAGCATGACCTCGGCACGACCCTCGTGCTCAACGGCGACATAGGCGGCGCCGGGCTTAAGGGAAACGGCCTGGTCGGAGGGGATGGTCCACGGCGTGGTCGTCCAGATGATAAAGTCGACCGGGCCGTCGAAGTTCTCGAGGCCGGCGGGCTTGGAAGTCATCTCGAAGCGCACGAAAATGGAGGGGCTCGTCTCGTCAGAGTACTCAATCTCGGCCTCGGCGAGTGCGGTGTGGCAGTGCTTACACCAGTGGACGGGCTTGTGGCCGCGATAGATCATGCCCTTGTCGAACATAGCCTTGAAGACCTCGATGTCGGCGGCGTCATGCTGGTGATAGAGGGTCAGATACGGGTTGTCCCAATCGCCGAGCACGCCCAGGCGACGGAAGCCGGCCTTCTGCAGCTCGATGTTCTCGACAGCGAACTTATTGCAAAGCTCGCGGATCTTAGCCGTGGAGGTCTGGTTGAACTTCTCGGTGCCGAGCTTCTCCTCGACCTTGTGCTCAATCGGCTGACCGTGGCAGTCCCAACCGGGGACATAGGGAACCTCATAGCCCTGCATCATCCAGTAGCGGTTGATCATGTCCTTGGAGATCTTGTTCATGGCATGGCCGATGTGGATCGGGCCGTTGGCGTACGGAGGGCCGTCGTGCAGCACGAACTTCTTATGCCCCTCGTTCTTCTTTAGAACTTGCTCGTAGACCTTGTTGTCCTGCCAGTCCTTGAGTCGCTTGGGCTCGGACTTGGAAAGACCGGCACGCATGGGAAATCCGGTTTTGGGCAGATTCATCGTCTGCTTGTACTCGTTTGCCACGGTACCCCTTTCATGTCGTGGGCGCGCACGCCCTCTGGGCACCAAAAAAGCGCCCGTCCCTACAAGCTGGGACGAAGCGCCATAAAACAGGCAGTCTGCCCGTAAAAGCTCTTCGCTTAACCACCCAGCTTAGATGCCCTCGCCCGCGTATTCGCGCGCTCGCATCCGTTACTCGGCTGGCCTGTATCGACGGCCATCTCGGCGATGTCTACTAAGACGAACCTGCGCGGCACGTCCGTTGGGATCGCAGCTCCGGGGTGATTTTCATCGGTCGCATGCACGGGTTCTCAGCGCTCCCCGCTCTCTGTGGCATGCGGACGGCCGACTACTCGTCCCCATCAACGCTTATGCGGAGTATGCTAGCACGTTCCACGCCGACGAAAAACCCTCAACACTGGTTTTATACGTTCGAAATTTCTCGCGGCTGTGGACCTTCTCTTGGAGCAAAATACCTGAAAGCACTTTATCGAACGAAAGAAGGTTGCTATGCGCACGATTGGAATGAGCGACTACACCGTTGGCGAGGATTGCTTTGACGAGCTGCCCACCGCACTGGCGGAGTACGGAGCGACCAAGGTCGCGATCATCGGTGGCAAGCGGGCACTGGCCGCAGCACTTCCCGGTATCGAAGCTGCGCTAGCGGGTACCGACGTCGAGATTCTGGAGACGCGCGTCTACGGCACCAACAGTACGCGCGCCAATATCGCCAAGGTCGTAAACTCCCCCGCCTGCCAGGAAGCCGACGTGCTCATTGCTTGCGGCGGCGGCAAGGCGCTCGACACCGTGAAGACCGCAGCCATCGAGCTCAAGAAGATCGTCTTTACGGTGCCGACGATTTGCTCCAACTGCTCCGCTGCGACCGCCATTGCCGTCGTGTACAACGGCGATGGCTCGCTCGAGGGCTATTCGTACCCCAACCGACCGGCGCACATCTTCATCAACCCCAAGATCATCGCCAAGGCACCGGCAGAGTACTTCTGGGCCGGCGTGGGCGATGCCCTGTCCAAACAGCCCGAGGTCGAGTACGCCACGAGCGCCGGCAACCTGGAGCACACCGCCGGTCTTGGCCTGGCGCTCGCCCACACCTGTTCCGAGCCACTGTTTACCTATGGCGTCCAGGGTCTTGAGGACGTGCGCCAGAACCTGTCGAGCGAGGCCGTCAAGCAGATCGCGCTCGACATCGTGGTCAACACGGGCTACGTCTCCAACCTGACCAACCAGAACGATTACTACTACAACTCGAGCGTGGCGCACGCGTTCTACAACGCCACCTGCAGCATTCCGCGTGAGGGCACTTACCTGCACGGCGAGGTCGTGAGCCTGGGCGTGCTCGTGCTGTTTGCCTATACGGGCGACACCGAGAACCTTGAGCGCTATGCTGCCTTTAACAAGCAGATGGGGCTGCCCGTGACGCTTGAGCAGGTCGGGCTTTCCGAGGCCGATATCCCTGCCCTGTGCGAGCACGCGCACGCCACCAACGAGTGGAAGCAGGGCAACCCCGAGCCCTTCACCGACGAAAAATTCGCCGCCGCCATCAAGGCTGCCAACGCCTACGGCCACACCCTCTAGCTCTAACCCAAAACCACCACAAGGGAGCAGTACCTTTGTGGTGGTTTTTTATTGCACCACCATTCAGTTCGTACTCGAACCCGATTCTTTTACGAGAAAGGGTTCGGGTACGTTTTTTGTTTATCGGAAATTCTGCGGAAGGGCTACTCGGAACGGTAAACAGGAACGAACAGAGGCAGGATATCATCGTGGTGATGGTATCCTGCCTTTTATTTTGCGGAACCAAGGTCGCTTTATGCGAACTTGATCGCCACTTATATGGCGCATTGATGGCAATTGCTGCGTACGTGCGTACCGGGAGCCTGTACACCTCTGGCAAGGCGTAACACACTAGTCTTTGTTCCAAAGTCCGTGTGCTAAGGGGGCAGGGCCCTTAGAATTCCTGTGGAGTGTGTACGCACGTACGTAGGAAAACAGCAAATTACGCTATATCAGGGCGTTCTTTCATTGGAGAGTATGGTATACACGGCCTAGTTCAACAAATAAGAATTTATATATGAAGGAGAATATTGATGAAAATTTTTTTATTTTCGCACTTTTCAAGTGTAGGAAGTCTGATAAAGGAAGAAATTGAAAATAAAAAAGTCGCATTTATTCCAACAGCTTCGCTGCGTGAAGGCTACACCGG
>JAGZQO010000008.1:0-74488 GCA_018382125.1 Collinsella sp.
GTGAAAGAGGAGGGAAGCGTACTTCGGTACGCGACCGACGATTGAACGTCAGATTGCCGCTTAGGGGCGTTTGCAGCGTCGAGCCGTTACGCGGTTTGGCAAAACCGCGTAACTTCTACAGCTGGCGCAGGCCCTCTTCCAGGCCGGTCTTGCTGTCGGTCTTCTCGTCGCGCATCTTGATGGCGCGGGCGGGGACACCGGCCACGACGGCGCCGGCGGGGACGTCCTCGACGCACACGGCGCCGGCGGCAACTACAGCACCCTTGCCCACGTGCACGCCTTCCAGGACCACGGCGTTTGCGCCGATCATGACATCGTCCTCGATGATGACGGGCGTGGCGCTGGCGGGCTCCACAACGCCTGCCAGCACGGTGCCGGCGCCGATGTGGCAGTTCTTGCCCACGGTGGCGCGACCGCCCAGCACGGCGCCCATATCGATCATGGAACCCTCGCCGATAACGGAGCCGATGTTGATGATGGCGCCCATCATGATGACGGCACGGTCGCCAATCTCGACGCGGTCGCGGATGATCGCGCCCGGCTCGATGCGGGCGTTGATGCCCTTAAGGTCGAGCATGGGCACGGCGGAGTTGCGGCAATCGTTTTCAACGTCGTAGTAATCGATGGAATCGGCATTGGCGTCCAGGATGGTCTTGAGCTCGTCCCAGTCGCCAAAGACGGTCTTGCCGCGACGGCCGCCGTAGACATGTGCGTCGCCCCAGGCAACCTTCATGCCCGGCTTCTCGCGCACGTACAGCTTGACGGGCGTCTTTTTGGGCGCGGTGGCGATGTAGTTGATAATCTCCTGTGCATCCATCTCGGCTGCGTTGCTCATTTGCTATCTCTCCTTTGGGTGGATTCGGTTGATACCTGGTTAGGCAAACATGACCTTGTCGAACGTATAGAAGCCGGGTTCGCGGGTGACGAGCTTCTGCGCGGCTGCCAAGGCGCCGTTGACAAAGATCTGACGGCTCGTGGCGCGGTGGGTGAGCGTGACCTCCTCGTCCTGGCCAAAGAAGCTCACCTCGTGCACGCCGGCGACGGTGCCGCCGCGCAGCGAGTGCATACCGATTTCCTTGGGATCGCGTGCTCCGCACATGCCCTCGCGGCCATAGACGGGGTGGTAGCCTGCCTCGGGCTCGGCTTCGACGACGGCGTCGAGCAGCAGCTTGGCAGTGCCGCTGGGGGCGTCGACCTTTTGGTTGTGGTGCGTCTCGACGATTTCGCAGTCAAAGCCGGGCAGCTCGCGTGTAGCCTGCGCTACCAGATGGCGCAGGGCTGCGATACCGATGGAGTAATTGCCCGAGTGCATAACGCGGGTGTTCTGGCCCAGCTCACGCAGGCGGTCCATCTGCTCGGGGGTGTAGCCTGTGGTGCCTGAGACCAACGCCGCGCCCGTGCGCTCGACATAGGCGACGACGGCGTCGAAGGTCGCGACGTTCGAGAAGTCGATGATGACGTCGGCAGCCGGTGCGTTCTCGAGCTCGCTCAAATCGAAGCCAATCTGGGCCACGATATCAAAAACGGGCTGCCCGGCGGCGTCGACAATGCCTTCGGCGGTAGTGCGGATGAGCGAGCCCATGCGGCCCGTTCCCATAATGACGGTCTTAATCAAGTAGACCAGCTCCCTTCAGAGCATCGGTAAGTGCGGCTCGCGTGTCGTCTGCCATGGGGCACAGCGGCATACGGTAGTTTGCCTCGATCATGCCCATCTGGGCGAGCGCTTCCTTGACGGGGATGGGGTTGACCTCGCTAAAGAGGGCGTTGATGAGCGGCTGGCCGGCAATCTGGATATCGCGGGCGCGCGCTACGTCGCCGTCCAGATAAGCGCGGCACATGTCGTGTACAAGCTGCGGCTGCACGTCGGCCCACACGCTGATGGTGCCCGAAGCGCCCAGGCTCATGAGCGGCACTGTGAGTGCATCCTCGCCCGAGTACATGCGGAAATCGTCGGACAGCAGGTGGGCGATCTTGGCCGCGTAGGCGACGTTGCCCGAGGCCTCCTTGATGCCCATGATGTTGGGGTGCGCGGCTAGGCGCTCTACGTTGCGCTCGCTGATACCGCAGCCGCAGCGGCCGGGGATGTTGTACAGGATGCAGGGGATGTCAACGGCATCGGCGACGGTCTTAAAGTGCTGATAGATACCCTCTTCGTTGGACTTGTTGTAGTAGGGGGTAATGAGCAGCAGGCCGTCGGCTCCCAAGCCCTGGTAAGTAAGCGACTTGGTGAGCATGGTCTGCGTGGAGTTGGAGCCTGAGCCGGCGATGACGGGGACGCGTCCTGCAACATGCTTGACCACGGCGGCGACGACGGAGTTGTCCTCGTCATCGGTCATCGTGGCGCTCTCGCCGGTGGTGCCCAGGGTGAGAATGGCGTCGGTGCCATTTTGCAAGTGGAAATCGATAAGGCGCTCGAGCGCGTCAAAGTCGACACTGCCGTCCTTTTTAAACGGCGTAACCAGGGCGACGATTGAGCCCTCGAGATTGCGGATGTCCATGTTCTTCTCCTTCGCCTCCGCGATCTGGATGCGTTTGTTCCATTGAGCTGCGACTGCCAGGCGCTCGTCTTGGGCGCGACGGCGGGCGCTTTCGGCGCGCGACTTGGCCAGCAGCTCTCGGCCGCACGGCAGCACGTCGAGCGTGGAAAAGTAATCGCCCGGGCGCTCGGCGCGGCGGATGAGGTCGGCCGCGCCATCGGGGCGCAGCAGGACCTCGGCGGAGCGCAGACGTCCGTTGTAGTTGTAGCCCATGGAGTAGCCATGCGCACCGGTATCGTGGATTACAAGCAGGTCACCCATGTCGATATGCGGCAGCTCGCGGTCGATGGCGAACTTGTCGTTGTTTTCGCACAGGTTGCCCGTGATATCGTACGTGTTCGTGACGGGAGCTGCGGACTTGTCGGGGCCACCCGGCTGGCCCATCACTGTAACGTGGTGGTAAGCGCCATACATGGCAGGACGAATGAGGTCGACGGCACTTGCGTCCACGCCGATATAGTCTTTGTAGATCCGCTTTTCGTGAATGGCCTTGGTGACCAGGCACCCGTAGGGGCCCATCATAAAGCGGCCCATCTCGGTGCAGATCGCCACATCGCCCATGCCGGCGGGAACCAGGATCTCGTCGTAGGCCGCGTGTACACCCTCGCCGATGGCGTGGATGTCATTGGCCTGCTGCTCGGGCAGGTAGGGGATACCCACACCGCCGGACAGATTGATAAAGGCGACATGTGCACCGGTCTCGCGCTCCAGGCGCACGGCAAGTTCAAAGAGGATTCGCGCGAGCTTGGGGTAGTAATCGTTGGTGACGGTGTTGCTGGCAAGGAAGGCATGGATGCCAAAGTCCTCGGCGCCCTTGGCCTTGAGCATGCGGAAGGCATCAAAGAGCTGCTCGGTGGTCATGCCGTACTTGGAATCGCCCGGGTTGTCCATAATGCCGTTGGAAAGCTGGAACAGGCCGCCCGGGTTAAAACGGCAGCTCACCGTCTTGGGGATGGGTCCCGCGACGCGCTCGTAAAACTCAATGTGGCTGATATCGTCGAAGTTGACGATGGCGCCCAGCTTGTCGGCAAGCTCAAAGTCTGCCGCCGGCGTGTCGTTGGACGAGAACATGATGTCATGGCCGGTGATGCCCAGCGAGCGGGCGATCATGAGCTCGGTATAGCTCGAGCAATCGCAGCCGCAGCCGTATTCGTTGAGAATTGAGATAAGGGCCGGGTTGGGGTTGGCCTTGACGGCAAAGTACTCCTTAAACCCCGGGTTCCACGCAAAGGCGTCGCGCACTTCTTGCATGTTGCGGCGGATACCCGCCTCGTCGTATAGATGAAACGGCGTGGGGAACTGCTCGACGATATGCTCGAGTGTCTCCTTGTCCACAAACGGCTGCTTGGCCGCATATGCCTCGTTGGGGGTCAATGCCATGTCCCGTAAACCTCGCTATCCAGACGGCGCCATCTGCGCATCGAATCCGCATAGCGTGGACCCAATGTCCGGATAGCGCTCCCGCATTGCTGCAGACAGTCCTGCGAGTGTTTCCCGCAGGCCCACCAGGCTGTTCGTGCCCGAAAAACCCAGTTCGGCGGGTTTCGCCTCCCCGCGGGGTCAAAGTCTGCCGACTCGCCCACGGCTCTTCGTGCCCGCGCCTCTATCAAGTGGTAAAGACCCTACCACGTTGCACTTTACCAAACAAGAGTATTCGTATATAACGTTTAAAAAATGCAGCAATATGCTGGAAACATGTGTGCCACAATCCTGTATCACAATAAGTTGCAACAGATGTGCCTCACGAAGGGATTCTCTATGACCGAGCTCCAAGAACTCCGTCGCTATCGCCGCGATCTCCATCGCATTCCGGAGCTCGATTTCGATCTTCCGCAGACTATCGCCTATATCGAGGGCATGTTGGCGCCGCTCGCTTGCGAGGTGACCCATCCGTGTCCCAGCTGCGTCTGCGCTTTCTTCGACGCTGGCGTTGGTGCCGCGCGTGCCACGGCGATTCGCGCCGATATGGATGCGCTGCCCATCGCGGAGGCGACGGGAGCGGCCTTTGCCTCGATCCATCCCGGCAAGATGCACGCTTGCGGACATGACGGACACATGGCCATGGCACTTGCCGCCGCGACGTATGTCGACCGTACGATTCGCGAGCAGCCGGGCGCCATTAGGCGCAACGTTCTCTTTGTGTTCCAGCCGGCCGAGGAAACGACCGGTGGTGCCAAGACGGTATGCGAGAGCGGTGTGTTCGAGCGCTATGGGGCTGACCGCATTTTTGGCTTCCATGTGTGGCCCGATCTGCCTGCCGGCACGTTGGCGAGTTGTTCCGGTCCGCTGCTGGCGCGTTCGAGTGAGACACACATTCATATTCACGGGACGAGCATCCATATCGCTAAGACCTATGGCGTTCCGGTCGAGGAATCGCACGATGCGGCGCTGGCGGCTGCCAAGTTCTTGGTTGCCGAGCGCGAACTGATGGACGAGCTGGGCACCGACGAACCCTGTATCGGCAAGTTTGGCCTGCTGCAGGCTGGCACCGTTTGCAACGCGGTGGCGGGGGAGGCCCATGTGGCCGGAAGCCTGCGTGTGTTTACGGACGACATGTTCGACCGGGCGCGCGAAGGCGTGCGCCGCGTGCTGGACGATGCCTGTGCCGCAACGGGCTGCACGTATGATCTCGACTTTGCCGAGGGCTATCCGCCGGTCGACAACGACCCCGAGCTATTTGCCAATGTCGCGCCGGCCTTGCCCGAGCTACAGCTCGTGGATGAGCCGCTGCTGATCGCCGAGGATTTCGCGTTCTATCAACGCTATCTGCCGGGCGTGTTTTTCCTGCTGGGCACGGGTATGCCAGAGGACCAAGACAACCCGAGTGATTCGGATGGCTGCCCCGCCTATGCCACAAGCGCTCTGCATACCGATAGCATGCTCTTTGACGAGGAAATCCTACTCAAAGGCCTCGATGTCTATAAACGATTGCTTGTGATGGAGTGACGATGGAACGACGCCGACAGTCTGCCGTATATAGTCCGGGTGGATGCGGGTGCGGTTTGCTGCTGCTTCCGGTTATTGCTGTGAGCATTGGCGTGATGTTTGCGCTTGCCGGGCTTGCCGCGGCGGCGCTCGTGCTGTTTATCACTGCCATCGGCGTGACGATTTGGCTCTGCCGCAATCGCGAGCAACGCCGTGTCGACGGTAAAACCAATGTCGGCTGGGTCGTCTTTCTGATCATTGCGTACCTGCTGAGTGCCAGCTACCTTGTTTTCTTTGTCCTGTTGATGATCAGTGCCTTTACCGGGGAATCCGTCACGGTGGGTTGATGCACTGCCAGCAGACGGTCGCGCGCAGTGCGTTTGCTCGGCGTTTGGATAACTGCATTGGTCGTTTACCGCAGCCTTAGCTCTCAGCTAATGAATTCAAGTTCAATCCTTCCTACGATGTGCTGTGTACCGGCACGGTAGCCGGATCGTAGGAAGGATGAATAATGGCAAAAGAGGGAAAGAAGCCAATCGGCAAGATTGTCCTAGGCATCATCGTGGTGCTGGTTATTGTCGGTGCCGTGGGCTCTATGGGCGGCAACTCAACCGATTCGTCTGCGAGCGATTCGGCAAAACCTGCCGAGACGACACGGCAGGCTGAGGAGCAAAAAGAACCGCAAGAACCGTATACCATTGCTGACGAGGCTGAAGACACTTCCAATCAGTTTACCTATAAGATCACGGGCACCCTGACCAATAACACGGACAAGGAAAAGAGCTACATTCAGATTGAATATGTTCTGTATGATGCCGATGGCAACCAGGTTGGAACGGCTCTTGCAAACACCAATCATCTGAAGGCGGGCGGCTCCTGGAAGTTCGAGGCGCTGGGTACGGTGTCTCCCGACCAGGTTGCTAGCTGGGAGCGTTCGGACGTAAGCGGTTTCTAGCATGTTGCATGCACTGGGGGAGGTGAAGTCGTATGTCCGATAAAAAGCTGACCGAGGAGTTGCTCAATGAGCTTCTCGATGCGCCGAACATCGATGGCTATATCAGGGAGCACGACTTTGCCGCCCCGTCGCTTTCGGACTACCTGAAGCAGCTACTGCAGGAAAAGGGCTTGGAGCGCTCGCGCGTGGTCCGTATGGCTGATCTCAATGAGACCTTTGGCTATCAGATCTTTACCGGTGCGCGTCATCCGAGTCGCAATAAGGTGCTGCAGATTGCCTTTGCGATGGCGCTGACGCTCAAAGAGACCAACCGTGCGCTGACGGCTGCCGGGGTAAGCGTCCTTAACTGCAAGGACCGCCGCGATGCGATTATCATCTTTTGCATCGATCGCGGGTGCAGTCTCCAAAAGGTCAACGAGGAACTGTATCGCTTTGGCGAGGAGACGGTGAGTTAGCGGCTGATATCTGAGCCGGTAGAGCTGTCGAACAACGATGCAAACGAACGGGGCGCGGATGCCATGGGGTGTCTGCGCCCTGCGCTATGATGGAGGCTATGGATACTCAGAGCCCAACATATTCCGATGACGAGCTGACCGCAGCGCTTGCCGAGCACCTGGCGTCGCTCGATCGCGACGACAGCTATCGCGTGGAGCGTGTACTTAAGCGCTCGTCCGTTGAAGCAACCGAGCTCGTGTACTTTGAAGGAACCGGCGGTGGTTCGCTCGGCCCCTTTGTCCGTAAACGCATCGATGCTTCGGCTCAAATCGGCGGGGCATACGAGCGTCTGTTTGCCGTTCAGCGGGCAGGCAGGCGTTTTGAGCACCTGCCCAGAATCGTCGATTGTCGTCGTGTGGGCGACGAGCTCAACGTGGTTATGGAATACATCGAAGGGGAGACGCTCGGGGCGCTGGTGGACCGTCTGGGAGCCACCCCCGATTATGCGCGTGAATTGTATCCTGTCCTTTGCGACGCCGTGGGCGAGCTCCATGCCGGTTTTGCAATAGCGGGGGAGACGTCGGCGCCGGTGATCCATCGTGACCTCAAGCCGTCGAATATCATCGTGACAGGTGCCAACTATACGCCTGATGACGGCCTGACATTTTCATCGCTGGTGATTATCGACTTGGGGATCGCTCGCGTATGGCGCGACGGCGCCGATGCCGACACCGTCAAGTTTGGGACACGGCCCTATGCGCCGCCCGAGCAGTATGGGTTTGGGCAGACGAGCGTGCGAAGCGACGTCTACGCACTTGGCGCCCTGTTGTTCTTCTGCTTGACGGGAGTCGACCCTAAACCAGGGCTCGACCTGCGCGAGCAATGCGAGGCGCGTGGCATTCCCGCTCCACTTGCCGATGCCGTCTGCATGTCGATGGCGCTCGACCCGGCCAAGCGTTTTGCGAGTGCGGAAGCGTTGGGACGGGCGACGCGCGCGGCATACGATCTGAGTCGCCCCGTGCGGCCTCCTGCGCCGCCTGTCCGAACTCCGGCCTCGGAGACGGTGTTGACGCTCCAAGGGCTCCAGAACCCCGCAGGGCTTCCTAGACCTGCCGCCTCCGCTGCATGCGGTCTGCTCTCTCGCGTTCCGGAGTCTCTGGGGCGCATTTGGAATACGCTTGTCTGCTTCTCGCTACTTGTGTTCTTTGCCGGAAGTCACTTTGCCGTCTTTCACCCCACGGGAGCAAACCAAAGCTACCCGACGTGGCTTCTCATAATCGAGTATTTTTTCTTTGTCGATGGCCTTATGGTGCTTATGCATTTTGCGCTGCTCGATAAGCGCCGTCTTTGTCGGCGATTCGCACTGCTCGACAGCTATCGCGGCAAGAAACTCGCGAAACTCTGGCTCAAGGCATTGGGTGTGCTGCTCCTATGCATGATCGTCATAGTCGCGGTTGCCAATGCGACTGGCGTCGTCGATACCTCCGCTACCTAAAAGAAAAGGACCCCATTGGGGCCCTTTGCAGTTGCGCTTAGATGCGGTTCATCTGAGCGGCGACTTTGTTGTACCAGTCCTGCCACGTGGGCGGGCAGTACTTTTTGGCCGCTGCCGGGGTAAGGGTGGAGCCGTAGTTGGCGCCCAGATAGGCAACGTGAGCGGAGATGCCCTCGCTCCAGCTGCCAAAGCTGCGCCAACCGCCGCCACGGGCACTCCAGCCCCAGGCGTTGTAAGAATTGGCGCAATAAGCACCCTTGGTGCTCTCGATGCAGGCGATGGCGGGGGACCAACGGGGGTCGACACCGGTATTCCAAGCGGCGACGGCAAAGTTATAGCCTTGGCCTGCCATGGGGGAGCCGGCGAGATAATTGTCGATGCGGCTCGTCCACTCATTAATGAACGAATCGTAATCGGAGCTACCGGTATTGGCGTTGTTCACCGTGGTGTCGATGGTGGTGTTGGTGTTGGTGGCCTGGCTGCTGGAATTGCTGCCGCTTACGCCCTCGCCCGAGAGCTTCTCGGCGGCAGCGGCCTTATCGGCCTCAAGCTTGGCAAGCTCGGCGGCATTTTCCTGCTCGGCTTTTGCCCGTGCCTCGCTGCGGAGCTGCTGGGCCTGAGCCAACGCATCCTCGGCGTTTTTCTGCTCTGCCTCAAGCTGAGACTTGGACTGCTGGAGCTCAGCCTTGTTCTGCTCGAGTTCGGTTTGCATGTTATTGAGCTGTTCGATCTCGTCGACGCTCGAGCTCGTGATCTGGTTGGTGTATTTGCAGGTCGTGATGAACTCACCCAGGCTCTGCGCGTTGACCAGGAAGCTCACGATGGGGTTGGTGCCCTTCTGATACTTGTACAGATCGCGCATGGCGGAGCTTGCCTTGGCCTGCTGCTCGGGAAGCTTAGCCTCGATTTCCTCGATGCTTGCCTCATTGGAGTCAATCTGCTTTTGCAGGTCATCGAGTTTGGTGCGGGCGTCGTTGTAGGCGCTCGTGGCGGCTTCGATCTTCTGCTGGGCTGCGGAAAGCTGGTCCTGCGTTGCCTGCGAGGCGGCATACGCCGCAACGGGGGAGAGCATCGGCGTGGCCGTCAGCGCAACGGCGAGAGCGGCGCTCGTGATGATACGAGCCGGCTTCGACGCAATGAGCGCTGCGGCGCGATGATTCGAATGCTGCATCCAGTCCCTCTGCAATCAATCGTAGGTTATGGTTCGAACGGTATTCTACTACTGCTTTCGACCTCAACTTGAACCTTAAAGGTTCCAAAGGGTCAAGTTGAACTTGAGGCTTTGGCTTTGACCTGCAGTTATGATGAATTGTTGAGAAACCATAGAGTTCAACTTTAACGTTACAGAGCCCTGTTTGAGAGGTGTTTTGGGCCGTAAAAGCTATCTCAACGTGGGGTTTTACAACTACAGCGTGCCCTCCTGACGAGCCTGCTCAATCTCCTCGAGGGCCTCGGCAGGGGTGAACGAGCAAGTGCCGTCGCCGAACTTGACCACCTGGATGTCGTCGCCGATATGGACCTCTCCGCCCTTTAGTACCACGCCAAAAACGCCCTCGTGGGGAAAGATGCAGTCGCCGGCGAGATAGTAGATGGCACAGCGTGTGTGGCAAACCTTGCCGATTTGGCTGATTTCGACAAGCACCTCGCTGCCAAGCTTGAGCTGCGTGCCCAAGGGGAGCGAGAGTAGATTGATGCCTTGCGTGGTGAAATTCTCCCCAAAGTCACCCTCGTGCACATCGAGCCCGCGCTCCTGCGCCGTCTGGATGGACTCTGCAGCTAAAAAGGAAACCTGGCGGTGCCAATGCCCGGCGTGTGCGTCGGAGGTGAGGCCAAATTGCTCTATAACGGTGTCGTGTCCATCGGCGACGGGCGACTTGCGCGTGCCCTTGTGTGCCGACGTGTTGATCGAGACGATGCGGGCGGGCCTGTCGTAGGCATCGTCTGCCGTGCGTAGGGGAACGGCCGTTTGTGCGCGTTCCGCCAGCTCGCGTTTCGCGGCATTGAGGATGGGGTTATCGGTCGGATGGTCTTGGGGCACGTGCGCGCCTTTCGTTTGAGGATGTCAATACGCTGAATCCTACAACAATGGTAGGTTCATTGCCCATTGTCATACAACGGTGAGCGCCGTCTTCGTGCTGGCCTTCGTGCTGGCCTTCGTGCTGGACGATTGCGTCGATTGCCATAGATACGGTGGAACTTTGGGTACTGGCGGTTTGGCACGCTAGAATAAATCGGTTGCACTAAGACCGCCCGTTGTGCGGGCAGTTCACGATAGGAAGTTTCCATGGCATTGCAGTTTACAGAGCGCGAGTTCATTCCCGTGCTGCTCGGTGGCGACATCAACGCCTATTCGGTGGCGCGCGCCTTCTACGAGGAGTATCAGGTCAAGAGTCTGGTCTTTGGCAAGTATCAGACGGGCCCTGCGTATCGAAGCCAGATTATCGACTACACGCCCAACGTCGACATCGACACCATGCCCGTGATGCTCAAAATCGTCAATGGCATTGCCCAGGCGCATGCCGATAAGACGATTGTCCTGATGGGCTGCGGCGATAACTATGTTGCCCTGGTGGCTCAGGCAAAGGATGCCGATGAGCTGGCGGATAACATCGTCGCGCCCTACGCGCCCTACAGCATGCTCGAGCAGTGCCAGAAGAAGGAGATCTTCTACGAGCTGTGCGAGAAACATGGCGTGCCCTATCCGCATACCTTTACCTTCACCATGGCGATGCTGAACGCCCAAGGCGAGGCGCCTGCCGAAGTGCTCGACCAGATCGATTTTCCCTACCCGATGATTCTGAAGCCTTCTGACGGCATCATGTGGTGGCAGCACGAGTTCGAGGGCCAGAAAAAGGCCTATGAGATTGCCGGCCGTGCCGAGCTGGAACAGGTCATTCGCGACTCGTATGCCAGCGGCTACACCGACGACCTGATCTTGCAGGATCGCGTGCCCGGCAATGACGAGTACATGCGCGTGCTCACCAGTTATTCCGACCGCAACGGCAAGGTGCGCATGATGTGCCTGGGTCACGTGCTGCTCGAGGAGCATCAGCCTCACGGTGTCGGCAACCACGCCTGTATCATCACCGAGCCCAATGACGAGCTCATGGGCGGCGTGCGCAAGTTGCTCGAGGACCTTCACTTTGTGGGCTATTCCAACTTTGACGTTAAGTATGACGAGCGCGACGGCTCGTTTAAGTTCTTCGATTTCAACACGCGCCAAGGTCGCAGCAACTACTACGTCACTAACAGCGGCTTTAACGTTGCCAAGTATGTGGTGGACGAGTATGTGTTCAACCGCCCGTTTGAGCCGGAGTTTGTGACGGCGCAGGACGAGGCGCTGTGGATGGTCGTCCCCATGGGCGTCGTCGACAAATACGTCAAGGATCCCGAGTTGCGCGCTAAGGTGCATCGCCTGGACAAGGAAGGCAAGGGCGCCGACCCTTCGTTTATGAAGGGCGACTTTGTCTTTAACCGCTGGCTGCGCATGTGGCACACCAAGCTGCGCCACTTTAAGCTGTTCAAGACGTATTACAAGTAGATGAGTGCGGCGCCCGTCCGGTTTACATCGGGCGGGCGCGGGTATGATACGCGCAATTGCGCAAGCGTCACCAAGGAGGCGGCGATGGAAAAGCTGGGAGTTATCGGCGGCATGGGCGCCGAGGCCACGTCGTATTACTACGACCAGGTGGTGCGCCATACGGCTGCTGCCTGCGATCAGGAACATATCGACATGGTGGTGCTCTCCAAGTCGACCATGCCCGACCGCACGCTTGCCATTAAGACCGGCGAGCATGCCGAGCTGCTGGCGACCATGAAAGAGTGTGCCCAGGCACTCGAGTCGCTGGGCTGTGCGCACATTGCCATTCCCTGCAACACGTCGCACTACTTCTACGACCAGATCCAGTCGTTTACGAAGGTGCCGATTATCCACATGCCGCGTGAGTCGGTGCGCTATGCCCTTGCGGGTGCGGTGATGGGGGAGTGCGAGTTCGACCCCAACCTGAGTATGCCGGCCGAGCCGGTGCACAAGATTGGCATTATGGGCACCGACGGAACCGTGGGCGCGGGCGTCTACGGCCGCGAATGCGAGGCTGCGGGTGTTGAGGTCGTCTATCCCAGCGAGAAACGTCAGAACGATGTGATGTCGCTTATCTACGATGATGTGAAGGCCGGACGTGAGCCCGATATGGATAAGTTCGACCGCGTGATGTGGGAGTTCGCCCGTAGCGGCTGCGACCGTGTCATTCTGGCCTGCACCGAGCTATCGGTGCTGCAGAAGTATCGAGAGATGCCCGAGATCACCCTCGATGCTATGGATGTCCTGGTGCGCGAATCCATCATCCGCAGCGGCGTCCCCTACCGCCTCTAGCTTCCGACCCGTCAAAAAGGGACAGGTTAATTTTGGTAGGTTTTATCTGGTGAAACAATAAAGGCCTCGGCTCGTTTGGTGCGAGCCGAGGCCTTTTGCGTTGGGCGGTTGCTGTCGGTGGCGAACTAGAACAGGAAGCCGATGGCGATGAGGGCGATGCTGACGATGAGTGCGGCGATGTCCAGGCCCTTGATGGGGTAGCGCTTGTACGAGCTGGCGCGCGTGCGCAGATAGAAGCCGCGCTGTTCTGCCGCCAAGGCCGTGGCATCGGTCTTGCCCACGCTCGAGATGAGCAGCGGCACACACAGTGGCAACATGAGCTTAAGCTTCTTGATAGGGTTCTTGGTGTCGTACTCGACGCCGCGCGCGGTCTGCGCTTCCATGATGGCGTTCATCTCCTGACCAAACACCGGCACAAAGCGCAGCGCCGTGGTAAAGGTGAAGGCATAGCGATACGGTACGTGCAGCACCTCGACGCAGGCGTTGGCAAGGTCGTTGAGCTTGGTCACCATAAGCATCAGGATGAGCGGTAGCGCCACGCCCAGCAGGCGCAGGCAGGCCTTCGATCCGGTAGCGAGGCCCGTGTCGGTGATGAAGCCCCATACCACGTTGCCATCGCGCATAAAGGCAAGCTGCAGCACCAGCATGATAAGCGCGAGCGGAATCAGCAGCTTGAGCAACGAGAGCAGGCGATCGACGACGCCGGCGTAGGCGCCCAGCGCAAGCGTGAGCGCCAAAAAGCCCAACAGCGCCACATAGGTGTCGGACAAGAAGATGCCGATGATGATGGCGGCGGCGAGGCCCAGCTTGACGACGGGGTTCAGGCGATGCAGCAGCGTGTCGCCCGGCATGTAGTCGATGACGTTAACCACGACGGACCATCTCCTTGGTAATTCGAACGACATCGGTGACCTCGCTCACCTGCGCAAAAGCGGGCGAGACGGAAGATGCCAGACGGTGCGAGAGTTCAATAACCTGGGGAGGCTCCACGTAGGCACGCCGCATGAGATCGATGTTCGAGAATAGCTCGTGCGTGCGGCCGCGGTCGAGGATGCGACCGTCGGCCATTACCACAATGCGCTCGGCAAAATCCGAGACGACTTCCATATCGTGGCAGACCATGATAACGGCGCAACCGCGCTCGGCCATGGTACGCACCGTTTCCATGACGGTCATGCACTCGCGGTAATCAAGGCCGCTCGTGGGCTCGTCGAGCACCACGATTTTGGGCTCTACGACCACGACGGAGGCGAGTGCCACCATTTGTCGCTGGCCGCGCGAAAGCGAGAAAGGCGCCTCGTCGGCCGGCAAGCCAAAGCGGTCGATGACGAGTTGGGCACGACGCAGAGCCTCGGCGCGGTCCATGCCGCCAAGCTCCAAGCCAAAGGCGACCTCGTCGAGCACGGTGTCCTTGCAGATCTGGCGGTCGGGGTTTTGGAAGAGGGTCGCGACCTCGCGAGCGATGCGGCTCGTGGGAACGGCTGCGGTATCCAGTCCCGTGACGCGCACGCTGCCCGAGGCGGGCTTAAGCAGGCCTGTGAGCAGTTTGGTGAGCGTGGTCTTGCCGGCGCCGTTTTGGCCGACGATGCCCACGAGCTCGCCAGGATAGAGCGTCAGGCTAAGGTCGTGTACGGCGGCTCCGCCATTGGGATAGGCAAACTCAACATGGTCGAAGGTGAGTACGGGTTCGGCGTCCTTGGCATGAGGACGCAACGACGGTGCATGCGGGGAACCGGCGGGCGCCTGGGCTTCGATAGCCGCGTGTGCGGGGTCGACGATGCCCGAAATCAGGCGCTCGGCCTCATCGACATCCAAGCAGGGGGTGCCGCTTACCAGGCCATCGGTTTCGAGGCTATTGAAGATACGCGTGACGCGAGGGCAGTCGACGCCGATGGCACGGAGCTCGTCGGTATGCGCGAAGACCTCGTGTGGCTCGCCCTGCAGCGCGATTTCGCCATGATTGAGCACGAGCACGCGGTTGCAGTACTCCGAAAGCAGGGCGACCTTTTGCTCAACGGCGACGATGGTGATGCCGAGTGCACGGTTGGCCTCACGCAGGGTCTCGAAAACCAGCGTGGAGCTGGCGGGGTCGAGTGCCGCGGTGGGCTCGTCGAGAACCAAGACGCGCGGACGCATGGCGAGGATGGCGGCGATGGCCACTTTTTGCTTCTGTCCGCCCGAGAGGGTGGCGATCTCGCGGTCGCGCAGGTCGCTGATGCCGACGGTCTCGAGCGTTTCGCTCACGCGCTGCTCGATCTGGTCGTGGGGAACGCCAAAGTTCTCGAGGCCAAAGAGCATCTCGTCCTCGACGACCGAAGCGACCATCTGCGTGTCGATATCCTGCAGCACACTGCCGACGATTTGCGAGACGTCGGTGAGCGAGACTTCGCAGGTGTCGTGGCCGTCGACCATGACGGACCCAAAGAACGTGCCGGTGTAGTGGTGGGGCACGGCACCCGACAGGCAGGCGGCAAGCGTGGACTTGCCGGCGCCCGAGGGCCCGATGATGCCGATGAAATCTCCCTTGTTCACGCTGAGCGAGATGTGGCTGAGCGCCTGCTCGGTCTGCGTGCCATAGGAGAACGAGACATCGTCGACGTTGATGATCGTTTCCATGGATACCTTTCATAGTCATTGGGGACAGTCTTAAATGACCAGTTGTTTAAGACCGTCCCAAAAAAGTTCGTTGTTTGGGACGGTCTTTGGTGGTGAAGCACGGAGACGGCTTTACGAGGGGGCCCAGGTTGGCGCGAAAGAGGAGCGAAGCGTACTTGGGTACGCGAGCGACGAATGAACGCCAAGATGGGGTGGCTCGTAAAGCCGAGCGGGTTAGTTGAGCCTAAGGGCCTTCTGGATGGGCAGGTAGAGGGCGCCGACCAGAATGGCGTTAAAGACGGCGGTCATGGCGACGACGGGCAACATGGCGGCGGCGAGCTCGCCTACCACGCCGAGCATGGCCATCTTGATGACCATGAAGATGACGCCGGAGACAAAGGTGGTCAGGAAGGTTGCAACAATGGCGACGGCAGGCTTGACCTGACCGTTCTTGCCGGCGGCGTTGACGATGCCGGCCATGAGCATGGCGGCGATGCCCTCGGCGGCAAAATCGACGAACGGCGAAGTGGTGGTGATCTGGATCACGGCAGCCGAGATGAGGCCGATGACGAGCGCTTGGCCGATGTTAGGGCGAACGACCAGGATGGTGAGGCAGAAGGCCGAGATGATGAACTCGGGGCTGATCATGCCGCCCGAGATGCCCGAGATGGCCTTGCCGACGGTGAAGTTGAGGATGAAGCCTGCAGCGAGCAGGATGGCGAGCAGGACGAGAGCGCGGACGTCGAGTTTGCCGCGGTCGGCGGTCTGGACGGTGCGGGGCTGGGCGGCGGTGGTGTTCTGAGACATGGTGAAAATCCTTTCGGAATGGGGGTGCAAGAGAAAAGCGGAGGCGCGTGATGCGAATGCGATCGGGCTCGAGATAGAAAAAGGCCCCCGGTCGAAACCGGAGGCCTTCCAATCACCTAGAGCGCAAAAACAGGCGTGAGGGACTCACTGTCGACCGATCGTATTCGCATCACGCCACCACCAGTTGTTGAGAGACTTCATCGTGTTCTTCATGTCGGTGGCTCCTTTCGTGATGCCGTGGCGCGGTCGCACCTAGTTGCTGTTGCGCTGCACTATAGCACAGCGAAGTGTGTGCGGGGAAATCTTTTTAAAAAGATTTCAGGCGGGTTTCCCGCCGGTCAAAAGAGCGGGCTGAGCGGGCGAGGCTGCCATTGCTGCCTTGCCCGCTCAGCTAGGACGTTACTCCTTATTGCGACGGTAGAGGAAGTAACCGCCCGCGGAGATGACGGCAACGCCAGCGATGGCGAATGCAGCCACCACGCGGCCATCAAAACGATCACCGGTGGTGGGCAGGCCGCCCTTGGTGTTCGCCTTGTTGGTGGTTACCGTGGTCGTGGTGTCCGACTTGCCAGGCTTCTCGGGCTTGGTGGTGGGCTGCTCGGGCTTAGCGGGCTGCTCGGGGGTACCGGGCTGCTCAGGAGTACCAGGCTGCTCGGGAGTGCCAGGCTGCTCGGGAGTGCCAGGCTGATCCGGGGTGACCGGATCGGTGGCAAGAGCGTCCTTGGCGTAGGTGATGGACACCTTGAGGCCGTTGGTCTCGGTGTTCAGGTCGCTCGGGGTGAAGGGCTGGTCGAAGTTCTCAGCCTTCAGATAGGCGCGCATCTCCTGGAGCAAGGCCTTGCACTTCTTGTAGGTGTTCTCGGTAGCAGCCTTGCCGGCCTTGTTGGCCAGGGCAGTGCGGCCCTCGGTGGTCGTCTTGGCCAGCATGGCGGTGTCGACTTCCTTGTTCTGCTCGATGAGCTCGTTCTGGAGCGCATCGAGGTAGGTGCGGACGCTGGTGGCGAATTGTGCGCGGTTCGCGAAGCAAAGCGAGTTGATGTCCATCAGGACGTAGTTAATGGAGTTCTCGGGCTCCTCGTTGTTCACGATGTCCGTCTCGCTGCAGTGACCATAATCAACGGTCTGGTCGCTGAAGTAGGGGCTGACTTCGGTCATCAGAGCGGAGTATAGCGGGATAGCGACGGAGAACTCGGCGCAGGAGAGCATCTCCCACTGGATGGTTGCAACCTCGGGGTCATAGCCCTTTCGAATCTGGAAGAGGTTGGCCTCGGCGTTGCGGTCGGAACCGATGCTGCTGACACCGTCAGTATTGGCATTAAGGCCGGGGACTTTTTCACCGCGGTTGCCGAAGGCGCGAATCAGCTCAAACGTGTTCCAGTCGGACTTGCTGGGCTGGAAGAACAGCGGCTGCATCTCATGAACCATGGCACCGAGCGTGACGTCATTCTTGTCCTTGTCCTTGACGATCTCGTAGTCGGTGCCCTCGGTCAGCGGAGCCATAAAGTAGTCGCGGCCCTGGATATAACGCGCCCAAGAGCCCATGCCCGTATTGTTGATAGATGCACCGTAGGTCTGGGCAACATCGAACTGTCCGTCTTCAAAGTACTTGGCGAAGCCCTTCTCTTCGGGCATAGTCTTGATCCCCTCAGAGTGGAGGCAGTTCTCAGGATCGTCAAGATTGACCTGGAAATTGAGGTTACTAATGTTGGGGTTGACCGAAGCGACGTCGTCGGTCAGCTTCATAGCGATCCACTGGTGGCCGGAAAGCGCGGCGAACAGCCAAGTCTCGGTGTTGTCGGCGATGACAATCTGGTCGTTGGAGCAGACGCCCTGCTCGTCAATCAGACTGCCGATAAGCTCGACGCCCTCGCGGGCCGTTGCGCTCTCGCCCAAGATGACGCCCGCGTAGCTGTACTCGCCGATGCCGGTATTTTTGACCTCGGGATTTGCTTTGTGGGCATGCTTGGTCGTGGGATCCGCTGTCTTGGCATCGTCGTTGTAGGAGGTGCTCAGTGTTGCGGAGCAGGAGACGCCCTTCTCATTGATGCCGGCCTCGGAGTAGGCATCCCAGCGTCCGTCCCACTCAGCAGGATGGTCACGCACGTAGCTGTAACGATACGTAGTCTTGGTCGAGGTGTAGGAGAATCCGGACTCGTCCGAGCTGTAGGTATGACCAGGGCCATAAGAGGGCTCGATGCCATAGTGTTTGAGGTAACGAGTGCCAATGTCCTCGGTGCGGCCATAGTACGTGTTACCGTCGGCCGTAAGGTTCTTGCCCATGTACATCTGCGTGCAGGCGAGCGCAGACGTCGGCATGGACATGATGGTTGCAGCTCCAAAGGCGAGGCCTATACCTAGCTTCTTGAGCGCGTTGACGGGGTGAGTTTTCCTCATTTTCCCTCCCAGCGTGCGAAAGCCCTCTGTCGCCAGAGGGCTTCAGCCAATAAAGACACCCCATTAGTGTAACGAACTGGAAATAATATTCATCTATGAAAGACACTTACTCGATAAGCGTGATGAAATATGCGACGAGCGGTTAATTGTACTCAGTTTGTAGCTTTACTTTAATAAAGACGCCCTGTAATTACTGTAGCCGAATAAAGTAGCTGGGAATGCCTGAAATGAAAAATCCCCTGCTGTTTGGCAAATGCATAAACAGCAGGGGAGACGATAATTTGATGAATATCATACCAATGTGGAATTACTTCTTCCGGCGGTGGATCACGTTGATCGCATAGCCGACGAGCATGGCCAAAACGATGATGATAAAGCCGAGCAGGGGATTGTCGTTCATAGAGTCCTCCTATTTTCCGAGCGGGGAGAATTCGTCGACGATGAGGTCGAGGCATTGTGGAAGCGCGCGGGCTCCAAAGACGCCCGAATTGCTGGAGATAATTTCGCCATCGAACTGCATGCCCAGCGACGGGGTGCAGGTGATCTTGGCTTCCTTGGTCTGGATGATCTTGAACTGCGGGCGCCCGAGTACCTTGCCGGCGGGGTCAAGCGCAGCGGTGATCACGGTAGGCAGCAGCTGCACGGTGCGCACGGGTTCGATGACCGCAATGTCGACCATGCCATCGTTCATGCGGCAGTCGGGGAACAGGTTGATGTCGTTTTGGATGACCGAGGTGTTGCCGGCCATGCAGCAGATGCCGTCGAGCTCCTCGACAATGCCGTCATGCTCAATCGTAAAGTGCGCTACCGTAGGGTTGGGCGTGGCGAGCGCAGAGAGGAAGTAGGCGATCTCGCCGATGTCGTTTTTGGTGGGGGCGGCCTTCATCATGATCTCGGCGTCGAAGCCCGAGCCGGCGATGATGATGAAGCCGTGGCGCTTCTCGTTGCCGTTCTCGTCGAGCCAAAAGAGCTCGCCCATGTCGACTTTGACCGTGCGACCGGCACGGCAGGCCTTGGCGAGCGCCGCCGCCTCGGGGGCATTGCCGATGTTGTTGAAGAACAGGCAGGCCGTACCGGAGGGGAAGACGAGCGTGGGGACACCGCATCCGCGCATCTGGTCGAGCACGTTGGAGGCAGTGCCGTCGCCGCCCGAAACGACCATGCGGTCAAACTCGCGCACGTCTGCCACGGCGTCCTCGGGTTCCATGCCATCGCCGATAAAGCGCATCACGACCTCGTCGCCGCCCTGTGCAAGGGCGTGCGTGAATGCGAAGATTTCATCTGAGCTGGGGCCCGATGCCGGGTTGTGGATGATAAGGCAGCGCATACTTACGTTCCCGTTCTGTGACTAACCGAGTATAGTTGTAAGGCAATGCCGATATCCTACCCGTGTTTTTCGGGCCTAACCTTATTCGATGGGTTGATATGTACATTTCCACACATCAGGCTCTACTCGACTTTTGCCAGCGCGCCCGTGAGTTCGACGCGATTGCCGTCGATACCGAGTTTTTGCGCGAGCGCACGTTCCATCCGCGTCTATGTTTGGTTCAGATTGCCACCCCTGCTGAGAGCGTCGCGGTCGATCCCCTGGTAATCGACGACCTATCGCCGCTGGCCGAGCTTATGGCCGACGAGAGCGTGACCAAGGTCTTCCACGCGTGCTCGCAGGATATGGAGGTCATGCTCCATACCGTGGGCGTGCTGCCACGACCGATTTTCGATACGCAGGTCGCCGCCGCCTTTTTGGGCGAGCGCCAGCAGATTTCGTATGGCGCGCTTGTTCAGACGTTCTGCGGCGTATCGCTGCCCAAGACCGAGTCACTGACCGACTGGTCGCGCCGCCCGCTGACCGATAAGCAGATTGAGTATGCGATCGATGACGTCAAGTACCTGATCGTCGCCTATACCGAGATGATGAGCCGCCTGCGCGAGCTGGGCCGTGTGGACTGGGTGCTCGACGAGCTGCGCCCGCTGGCTGACGAGTCGCACTATCGCGCCGATCGCCACGAGGCGTTCCGCAAGGTCAAACGCATCAATTCGTGCAGCCGTCACCAGTTGGGCATCGCGCGCGAGCTCGCCGCCTGGCGCGAGGACCGCGCCGAGCGCCGTAACATCCCGCGCAAGTGGGTCATGTCCGACGACACGCTGCTTGCGCTCGTTAAGCGCAATCCCGTGCGCGTTGAGGAGTTCCGTAGCATCCGCGGTACCGATCAGTTGGGGGAGCGCGACGTGGACGGTGCGCTCATGGCCATCAAGCGCGGCGCGAGCTGCCCGCACGATCGCCTGCCGCTCATGGTGCGCGGTCACCGTCAGATTTCGCCGGAGTTGGAGAGTGTGACGGACCTGATGTACGCGCTCATCCGCCTGGTTGCCGAGCGCTCGGGCGTGGCGACTTCGGTCATTGCCTCGCGCGATGACCTGGCCGACTACATTGAGCATCCCGAGCAGAGCCGCCTGCGCGAAGGTTGGCGCTTTGAGCTTGTGGGCTCGCGCCTGGACGATCTGCTTTCCGGCAATATGGGGTTGACGGTGAAGGACGGAAAAATCGAATTGCTGTAAGGAAGCCTAGCCGCTTGAGTGGGTAGAATGCCTCCAACGTGTAACTCGATTCGGAGGAATTCGCATGCCTTATTACTATGGATACGGCTTTGGCATCGACCCGCTGTACCTGCTGGTTGTTCTTGTCTGCACGGTGCTTGGCCTTGCCGCACAGAACTATATCAACTCGACGTACAAAACCTGGTCCAAGGTTCGCTCGGACGGCGATACGGGTGCCACGGTCGCTCGCCGCATGCTCGATGCCAACGGTTGTAACGCCGTGGGTATCAAGGGTGTCGCTGGCGAGCTCACCGACCATTACAACCCGCAGGACAACAACCTGTACCTCTCTGATGCCAACCGTTCGGGCGGATCGGTCGCAAGCGTTGCCGTGGCCTGCCATGAGGCGGGCCATGCCGCCCAGCGTCAAAGCGGCTACGCTATGATGAAGGTGCGCACCGCCCTGGTCCCGGTCGTTAACTTTACCCAGAACACCTGGACCATCGTGCTACTCATGGGCCTGTTTATGAACATCGCGGGGCTTACGACCCTCGCGTTGATTTTCTTCTCGTTTAGCGTGCTGTTCCAACTCGTTACGTTGCCTGTTGAGATTGACGCCAGCCGACGTGCTGTGGCGTACATCGAGCAGTCGGGTATGAGTTCCAAGCAGGTCAACGGCGCCAAGAAGGTGCTGACGGCAGCCGCACTTACCTATGTTGCTGCAGCTCTCACCTCGATTATTCAGCTGCTCTATCTTATGGCTCGCTACAACAGAAACTCCAACCGATAACAAATTGGGTCGCTGGGCGCCGCGGGGATTCGTGTCCCCGCGGCGCTGTACTATGTGTTGGACTTGAATTTGCGCAGGGCCGAAGCCCTTGTGCACGATGACGAAAGGAGGCTGCGTGGCAGGCTGGAATCTAACCGGCAATGCCGTTTCCGCCGAGTTTGACGGTTCGGATGAGCAGGAGCGCAAGGAGCTCAGCGTGAGCCAGGCGGTGGAGATCGCCGCCGGTGCGCTCGATGCCATTCCGCAGCTGAGTGTCCTGGGCGAGGTCACGGGTTTCCGTGGTCCCAACGCCCGAAGCGGCCACTGCTACTTCCAGATTAAAGACGACTCGGCCGCCGTCGACTGCATCATCTGGAAGGGCGCCTATCTCAAGCGTACCTTCGATCTGCGCGACGGCATGCAGGTAAGCTTTAAGGGCAGCTTCAATCTCTATAAGGCCACGGGCCGCATGAGCTTCGTCGCCCGCTCGTTCTCGCTGGCGGGGGAGGGCTTGCTGCGTCAGCAGGTGGCTCAGTTGGCCGAAAAGCTGCGTCGCGAGGGCCTGATGGACGAAGCATGCAAGCGCCGCATTCCGGTGTTTTGCTCGCGTGTGGCGGTCGTCACCTCGCTTTCGGGTGCCGTAATCGACGACGTTAAGCGCACATTGCGCCGTCGCAACCCGCTCGTCGAGCTTGTCTGCGTGGGCGCAAAGGTCCAGGGCGAGGGTGCGCCGACAGAGCTTATTGAAGGCTTGCGCCGCGCCGCTGCCATTACGCCGGCGCCCGATTGCATTTTGCTCGTGCGTGGCGGCGGTTCCTTCGAGGACCTCATGACCTTTAACGACGAGGAGCTTGCCCGTGCGGTGGCAGCCTGTCCCGTGCCTGTGGTGACGGGCATTGGGCATGAGCCCGATACCTCGATCTGCGACATGGTGAGCGACCGTCGCGCCTCCACGCCAACGGCAGCGGCGGAATCGGTGGCACCGGCTATGACGGAGTTGGCCGACGTGCTCGAGACGCGCCATCAGCGTCTGGGCGCCGCGATGGCTTCGATGATCGGGTCGGATCAGGTTGATCTGGAAATGCTCGACCAGCGCGGTCGTCGTGCTTGGGACACCTATACGGCTCGTCTGGGCGATGCGCTCGATGCCGCCGCGTGCCGCCCGTGCCTCAAAGATCCAACGTTTATGGTCGAGCGTCGCGAGTCTGAGCTTGCCTTGACGGCCGATCGTCTGTCCGGCGCCATAACGCGTTCGGCTGGGGCCTTCCGCTCCAACTTCGAGCGTCTGCCCGAGCGCTTGATCGCAAGCACCTCGGGGCTCGATGGCAAGCGCCATGCGCTCACGCTTGCGAGCTCCCGTCTGGAGCATCAGGGGCGCACGATGCTCAGCAAACCCGCGTCCGACCTTGGCCGAGCCGCCGCGTCGCTCGATGCCCTGTCGCCGCTCAAGGTGCTTGCCCGCGGTTACTCCATCGCGTACAGCGATGACGGTGTGGCTACGAGCGCCAAGACCTTTAAGCCCGGCGATGCCATTCGTGTGCGCATGGCAGACGGCAACGTGGCAGCAACGGTCAATACGGTCGAGTAGGCCGCGTTTCATAGCGATAAACCTTTAGGAAAGGAAACAGATATGGCAGAGAAGACCCCGGTCGAGCAGCTTACGTACAAGCAGGCCTCGCAGGAGCTGGAGCTCATCATCCGCAGCTTGGAGTCGGGTGATATGGAGCTCGAGGAGTCGCTCGAGAGCTATACCCGCGGCGTCGAGCTCCTCAAGAGCCTGCGCACCCGTCTCTCCGATGCCGAGCAGAAGGTCTCGGTACTCCTTAAGGACGTCGACGGCAACGACGTGCTTGCCGACGGCGAAGCCGCCAACACGGACGACAACCTCTCGTTCTAACCATCCCGACCAAATATAATTACCTTGGTCTGTGAGAAAGGAACCAACCATGTGCGATTGCATCTTCTGCAAAATTGCCAACCACGAGATCCCCTCGACCGTTGTCTATGAGGACGACCAGGTCATCGCCTTCGACGACCTCAACCCCCAGGCGCCGGTCCACACGCTCGTGATCCCCAAGAAGCACTACAGCGATATCGCCGATAACGTGCCGGCCGAGACCATGGGCGCCATGGCTCACGCCATCCAGGAGGTCGCTAAGGCCAAGGGCTTGGAGGACGGTTTCCGCGTCATCTCCAACAAGGGCGTCAACGCCGGCCAGACCGTCATGCACTTCCACATGCACGTTCTCGGCGGCAAGAACCTGGGCGAGAACCTCATCTGAGGACGCACGGCCCGTCGACTTGGCTGCCTTTGGAGTAATCTATGCAGCTTTCTCAACTCGAATACTTTCAAGCGGTAGCGAACTATGGCGGCGTGCGCAAAGCGGCTCGCGCCGTTCACGTGAGTCCGCAGGCCGTTTCGTCGGCAATAAAAAAGTTGGAATCTGAGTATCAGATTGTTTTGCTCGACCGATCGGCGGGGGAGGCTGTTTTGTCTCCGGCGGGCAGAGAATTTGCGCATCGTGCACGCGTGATCCTGGCGCAAGTCGACGATCTCAAAAAGTACGCTCAATCGGGGAACGGCGGCGTTTCGCCCGACGGCCATTTCCGTCTTTACGCCCCCTGTCTTCACGGGCGTGGGCGTCTTTTTTCCGAAAACTGGTACGACTCGTTTGAAAGCTCGCACCCTCAGATTCACCTTGATGTTTGGCATCAGCCAACGGCCACATGCTTTGAATCACTTGTGCTTGGCATTTCGGATGCGGCCATCTCATTTGAGGAACCAAGGGATAGTGTCCTTTCTTCGAAATACTTGGGTGAAAAGGAGCTCAAGGTTCTTTCATGCCCAGCTGGTCATCAATCTGTTGACGCTATGACCATTCGTGAGTTACTGGGCGGCAGGCTCGCTGTTCCCATTAATTTGTCACCCTGTCTCAATGCAATCAATCAATGCCCCGAAGCCCAGCTGGTTAATTTCCGCTTTCGCGATGTCGAATACGGAAACAGGGCGCAGACTGAGTTTCTTCAAGCCGGGGGATTGATATTGAGCTTTTCTGGCTCTTCTCTCGCATCAGATGGACTGGAAGTGAGCGAGTGTTCCATTGAAGGCTCGCATGACGTAGCCTTGCCCATCTACTTTTGCTATCGACAAAATGCCTGGACCGATCGACACCAGACGGTATTTCTTCACCTATTGCGTCACCTTGCTTCGTGAGGCCATTTGGCCTCGTGGCGTCAAGTGAATGTTGACGCCTTGTAACACATGACTGACGGCTCTGCCCTCATGCTTTTCCAAGATTCCGATTTTAGATTGCTGACTCTTGGAGGGCGGAGTATGAAAAACCGTACGGTTTTGCTTTATATGACGTTCGTTTTTCTGTCGAACTTCAGCACCATCTTGTATTTTCTGACGGTTTACCTTGAATTCGTCGGATTCTCGATGGTGGCGATTTCTAGCATGATGATTGCATATCAAGTGAGCAAGTTCATCCTTGAAGTTCCCACTGGCTATATTGCTGATAGGTTTGGACGAAAGACAAGCGGCCTCGTTGGCGTCGTGGGAATGCTTGGATACTACGCCGCCCTGCTTCTCGTCCGTTCTCCTCTGCTTTTAATCGGTGCGTTTGCTCTTAAAGGTTTTGCCGTTGCATGTGTGAGCGGATCCATCGAAGCGATTTACATTGACAGCGTCTCTCAGGACCAGCTCGTAAGACTTAATGTCGTTGAGCGATTTGTTTTCTATGCCTCTTATGCCATCTCCGCTTGCGTGGGCGGTTTCATTTCGTCTGTCGGTGCATATCTCATTGGTCTTTCGGCAGATACCATCGCAATGGTGTTGACGTTGGTTGTCGTTGTCTGCATTCCTGAGATGCAAAGAGGGAGCACTGCGGGGACACCTGAGCGTGGAATTAGCCCGAAGATGATCGGTGCTGCTATTGCGTGTAATGGCATTCTTCGTTCAGCGTTCATCATGGACTGTTCTCAGGCTTTTGCTTTTGTCGCCCTGGAAGACTTTTTCTCACTGTTGCTTGCGGGTCGCGGAATGAATGCCGTCGCTTCGGGTGTGATCATTGCGGTCCAGCTCCTTGCCTCGGCCTCCATGGGGCTTATTGTGCCCAGTGTGATTGCTCATGTCGACAAGGGCCGTTTTGCGCGTATTTGCGGCATCGTGCGCCTTTCCCTGACTGCTCTATTTTTGATTCCCTTTACTCCGGTCTATTTGCTGCCCGTGTTCTATGTGTTGCAGACGGTCGCCTACTCGTTATTTGCTCCAATTAAATACTCAATTTTTCAAAATGCTGCCGATTCTTCGATGCGCTGTTCACTGATTTCGGTTCAAAGCCAGATGGTGGCGGTGGGTGCCATCCTTTTCTATCTGTTCAATGCTGCGTTGAGCAGCATCGCGGACATTCGAGTCATATTGCTTGTCGCGCTCGGGATTTCTTCTTTGGTGTATATCCCCGCGCTATTTCGTCTTACAAGTCAAAGGCCATGCGTATTTAGGCACCGATAACTTATATATCAACGCAATAAACCCGAGCGCGAGGGCGTTTGGGTTTATTATTGAAGCGTATGTAACCTGGCGGCGCCACACCGCCTGTTAGTAGGGAGACACATGAACGTTCTGGTCGTCAACGCAGGATCTTCGACCCTTAAGTATCAGGTCATCGATACCAAGTCCCACAAGGTGTCCGCAAAGGGCTCCTGCGAGCGCGTCTGCTTTACCGGCGGTACCTTCACCCACGCTGCCAACGGTTCCAAGAAGGTGACCGAGAACATCGAGTTCCCCGACCACAAGGTCGCCATCGAGGTCGTTCTGAAGGACCTCGAGGCCAACGGCGTCAAGATCGAGGGCATTGGTCACCGTATCGTTCAGGGCGGCTGGTACTTCGGCGATTCCTCCCTCGTCGACGAGGACGTCCTCGCCAAGATCCGCGAGGTCGCCCCGCTGGCGCCGCTGCACAACAACCCCGAGGCCAACGTTATCGAGTACTGCCTCGAGCAGTATCCCGACCTGCCCAACGTCACGGTCTACGACACCGCTTTCCACTTCAACATGCCCGAGGTCGCCAAGACTTACGCCCTGCCCAAGGATGTTTGCGACAAGCTGCACATCCGTAAGTACGGCGCCCACGGCACCAGCTACCGTTACATCTCCAAGAAGGTCGCCGAGATGACCAACGGCGAGGCTCGCAAGGTCGTCGTGTGCCATATCGGCTCCGGCGCTTCCCTGTGCGCCATCGAGGACGGCAAGTGCATGGACACCACCATGGGCCTCACCCCGCTCGACGGCGTCATGATGGGCACCCGCTGCGGCTCCATCGACCCGGCTACCGTGTGCTACCTGCAGCGCGAGGGCGGCTACACCTTCGACGAGGTCGACGAGATGATGAACAAGAAGTCCGGCCTTTTGGCTGTGACCGGCGGCAAGACCAACGACTGCCGCAACGTCGAGGAGCTCGCCGCCGCTGGTGACCCCGATGCTCAGCTCGCCTTCGACATGTTTGTCTACAAGATTGCCGCCAAGGCTGCCGAGATGGCTACTTCTATGTGCGGTATGGACACCCTGGTCTTTACTGCCGGTATCGGCGAGCACGCTCCGGCTGTTCGCGCCGGCGTTGCCGACCGTCTGGCCTTTATGGGCGTCAAGATGGATCATGCCCGCAACGCCCTGCGTGGTGACGGCGCTTGGTGCCTATCTGCCAAGGATTCCAAGGTCAAGATTTTCGTCATCCCCACGGACGAGGAGTTCATGATCGCTTCCGACGTCGAGCGCATCGTCAACGGCAAGTAATTGCAAGAGGGGAGGGGCTGGACGACCGAGCGCCGTTCGGCCCCTCTTTTGTGCTCGTTGGGCGATATGCCTGATAGCTATTTATCAAGTTGTGATAACTTCTTATTAAAATGCGGCCGCCTTAAGGGGTCTGCGTCGACCGTATTGCACTGCAAAGGAGTCTCATGAACGTACTTGTTGTCAACGCCGGCAGCTCAAGCCTTAAATATCAGCTTTTGGATACCGATACCCGCGAGGTTTTCGCCAAGGGCAACTGCGAACGCATCGGTTCGGACATGGGCATCTTTGGCCACTCCGAGAACGGTGGCGCCAAGCAGACCGAGGAGGTCCCCTTCCCGGATCACCGTTCGGCTATCGCACGTGTGCTCGTGGAGCTCGAGAAGACCGACTTTACGATCGATGGCATTGGGCATCGTATCGTTCAGGGCGGCTGGCACTTCGATGATTCCGCAGTTGTCGACGACGAGGTTATGGCCAAGATTCTTGAGGTGGCCCCGCTCGCTCCACTGCACAACTACGGCGAGGCCGCGGCGATTGAGTATTGCCGTGAGAAGTATCCGGAGCTGCCCAACGTCGCCGTCTTCGATACCTCGTTCCACATGACCATGCCCGAGGTTGCCTACACCTACGCGCTGCCCAAGGACGTGTGCGATAAGTACCACGTGCGCAAGTACGGTGCCCACGGAACGAGCCACCGCTATGAGTGGATGATGGCCAAGGAGATCCTGGGCTCGCGCTGCCACCGTCTGCTTTCGTGCCATCTGGGCAACGGCGCTTCGCTTGCCGCCATTGAGGACGGCGTGTGCCGCGATACCACGATGGGCCTCACGCCGCTCGACGGCCTGATGATGGGTACCCGTTGCGGCTCCATCGACCCGGCTACCGTGTGCTACCTGCAGCGCGAGGGCGGCTACAGCTATCAGGAAGTCGATGACATGATGAACAAGCAGTCTGGTCTGCTTGCCATCTCGGGTATCTCCAACGACGCCCGCGACATCCGTACGCGCGCCTCCGAGGGCGACGAGCGCTGCCTGCTCGCCTTCGATATGTTCGCCTACAAGGCCATGCAGCAGGCCGGTTCCATGATCGCTTCCATGGCGGGCGTGGACACCATCACCTTTACCGCCGGTATCGGCGAGAACGACTGGTCGATCCGCAAGGCCTTCTGCGACTGCTTTGAGTGGCTGGGCGTGCGCATTGACAACAACAAGAACCGCGAGGCCGTGGGCAACGGCCCGCAGGTCATCAGTGCCGCCGGTTCCGCCGTCACGGTTATGGTCATCCCCACCGACGAGGAATACATGATCGCCCACGACGTCGAGCGCCTGACCAAGAACAACTAACGCGCGCATTTGCAAGTAAACGAAAGGCCTCCAGAGCAACAGCTCCGGAGGCCTTTTTACTAGCAGGTGGACGGCGGAAACCCCATCCCATTTCGAGCGCAAATACTGGGACACGCTTTCCGGTTGAGGCACGTTGCGGAAAGTGCGACCCACAATAAAGCAAAATTCCGTCCCAAAGTTTCCCAAACAGGCCCCAAGCGGAAGCCACATCCCACAATCCGCCTCCAAACTGGGATGTAGTTTCCGGCACAACAACCGCCGAAGCCCACCGGCCTTTCAATCTCCAAAGTGATCATCATCAGCAACGCCTGCGCTCCCAGCAACGGCACCCATCCATTCAGATTTTCAGCTCCAGCTCGTAGCCAAGCCGCCGTCCACCCCGGATTCCCTGATTGCTACGTGGCGGCAGGGACCCTACAGGGTAAAGCTCTGAAAATATTCCGCAGGACGCATGAAACCCCCGCCGCACGAAGTGCGTAGCGGGGGTTTCATGCATGTCCGAGGACGTTTTCAGAGCTTTACCCTGTAGGGTCCCGAGGGGATATGTCTGCTACTCAGCCATCTGAGCCTGGACGGCGGTGATGGCCACGACACCCACGATGTCGTCGGCAGAGCAGCCGCGCGAAAGGTCGTTGACCGGTTTGGCGATGCCCTGCAGGATGGGGCCGTAGGCGTCAGCACCGGCGAAGCGCTGGACCAGCTTGTAGCCGATGTTGCCGGCCTCGAGGTCGGGGAACACGAGCACGTTGGCCTTGCCGGCAACGGAGGAGCCGGGAGCCTTGAGCTGGGCGACGGTGGGGACGATAGCGGCATCGAGCTGCAGGTCGCCGTCGATGGCGAGCTCGGGAGCCTTCTCCTTGCAGAACTTCACGGCCTCCTGGACCTTCTTGGCGACCTCGCCGCCGGCGGAGCCCATGGTGGAGTAGGAGAGCATGGCCACGTGCGGCTCAACGTTGCCCATGAAGGTGGACCAGGAATGAGCGGAGGCGATGGCGATCTCGGAGAGCTCGTCGGAGGACGGGTTGATGTTGAGGCCGCAGTCGGCGAAGATCAGCGTGCCGTCGGTGCCGAACTGCGGAGTGTCGGTGCACATCACGAAGAAGGCCGACACCAGCTTGGTGCCCGGGGCGGTCTTGAGGATCTGCAGTGCGGGGCGCAGCGTGTCGGCGGTGGAGTGGCAGGCGCCGGAGACCAGGCCGTCGGCGTCGCCCATCTTGACCATCATGGTGCCAAAGTAGGTAGCATCCATCATCTGGGCGCGAGCCTGCTCGATGGTGACGCCCTTCTTGGCGCGGAGCTCGGCAAACTTCTGCGCGTACTCCTCGTGCTTCTCGGCATTGCGCGGGTCGATGACGGTAGCGCCGGGAACGTTGATCTCGTCGGGGTTGCCCAGGATGACGATCTTTGCCAGGCCCTCCTCGATGATCTTGGTAGCTGCGACGATGGTGCGCGGATCCTCGCCCTCGGGCAGGACGATCGTCTTAAGGTCGGCCTTGGCGGCAGACTTCATACGGTTAAGGAAATCGCTCATGTTACTCCTTACAAGCGTTTCGCTAAGCTCCAGGCGCCTGACTGCACACGAATAAACCCGCTACTAGCGGGTTTACCTTTCAATTATGTACGCCGCGGTGCTTGAGCTTTCCTTGTGTGGCAAGCTCATTATAGGACGCATTAGCGCTATAATCGCTCTGATAAATGTGTCTCGAAGAATGTTCGAGAAAAGCCCAGCTAACGAGCCCGTGGCTTTTGACAAGGAGTATCGATGCAGATTACCTCAGGCCTGCCTGAAGGCTTTAACGCCGGCGCGTACGACATGATTGTCGTCGGTGCTGGATATGCCGGTGCCGTTTGCGCCCGCCGTCTTGCCGAGACCATCGGCTATCGTGTTGCCGTTTTGGAGCGCCGTAGCCACATTGCGGGCAATGCCTATGACTGCACTGACGAGGCCGGAATCCTGATCCACGAGTACGGTCCGCATATCTATCACACCTTTAACGAGCGCGTGCACAATTTCCTGTCGCGCTTTACCAAGTGGACGGATTATCAGCACAAGGTGCTCGCCAACATCAACGGTACCCTTATGCCCGTGCCCTTCAACCACGCGAGCCTCAAACTTGCTTTTGGCGATGAGCGCGGCGAGGAGCTGTATCAAAAGCTCGTGGAGACCTTTGGCAAGGATGTCAAGGTTCCCATTATGGAGCTGCGCAAGAAGAACGACCCGGATCTCGCCGAGGTTGCCGACTATGTCTACGAGAACGTCTTTTTGCATTACACCATGAAGCAGTGGGGTCAGACGCCCGACCAGATCGATCCCTCGATCACTGGCCGCGTTCCCGTCTTTGTGGGCGATGACGACCGTTACTTCCCGCAAGCTCCCTTCCAGGGCATGCCGCAGGAAGGCTATACCGCGCTGTTCGAGCATATGCTCGATCACGATCTGATCGACGTATTCTGCGATGTGGATGCTCGCGACCTCTTTGAGATCGACGAGACGACCGTCAAGATTGACGGCAAGGTCTATGGCGGCGAGATCGTCTACACTGGTCCGCTCGATGAGCTGTTCAACCTCGACCTGGGTGCCCTGCCGTACCGTACGCTCGACATGAAGTTCGAGACGCTCGATATGGATCAGTTCCAGCCCGTTGGCACCGTCAACTACACCACCAGCGAGGACTACACGCGCATTACCGAGTTCAAGAACATGACCGGTCAGGTCTTGCCCGGCAAGACCACCATCATGAAGGAGTACTCCAAGGCCTATACGCCTGGTTCGGGCGAGACGCCGTACTACGCCATTCTTGAGCCGGAGAACCGTGAACTCTACGAGCGCTATCTTGAGCGCGTCCAGAACCTGACGAACTTCCATCCGGTGGGTCGTCTCGCTGAGTATCGCTACTACGACATGGACGCCGTGACCAATTCCGCCCTCGATCTTTCGGATGAGATTATCGCCTGCCATGCATAAAGTCATAACATTCGGTATTCCTTCGTATAACGCCGCCAAGGACATGGACCATTGCATCACCTCCATTCTGGAGGGGAGCAATTACGCCACCGATATCGAGATTATCGTGGTGGACGATGGCTCCAAGGACGAGACGGCCGCCAAGGCCGACGAGTGGGAGGCCCGTTATCCCGGTATCATCCGCGCGGTGCACCAGGAGAACGGCGGCCACGGTATCGCCGTTCTTTCGGGCCTGCGCGAGGCACAGGGTACGTACTACAAGGTCGTCGATTCGGATGACTGGCTCGACGGCGCGGCCCTTTCGACCATGCTGTCGATCCTGCGTGGCTTTGAGGAGCGCGACCAACGCGTCGACCTGTTTATCTCCAGCTACGTGTACGAGAAGGTCTACGAGGGCACGCATACCGCTATTGGCTACAAGTTTGCCCTGCCGCGCAAAAAGATATTCACCTGGGATCAGATCGGGCACTTCCGTCTGGACCAGAATCTGCTTATGCACAGCCTGTGCTATCGCACGGACGTGCTGCGCGAGTCCAACCTGCCTATGCCGCCGCACACCTTCTACGTGGATAACATCTACGCCTACGTGCCCCTGCCGCGCTGCAAGACCATGTACTATGCCGACATCGAGCTCTACCGCTACTTCATTGGCCGCGAGGGCCAGAGCGTCAACGAGGCTACGATGGTCAAGCGTCTGGACCAGCAGTTCCGCGTTACGCGCATCATGATGGAGTCGTTTCACCTGTACCAGGATGTCGAGTCTTCGCGCCTGCGCTCCTACATGATGGGCTATTTCACCATGATGATGGCAATCTGCTCGGTGCTCACCAAGCTTTCCGAGGAAGAATGCGCCGATGAGCGCCTGAAGACGCTGTGGAGTGATCTGAAGGCCTATGACGAGCGCATGTATCGTCGCGCTCGCTACGGCGTGGTGGGCTTCTTTACCAATCTGCGCGGACGGGCCGGAGACAAAACCACACTCGGCCTATACCGTCTTGCCTCAAAGATCTTCAAATTCAACTAGCACAGAAACGCTCGGGTAACGGGGACCCCTGGTCCTTAACTTGCTACTTCGAACAGTCCTGCGCAAGACGGAGGCGCCACTGGCGCCTCCTTTGCGTGCGGAACTTGTATCAAGTTAAGGACCAGGGGTCCTCTGCTATGTCCAGCTTAATGTCAGGCTACAGAATTTGAAAATCTTTGACGCGCGGTACACAGGGGCCTGGGCTGAAAAGAAGCTGGTTGGTAGGTTGCCCGGTGGGGCTTGGTTGTGTTTGTCGCGAGTTCCGCACGAGCCGAAGAGCACTTAATGTGCTCTTCGTGCGAGCCAGGACTGTAGAGCAGCAAACATAACCAAGCCCCACCGGGCAACCGGACGAGCTAGTTTACTTGGCGGCGCCGGGGATGCCGTGGGAGGTTTTGGCGGTTTTGGCTCCGTTCACGATGGCGGTTTCCAGTGCCCTTACAGCGAGCATGCCCAGCAGGTCCAGAGGCACGGCGGCGCTTGCCTGGGCGCCCAGCTTGCCGCTGGCGAGGGTGTAGATGGTGTCACCGTCGTTGGTGGTGTGCGTAGGACGAATGGCGTGGGCATAGGCGTCTGCAGCCATCTGGGACACCTTGGTGGCCTGAGCTTTGGTGAGCTCGACGTTGGTGACGATGCAGCTGATGGTGGTGTTGGTGCGGTCGAGTGGCATCTGCATGGAGCCGGCGGCGGCAAAGGCGGCGAGTTCCATGTCGACGATCTGGTCGCTATCGGCCGCGGCGCGCATGCCGGCGACCCACTCGCCGGTGGTAGGGTCGACGACATTGCCGCAGGCGTTGACTGAGACCACGGCGCCTACCTTAACAGGGCCCAGCGCCACGGCGGCGGCACCGAGGCCGGCCTTCATGCAAGTGGCAGGACCCATGAGCTTGCCCACGGTGGCGCCGGTGCCGGCGCCTACATTGCCCTGCTCAAGCGTGGTGGGGGTGTTATCGAGCGCCTCGCGCACGGCGGCGATGCCGGCATCGATGTCGGGGCGCACGGTGGAATCGCCATAGGCGAGGTCGAAGATGCAGCTGGAGCATACGATGGGTACCTGCGTGGGGCCGACGGGCAGGCCGATGCCGCGGCTCTCGAGCTCGCGGGCGACGCCGCTTGCGGCCTCAAGGCCAAAGGCCGATCCACCCGAGAGGCAGACGGCGTGGACCTTGTCGACGGTGTTCTCGGGGCGCAGCAGGTCGGTCTCGCGTGATGCTGGGGCACCGCCACGAACGTCAACGCCGCCGGTGGCGCCTTCGGCGGCCACGATTACGGTGCAACCGGTACCGGCCTCCTCGTCCGTATAGTTGCCAAAGCAAAAGCCATCGACATCGCAAACGTCAATGGCTTCAAGCAGTGTGTCCATGTTTTCTCCTATCGGTTTTCCGCCGGGCCTTATGCCCGGTCGGGATCCGTACGGTACGGCAAAATTGTAGGCGCTGGGGGATACCCAGCGCCAGATGCAATTACGAGAGTTTTTGAATCGCGCGTGCGACGCGTGCGATGGGCAGGCCCACCACGTTGTAGAAGTCGCCCGAAATATCGTGCACGAGCATGCGTCCGCCGACACCCTGAATACCGTAGGCGCCGGCCTTATCCATGGGCTCGCCCGAGGCGACGTAGTGTTCGATCTGCTCGTCAGTGAGCTCATAGAACGTCACGTCGGTCACATCGACAAAGGATAGGCTCTCGGCGGCATGCGGGGCGGCAGTGCCGCCGGCCTTAACGATGCAGACGCCGGTCGCGACCTGGTGCGTGCGGCCCGAAAGCTCACGGAGCATAGTGCAGGCCTCGTCCTCGTTTGCCGGTTTGCCTAAAATCTTGCCATCGAAGGTGACGATCGTGTCGGCCGCGACGGTCAGCTCGGTGGGCTCGGCATGCTCGGCAGCGACAGCAGCGGCTTTGGCCCGTGCCAATCGCTCGACAAGCGTGAGCGGCGCCTCGTCGTCAAACGGCGTTTCATCGATATCGGCAGGGATGATGCGGATGTCATAGCCCGCCTCGCGCATCAGCTCGATGCGGCGCGGCGATTGCGAAGCCAAAATCATAGCTGGATGCCCTCTGCGACCTTCTCGACAGCCTTATCGCCGGCGAGGGTGCGAAGCAGCTCAAGCGCAAAGGGGAGCGACTGGGCCATGCCACTGGCGGTGATGATGTTGCCGTCCTGCGTGACCTTCTCGCCGGTATAGGCTCCCTCGGGGAAGCTCTTCTCAAAGCCGGGGAAGCACGTGGCGTGGCGCCCCTCGAGCAGGTCGAGCTCGCCCAAGATAAACGGGGCGGCGCAGATGGCGGCAACGTGCTTGGTTGCGGCGAACTCGCAGACCACATCGCAGGCGCGCTGATCGGCGCGCAGATTGGTGGCGCCGGGCAGACCGCCGGGCAGCACAACGCAGTCGTACTCGTCAAAGTTGATCTCATCAAAGAGCGCATCGCAGGTCACGGGGATCTGCAGCGAGCTGACGACCTCACGCGTGGGCATGATAGAGACGAGCGTGGCACGCACGCCGCCGCGACGCATGACATCGACCATGGTCAAGCATTCAATAGTTTCAAAGCCATCGGCGGCGAGAACGGCAACGCTGGGCATGAGGATTCCTTTCGTAAGGCGGCATACAATTAGCCGTCTTATACCCCGAAGGTGCCCGCTTGCCACGCTCAATCGCCGAATGATTTTTATGGGCAATGATAGGGCGCTAGTTGCGCTTGAGGTGGACGACGGTTTCGCAGTGGAAGGTTTGCGGGAACAGGTCGACCGGCGTGATCTTGACGGGAGAGAAGGTTCCCTCCTCGACAAAGCGTTTGAGATCGCGCGCCAGGGTGGCCGGGTCGCAGCTCACGTAGGCGACATCGCGGGCGCTTGTGCTGGCGATGAGGTCGATGGCCTCGGGTGCCAGACCTGCGCGCGGCGGGTCGACCACCAAAACGTCGGCATCCTGATCGGGGAACTCGCGCACCGCGTCTCCGCCAATGACGTCGACATTATCGAGCTTATTGATTTCCAGGTTACGGCGCAGGTCGCGCACGGCAGGGCCATAGGCCTCGACGGCGGCGACAAAATCGCAGCGGCGGGCGAGTGGCAGGGTAAAGGTGCCGGCGCCGCAGTACAGGTCCACAGCCAGCTCGTCTTCCTGAGGGTCGAGCGCTCCCATGACAAGTTCGATCAGAATCTCGGCACCCTTGGTGTTGACCTGGAAGAACGACGGGGCCGAAAGGCGCATTTGGCCGTCAGCGATATTCTCGGTCCACGAACCCTCGCCGGCGAGCATCTCGACCTTGGAGACGCGGCGGGCCTTCTTCTCGCCCTTGCTCATCACACGCACGATGCTCGTGGGATGAGCGGCGTCTGCCAGTACGCGCGAGACCTGCGAGCGCGGGAAAGAACCCGTGGGCGTCCAGAGTGCGACCTCGAGCGCCTTGGTGCGGCGCGAGGCGCGAATGCCCACGCGCTCAAGGCCCAAGTCGTGGCTGCCGCTCAAATAGTTGAGTGCGCCGACGACCGATTTGAGTGCCTTGGGGAAGCGTTTGTCGAACAACGGGCACGAATCGACGGTCACGATCTTGCTGGGATCTACGCCGTGCATGCCGAGGCGCACGCGACCGTTGACAACGGTCGGCTCGAGCTCGATTTTATTGCGGTAGCCCCAGTCGTCCTTGGTATGACGGATAGGTTGCACCAGCTCATCGACCTGATCGGGGCTGAACTTGCCGATGCGCTCGAGCGCGGAGCGCAGGTTTTGCTCCTTGGCGGTAAGCTGCGCGGTGCGCGAGAGATTGCCCCACGAGCAGCCGCCACAAACACCCACGAAGGGGCAGGGAGGCTGGATGCGGTCGGGGCTCGGCTCCAGAATCTCGGTGGTGCGGGCGCGCATAAACGACTTGCCGTCCTGCACGACCTCGGCCTCGACGGTGTCGCCCGCCACGGCGCCCTGCACAAAAACGGCCTTGCCGTTGTCGGCGTGCGCCAGCCCGTCGGCGCCGTACGTCATCGATTCTATGGTGAGCTTCATATTCCTGCCTGTCATTCGCGTTGTTGTCCGCACCATGGTAGCAGGGAAAAGCGCCCCGCATCCGAGGCTTTCCTCAAATGCGGGGCGCTTCTACAAACGTCTATTTGGTCTTGCCGGTAATGAGCGTCTTTAGGCCTAAGCCAATCAGGCCCAGACCCATGCGCACGCGACCGGGGCGATGACGCTCGATGGCCTTGGTCTTGCCAGCGGGCTTCTCGCGACGGGTGCTCGTCTCGGACGAGGGCTTGGCGACGACCTGCGGCTCGGGCTGAGGCTCAGGTGCAGGCTCGGGCTCAATGACGGTCGCCTGGACCTGCTGGACCACGGGCGCCGCCGGCTGTGGCTCGGGGGCGGCGGCGGTAACGGGCTCCGTCTCAACGACGGGTTCTGCTGCGGCCTCGACGACGGCCTCCGGCTCCTCGACAGGCTCGGGTTCTGCCGCCGGGGGAGTGACGACAGCCTCCAGCTCGGCAGCAGGCTCGACCGCTGCTTCGTGCTCAAGCTCGCTCCGAACAGCCTCTTCGGCCACACGCTCCTTCTCCTGCGCACGCTGCTGCGCGGCTGCCTCGGCGTTGCGATAGGCACGCTCCAGCAGAGCTTCCTGTGAGTTGAAGAGCCTCTCGCCCTCGTGGCGCTCGACGGGGACCCAGGTGCCGTCGCTCGTGAGACTGCGGGCCTTCACGTTGTCGCGCAGCTGCATGCCCATGTACTCGTGCACCAGGGCGCGGCAGGTGGGGTCGAGCACGGGGAAGGCGATCTCCACGCGGTGCTCGGTGTTGCGCGTCATCATGTCGGCCGAGCTCAGATAGATCATGTCCGAGTCCACGCCAAAGGCGTAAACGCGCGCATGCTCCAAAAAGCGTCCGACGATAGAACGGACATACACGTTCTCGGTCTTGCCCGGAACGCCCGGCTTGAGGCACGAGATGCCGCGGATGATCATGTCCACGCGGACTCCTGCGCACGATGCCTCGGCGATCTTGTCGATGACCTCGCGGTCGGTGAGCGAGTTGAGCTTAAAGAACACACGGGCGGGCTCGCCAGCGAGGGCGCGCTGGATCTCGCGGTCCAGGCCGCGCATGATGAGCGGCTTCAGGCCGACCGGCGCCACGCCCAGGAAGCGGTAATCTCCGCGCAGGTTGCCCAGCGACAGGTTGCGGAAGAACAGGTTGGCGTCCTCGCCGATGCCGGGATGGGCGGTCATGAGCATAAAGTCGCTGTAGAGCTTGGCCGTCTTCTCGTTAAAGTTGCCGGTGCCCAACAGCGTCAGGCGTGTAAGCGCCATGCCCTCGCGATAGGTGAGCTGGCAGATCTTGGAGTGGCACTTAAAGCCTTCGGAGCCGTAGATGACGGTGCAGCCTGCCTCTTCCAGACGCTCGGCCCACTCGATGTTGTTCTGCTCGTCGAAGCGGGCGCGGAGCTCCATGAGCACCGTGACCTCTTTGCCGTTCTCGGCGGCATCGATCAGCGACTCGCACAGGCGGCTCTGCTTGGCCACACGGTAGAGCGTGATGCGCAGTGAGATGCACTCGGGGTCGTAGGCGGCCTCGTGCACCAGATCCAGGAAGGGGTTCATGGCCTCGTAAGGGTAAAAGAGCAGCTTGTCGTGCTGCAGCACCTGCTCGCGGATGGAGCGGGTCATATCGATGGTGGGGTTGGGCTGCGGCTTAAACGGCGTAAAGAGCAGCTCGTTGCGCAGGTGCTCGGGAATCTTGCCCTCAATGCCGAAGACATAGCCCAGGTTGAGCGGGATATCGCAGGTAAAGACCGAGCGACGTGAGAGCTCGAGCGCCTTGCGGATAGTCTTGAGCGTTGCTTTTTCGAGTGAGCCCGAGACGGCGAGCACTACCGGCTGCAGGCGCAGGCGCTTCTTGAGGATGCGCTTCATATGCTGGCGGTAGTCCTCTTCCTCCTCGACGCCCTCGCCGTCCGGATCGATGTCGGCGTTGCGGGTGACGCGGATGAGCGAACGGTCGAGCGGCTTATAGGAGCCAAAGCAGCTGTCCAGACAGGCGAGGATGACGTCCTCGAGCAGAATGTAGGAGTAGGTGCCGGTGGGCGAGGGGATCTCGACCACGCGGTTCATCGAGGCGGGAATCTCGATCAGGCCCAGCAGACTTTCCTCGTCGGTGACGCCGTCCAGGCCGCAGGCCAGGTAGAGTGCGCCGTTGCGCAGGTTGGGGAAGGGGTGGCGCGGGTCGATCACCAGCGGTGAGATGACCGGCGACACGTAGGCCTGGAAGTAGCGGGTTACAAAGGTGCGCTCCTCGGGCGTAAGCGAATCGACACGCGCGCGGTGAACGCCCAGGGTGTCGAGCTTGCCCTCGATGTTCTTAAAGATGGACTCCCAACGGGTAAGGAGCCCGGGCATTTCGGCCATGACAGCATCGACCTGTTCGGAGGCGGTCATATTGCTCTTGTTGTCGACAGGCTGCTTTTTGAGCTCGGCAAGGTCGGACAGGCCACCCACGCGCACCATGAGGAACTCATCGAGGTTGGACTCGAAGATCGAGACGAACTTAAGGCGCTCGAACAGCGGCACGGACTCATCAAAAGCCTCGTCGAGCACACGGTTGTCAAAGCGCAGCCAGCTGAGCTCTCGGTTCTGCGTGTACGAGAAGTCGCGCGGCGGTTTGCGCAGCTTTGCGGCGGCTTGCTTTTTTTCGATTTTGCTCGGCATATGCATCTGTCCGTTCAGTCCCCGCAGGGGACGGTAGCCTAACACTATTCACTATTGTCTCAATTTAGTCGACTTGCGGCACGGACGTATTGTGCGAACGGTATCTTTACCTACTTCTTACGCTGTCAAGCCATAGAGCTGACGCCCGTCGCGTTGTGAAAAACGGTCTATATCCTCACTCAACTGGTGAGTATGTGTGAATAAGAATGATAGGTAGCTGAATATCATCGAATACAGACAGAAACACGAACAAGCGTCATTTATATACATAAAACCGTTTTAGATATGCAATTCTTAATCGAAAGATTGGAGTTGTAATTGCGAATGATTTTTGAGAAAAAAGATCGTTTACCTTAGAAAAGTTACTTTAGAACGCCGAAGTACATCATGGGGGAATCACATGCGATATACCGTTCACCCCTCATATAAAACCGTTCGGGGGCGAGGTGGAAGTATGGACTGATTTTGGATATAAATATGTCGTCAGCAATAACGCCTCACACGGAGGGGCGCTAACGAATCGGCCCTGACAGGGGCCCGAAAGAAAGGTAGGAGGCCATGACGAAAGGTCTGCACGTGCCTTCCGAGATCGGCAAGCTCAGGAAGGTCTGCCTGCACCGTCCCGGCGACGAGCTCCTCAACCTGCCGCCCGACGAGCTCGAGCGACTCCTGTTCGACGACGTCCCGTTCCTGGAGGTCGCGCAGCAGGAGCACGACACCTTCGCCCAGATCCTGAGGGACCAGGGCGTGGAGGTCCTCTATCTCGAGAACCTCGTCGCCGAGGTGTTCGACCAGGTCCCCGGCGCCCGCGCCGAGTTCACCGACCAGTACATCGCCGAGGCAGGCATCCGCGGCCAGCACATGCCGCAGATCGTCCGCGAGAAGCTGGACTCCATCGAGGACAACCTCGAGTTCGTCAAGAAGACCATGGCCGGCATGACCAAGTCCGAGATCGACATGCCCCTCACGGCGTCCACGACCCTCGACTCCCTTGTCAACTCCGAGTCCGAGTCCGACCTGATCATCGACCCGATGCCCAACCTCTACTTCACCCGCGACCCGTTCGCGGTCGTCGGCGAGGGCGTCAACCTCAACCGCATGTACTCGGTCACCCGCAACCGCGAGACCCTGTACGGCAAGTACATCTTCAAGTACCACCCCGACTACAAGGACGTCTCGCTGTACTTCCGCCGCGACTGCCAGTTCCACACCGAGGGCGGCGACGTGCTGAACATCAACGAGAAGACCCTCGCCGTCGGCATCTCCCAGCGCACCCAGGCCGCCGCTATCGACGTCATGGCCCAGAACATCTTCTGGAACTCCGACTCCAAGGTCGAGCGCATCCTGGCCTTCGACATCCCGGTCTCGCGCGCCTTCATGCACCTCGACACGGTCTTCACCCAGATCGACGTCGATAAGTTCACGATCCACCCCGCCATCATGGGCACCCTGCGCGTCTACGAGCTGACCGCCGGCAAGAACCCGGGCGACGTGAACATCCGCCTGATCGAGGACACCCTCGAGCACGTCCTGGAGGACGCCACCGGCGTCGACCAGGTCAAGCTGATCCCCTGCGGCGGCGGCGACCCGATCGCGGCCTCCCGCGAGCAGTGGAACGACGGCTCCAACACCCTGTGCGTCGAGCCCGGCAAGATCTGCGTCTACGCCCGCAACACCGTCACCAACGACGTGCTGTACAAGGAGGGCCTGGACCTTCTCGTCGTGCCCTCCGCCGAGCTCTCCCGCGGCCGCGGCGGCCCGCGCTGCATGAGCATGCCCTTCTGGCGCGAGGACCTCTAAGTCTTTCCGTTTCCGGTGCGGTCCCCCTACAACCGCACCGGCTTCGCCCGTTAAACAGGCAACACTAATACTTACGTAATTCATTTCTTCGAAAGGAATCGAACCATGGGTGTTAACCTCTCCGGCCGTAGCTTCCTCAAGCTTCTCGACCTCACCACCGAGGAGATCGAGTACCTGCTCAAGCTCTCCAAGAACTTCAAGGACATGAAGCGCGCTGGCGTTCCGCACCGCTATCTCGAGGGCAAGAACATCGTTCTGCTCTTCCAGAAGACCTCCACTCGTACCCGCTGCGCCTTCGAGGTCGGCGGCATGGACCTGGGCATGGGCGTGACCTATCTCGATCCCGGTTCGTCGCAGATGGGCAAGAAGGAGTCCATCGAGGACACCGCCCGCGTTCTTGGCCGCATGTATGACGGCATCGAGTTCCGTGGCTTTGCCCAGGACGACGTCGAGGAGCTCGCTGCTAAGTCCGGCGTGCCCGTGTGGAACGGCCTGACCACCGAGTGGCACCCCACCCAGATGCTCGCCGACATCCTGACCGTCCAGGAGAACTTCAACTACGACATCAAGGGCAAGACCCTCGTCTTCATGGGCGACTGCAAGAACAATGTCGCTCGCTCCCTCATGGTCGTCTGCTCCAAGCTCGGCATGAACTTCGTGGCCTGCGGCCCCGAGGAGTGCATGCCCGCTGACGACGTCATCGAGGCCTGCAAGCCCATCGCCGAGGCTAACGGCTGCACCATCAAGCTGACCACCGACGTCAAGGACGGCGTCACCGGTGCCGACGTTATCTACACCGACGTGTGGGTCTCCATGGGCGAGCCCGACGAGGTCTGGGCCGAGCGCATCGCTCAGCTCACCCCGTATCGTGTCACCTCCGAGGTCATGGCTATGGCCAACCCGGGTGCCATCTTCCTGCACTGCCTGCCCAGCTTCCACGACACCAACACCACCATTGGCGCCGAGAAGTGCGAGCAGTTCGGCATCACCGAGCAGGAGGTCACCGACGAGGTCTTCGAGAGCCCCGCTTCCAAGGTCTTCGACGAGGCCGAGAACCGCATGCACACCATCAAGGCTGTCATGTACGCCACGCTCAAGTAAGAGCATCTAGCATCTCGCTCGGGGTGTATTGCTGCACACCCCGAGCGGTTTTATCTGGTAATAATCTCGCATCAAGCGGCAGGCACGGCACGGAAGAGCCGCTTCTGGCGAGATCAGTAAATGATTTATGAAGGGGGGGATGAGAACTATGACTGAGACCGCTAAGAAAAAGCGCGGTATGCCTTCATCGTTCACCATTCTTCTTGCTCTGCTGGCAATTGTCGCAGTGATTACCGTTATCGTCTCCGGCACGTCCGGCGGCGCGGTTACTGCAGCCCGTCTGAGCGATTTCTGCACCGCCCCGATCCTGGGCTTCGCTGACGCTCTGCCCGTCTGCCTCTTCGTTATGATCCTGGGCGGCTTCCTCGGCATGATGACCGAGACCGGCGCCCTGGACAACGGCATTGCCGTTCTGGTGCAGAAGCTTAAGGGCAACGAGATTATGCTCATTCCCGTGCTGATGCTCATCTTCTCCCTCGGTGGTACCACCTATGGTATGTGCGAGGAGACCGTTCCCTTCTACGCCCTGCTCGCCGCTACCATGATGGCCGCTGGCTTCGACCCCATGGTCGGTGCCGCTACCGTCCTGCTCGGCGCTGGCTGCGGCTGCCTGGGCTCCACGGTTAACCCGTTCGCCGTCGGCGCTGCCGTCGACGCTCTGACCGGCGTTGGCATTGAGGTCAACCAGTCCATCATCATCGGCCTCGGTGCCGTCCTGTGGATTGTCACTACCGCTATGTCCATCTTCTTCGTGATGAACTATGCCAAGAAGGTCAAGGCTGACAAGGGTTCCACCATCCTGTCGATGCAGGAGCTCAAGGACGCCGAAGAGGCTCACGGCAAGGCTGCTTCCGAGGTCCACAAGGAGGTCAAGCTCACCGGTCGTCAGAAGGGTGTTCTGATTGCCTTCGCCTTCACCTTCGTCGTCATGATCGTCGGCTTCATTCCGCTGGCCGACCTCAACGAGGGCGTCGCCAACTTCTTCGACGCTGGTGCCGTCTACGACGCCGACGGTAACGCCGTCGTCCAGGGCTGGTCTGCCCTGATCACCGGCCTGCCCATTGGCCAGTGGTACTTCGACGAGGCTTCCACCTGGTTCTTCCTCATGGCCGTCCTGATCGGTATCATCGGTGGCCTGTCCGAGAAGCAGATCGTTAACACCTTCATCACCGGCGCTGCCGACATGATGTCCGTTGTTCTCGTCATCGCCCTCGCCCGTGGTATCTCCGTCCTCATGGCTAACACCGGCCTCGGCGTCTACGTCCTCGACGCTGCCGCCAATGCTCTGGCTGGCCTGTCCGGCGTGATCTTCGCTCCCATGAGCTTCCTGGTCTACTTCGGCCTGTCCTTCCTGATCCCCTCGACCTCTGGTATGGCTACCGTCTCCATGCCCATCATGGGACCGCTGGCTGTTAAGCTCGGCTTCTCGCCCGAGGTCATGGTCATGATCTTCTCCGCTGCTATCGGTGTCGTGAACCTGTTCACCCCGACCTCCGGTGCCATCATGGGCGGTCTCGCCCTGGCCAAGATCGAGTGGACGACCTGGCTCAAGTTTGCCCTTAAGCTCATCGTCGCGCTCTCCGTCGTCTGCGCCGTCATCCTGACCGTCGCCTGCGTGCTGCTCTAAGTACCCAACGGGTACCCCACGGAAACCTTGACGATCCTGTAGAGGATCACCTGGTCATCGTCTGTCCGGTGGGGTAAACCCACCGGTAGACTCCTACCTTTAGCCCCCTTCCGTTCCGTGCGCGGGAGGGGGCGCTTTTTTGTTCCGCGGTTTTCCAAACCGCGGAACCGGTCGACGCTGCAAGCCCGCCAGAGCGGCAATCTGACGTTCAATCGTCGGGCATGGTCAAAAGGCCTATGCCCTCCTCTTTCACGTCACCTTGCTCGCTCTGGCGGGCTTTCGCTGACTTTTGCTCCACCTGCGGCGCTGCCATTGTTGGTGTTATGGGGCGGTGCAATGGGGTCAGGTTAGTTTGCACCAAATATGTCCGACAAGAGGTTTGACGGATGTTTGGTTGGTGCCTGTTGATGGTCTGGGTATCGGGGAGGGCGGGCTCCGTTATAATCGCCTAGAACATTAAATGGAAACGGGACGGGAGCCATATATGCGCCAGGGTTTCGACAACGCGAAGTATATCGAGCTGCAGGCTGCTCACATTAAGGAGCGCATCTCGCAGTTTGGCGGCAAGCTCTATTTGGAGTTTGGCGGTAAGCTATTCGATGACTATCATGCGAGCCGCGTGCTACCGGGTTTTGAACCGGACAGCAAGTTCCGCATGCTCAAGAGCATCGCCGACGATGTCGAGGTTATCATCGCGATCAACGCGAACCACATCGAGAAAAACAAGGCTCGTGGTGACCTGGGCATTACCTATGACGAGGATGTGCTGCGCCTGGTTGACCTGTTCCGCGGCAACGGCTTTGCCGTCGCGGCTGTGGTCATCACCCAGTACGCTGGCCAGCCTGCTGCTGATGTGTTCCGCAACCGCCTGAACGCGCTCGGTATTCCCGCCAAGCTGCACTATCCCATCGAGGGGTATCCGCACGATGTCGATCTGATCGTGTCCGACGATGGCTACGGCAAGAACGAGTTTGTCGAGACCACGCGTCCGCTCGTCGTGGTCACCGCTCCCGGCCCCGGCTCAGGCAAGCTCGCCACTTGCCTCTCGCAGCTCTATCACGAGCACAAGCACGGCACCGCCGCCGGCTACGCCAAGTTCGAGACTTTCCCGGTCTGGAATCTGCCCCTCACGCATCCGGTCAACATCGCCTATGAGGCAGCAACGGCCGATCTCGACGATGCCAATATCATCGACTCCTTCCACTTGGAGGCCTACAACAAGACCACGGTCAACTACAACCGCGACGTCGAGGCCTTCCCGGTGGTCCGTGCTCTGATGGAAAAGATCCTGGGCAAGAGCCCCTATCAGAGTCCTACGGACATGGGCGTCAATATGGTCGGCTTTGCCATCACCGATGACGATGCCTGCCGCGACGCTTCCAAGATGGAGATCGTCCGCCGCTACTTTACCGCGGTCGAAAATGTGCGCCGTACCGGCGTGGGCGATGAGCAAGTCGACCGTCTCAAGATTATTATGAAGAAAGCCGGCATCGATAAGAACTACTCACCGGCGCGCTCGGCGGCCCTCACCAGGGAGCAGCTGACGGGTGGTCCCGTGGGTGCCATGGTCATGCCCGATGGCTCCGTGGTGACCGGTAAGACCTCCACGCGCCTGGGCGCCGCAAGTTCGCTCATTATGAACGCCCTCAAGCATGTCTCGGGCGTCGACCTTGAGCTCGAGGTCATTAGCGATGAGGCGATCGAGCCCATCAGCAAGCTCAAGACGCATTTCCTGGGCAGCAAAAACCCTCGCCTCCACACCGACGAGACGCTTATGGCGCTGTCGATCACCTCGGCCACGAGTGAGACGGCCGCTCGCGTCCTTTCGGGCCTGGAACAGCTGCGCGGTTGCGATGCCTTCTTTAGCGTGATTATCTCGCCGACGGACGAGACGGTACTGCGCAAACTGGGTATCAACGTGTGCTGCGAGCCCAAGTTTGAGCGCCGCGGTTTCTTCCACCGCTAAGTTTGAAGCACCGCGGTAATTGCATTGCATTTTGGCCGTATCGGGTTGGCGCCCGGTACGGCTTTTTGATCAATAAAGCGCCTATTTCGGCGAAAAATAGCCGTTTACCTGCCTAGAAACAATTTGAGCGGTATACAATAACCGTAACTGTTTCATCCTTAGCGGGATGCCGCATGATGGATATTACCTGCCATCGTGAGGTGTGTCGGTCGCGCACGGCGCGTTAGATGCTCGTGCTCGGTTTGAGGAGGCTGCTATGGCGGGCAAGGGTCGTGCGAGTGTCAACGATATGAAGCGTGTTGAGGTGCTGGTGTTGATGGAAATCGACCAGCAAACCGAAGACAATGGCGGGCCGTATGGTTTCTCGCGCAAAACGCTTGCCGAGCGCGTGGGGGTTTCGCCGTATCGTGCCCGCGCCGCAATCGATCGCTTGGATTCCGAAGGCATGATTGATGTCGTCTCGCGTTATAGCGACGACGGCGGTCAGCTTGCAAATGGCATTTGCCTCACCGAACGTGGCGAGTGGTATCTTGAGGGCGTCCGTACCGGCATGCTCGTTCAAGAAATGCTTGAGGACGAGGTTGCTGATCGATAGCAGCATGTAACCCTTGCCATAGCGACGCCGCCTGGGAAACCGGGCGGCGTTTTGTTTCAAGATTGAGAAATGCAATCGCACGCGAGAAAAATTGCGAACGGTCCGCGGCGCGAGTATTACAATGAAGACCCGTAAGATGTGGATAAACAACTTCTACGGGAAGCGCAGGTAACTCAATATGACCAAGCATGTGTTCGTAACCGGTGGCGTGGTTTCGTCCCTGGGCAAGGGTATCACCGCGGCCTCGCTGGGCCGTCTGCTCAAGTCGCGTGGCTACAAAGTAACGATGCAGAAGGCCGACCCGTATCTGAACGTCGACCCCGGTACCATGAGCCCGTTCCAGCATGGTGAGGTCTTCGTTACCGAGGATGGTTACGAGTCCGACCTGGACCTGGGTCATTACGAGCGCTTTATTGATGAGAACCTGACCCGCGATTCCAACTTTACGACCGGTGCTATCTACAAAAGCCTAATCGCCCGCGAGCGTCGCGGCGACTTTTTGGGCGGTACCGTGCAGGTGATTCCCCACGTCACCAATGCCATTAAGGACAAGTTCCGCCGCATCGAGGAGCAGACCGGCTCCGATGTAGTCATCACCGAGCTGGGCGGCACGATTGGCGACATCGAGTCCCAGCCGTTTGTCGAGGCCATCCGTCAGTACCGCAAGGAGGCCGGCCCCGAGAACGTCTGCTACATCCACGTGTCGCTCGTTCCCTATATCGCCGCCGCCCACGAGGTCAAGACCAAGCCCACACAGCATTCCGTCAAGGAGCTCCGCAGCTTTGGCATCCAGCCCGATATTATCGTGCTGCGCTCCGACCACCATATCGATGACGCTATCCGCGGAAAGATCGCAAGCTTCTGCGACGTCGACACCGATTGCGTCTTTACCAACGAGGACTGCGCGAGCATTTACGATGTTCCGCAGCTGCTTGCCGAGCAGGACTTTGACCTGCGCATTTGCGAGCGCCTGGGTCTGGACCCGCGTGAGCGCGACATGAGCGAGTGGAACGAGTTCCTGCGCAAACAGAATCACGCCAACCATCACGCCGACAAGGTGAAGATCGCCGTCGTGGGCAAGTACACGCAGCTGCCCGATGCGTACCTGTCGGTTATCGAGGCCCTGCACCATGCGGGCGTCTTCTACGATCGCCATGTGGACGTCCAGCTGGTCGACGGCGAGAGCCTCGACGAGCAGAATGTCTCCGAGGTTCTGGGCGACGCCTCGGGCATCCTGGTCCCCGGCGGCTTTGGCAAGCGCGCCCTGGAGGGCAAGATCCTCGCGGCCGAGTTTGCCCGTGAGCACAAGATTCCGTATCTGGGCATTTGCCTGGGTATGCAGGTGGCCGTGTGCGAATTTGCGCGCAATGTCGTCGGCCTTGCCGGCGCCAGCTCCTCTGAGTTCGATCCGGATGGCCCGTATAGTGTCATCGATCTGATGAGCTCGCAGGAGGACGTGACCGAGAAGGGCGGCACCATGCGCCTGGGCGCCTATCCGTGCAAGCTCGCCGCCGATACCCTTGCTCGCGAGGCATATGGCGAGGAACTCGTCTACGAGCGTCACCGTCACCGCTTTGAGTTCAACAACGCCTTCCGCGACCAGCTCGAGGACGCCGGTTTGGTTATCTCGGGTCTATCGCCTGACGAGCGCCTGGTCGAGATGGTCGAGCTGCCGCGCGACGTGCATCCGTGGTATGTGGCAACCCAGGCTCATCCCGAGTTCAAGAGCCGCCCGACCAACCCGCAGCCGCTGTTCCGCGAGTTCGTACGCGCTTCGATCGGCCAGCACGAGGGTGTCGACCGTCTGCAGGTGACGCCCATGAACCTCGCTACGGACTAAGGGTGCCGGCGAATAAGGAACATACCGAAGCTACTCCCTCGTCGCTCGCCGTGGCGGCGGGGGAGTATCTCGATTACCTCGCGGTCGAGCGGGGTTTGGCGCGCAACACGATTGCGGCCTATCGTCGTGACCTGACGACGTACTGCGCCTATCTGGAGCGGGCGGGTATTGTGTCTTTTGAAGAGGTGACTCGTCAGGTCGTGGAGGGCTTTGTCGCCGACCGTCGCGATGGGGGCTATTCCGATGCCTCGGTGGAGCGTGCGCTTGCAGCCGTGAAGGGCCTGCATGCCTTTTTGGTGCGCGATGGGGCTGTAGCCCAAAATCCAACGGCGGCGTTGCGCCTGCCTAAAAAGGCTGAGCGTTTGCCGGAGTATCTATCGGTGGAGGATGTCTCGGCTCTGCTCGATCAAGACTTCCCCGAGGGCGAGATGGGCTTGCGCGACCATGCCATCTTGGAAGTGCTCTACGGATGCGGTTTGCGTGTGAGCGAGTTGGTGGGGCTCGATGTGGGCGATATCCATATTGACGATGGCTTTGTACTCGTTCGCGGTAAGGGCTCAAAGGAACGCCTGTCCCCGCTGGTGGGAAGCGCGGCGCGAGCTCTGATGCTCTATGTAACTGAGGGACGTTCTCGCTTGGCGGCCCATGCCCGCGGAACCGAGACCTCGGCGGTCTTTTTAAATAAGAACGGACGTCGCCTGTCGCGCCAGGCCGTGCATGCGATATGCGAGCGGTATGGGCGTCAGGTGGGGCTGGTGGGGCTCCATCCCCATACCTTGCGCCACTCCTTTGCCACCCACATGCTCGCGGGCGGTGCCGACCTGCGTGTGCTGCAGGAGATTTTGGGCCATGCCGATATTTCGACCACGCAGGTCTACACGCATGTCGACCGCACGCAACTGACCGAGGTCTATCTGGCGGCGCATCCGCTGGCGCATCGTTAACACATCGCTGGCCTGCATATTTATAGGTATTTGGGGACGGGCCCCAGATTGCTGCGGCGTGCTTTTGCGCGCGCATGGGCAATCTGGGGCCCGTCCCATTTTTCGCCACTTGTCGTCGCGGTGGTGGGCCGCACGTGCCTTGGGTGGGGGAGTTTGGGGGCGATGTGAACGCCATGTAAAAGGACGCAAAAATCGCCTCAAGGTCAACTTGAAGGTTGAGGTTGAAAGGCGGGGTGCCACAGGTGGCATCCCGCCTTTGCTGTAAACACAACATATTGTGTTTTCGAACATATGCTCGGGGGTGTTTTACAACATATTGGGGGTGGAATGGTGGGGCGGGGTGGGGGAAGGGATGGGGAAAGGTGTTGAAAAATGGGGCGGTTCCCCATATTATTGATGACGTCGACAGGCGGGGTGGTTCCCCGCGTACGTGCCATCTGAGTAACCGAGGGGAGGGCGCACATGGGAATGACTGGTGCATACGAGCGCAATCTCGATGCAAAAGGTCGTCTATCCCTGCCTGCACCCCTTCGCGAGGAGCTTGGAGAGCACGTTCGCGTGTTTAAAGCCCTGGATGTCGATGCTCTGTACGTGTTCTCTGCCGAGGCCTTCGATAAGTGGGTCGAAGGACTCTTCGCGGGTCGTGAGGGCCACGAGGGTTTTAACCCGCGTGACATTAATGACCAGAAGCTCATGAGGGCGATCAACAAGCGCACCACGTCGATGGACGTGGACAGCGCCGGTCGTATCGGTCTTTCCGAGTCTCTCCGCAAGCAGGCGAACCTCGACCGCGAGGTTACGGTTGTGGGCAACTACGACCACCTTGAGGTTTGGGATCGCGCCGCGGCCGATGAGGACGATGACGATGAGGCCCTGCTGGACCTCTTCTTCTCGTAAGGGCAAGGCACGGGTAACGGATGGAGCGTGGGATCTTGACACAAGAATATCGGCATGAACCTGTCATGCTCGGCGAAGTGCTTGAGTCGCTGCGGCTAAAGAGCGGCTCCGTTGTCTGCGATTGCACCCTTGGCGGTGCCGGCCATTCGGTAAAGATGGCCGCGCAGGTGGGGGAGACGGGCCTTTTGCTCGGCGTCGATCAGGACGACATGGCCCTCGAGGCCGCTGGCGCCCGTCTGGACCGCGAGGTTCCCGGAGTTCCGCACCAGCTGCTGAAGGGCAACTTCGGCGACTTGGACGAGCTGCTTTGCTCGGCCGAGGTGCCCGGGGTCGATGGCTTCCTGTTCGATTTGGGCGTTTCGTCACCGCAACTCGATATCCCTGGCAGGGGCTTTTCGTATAACGAGGACGCCCCATTGGACATGCGGATGGATCCGGGTAATAACACCTTAAACGCAGCTGAGGTCATCAACACCTATAACGAACACGACCTCGCCCGGATTCTACGCGTCTACGGCGAAGAGAAGTTTGCCTCGCAGATCGCGCGCGAGATCGTGCGCCGCCGCGAGCAAGAACCGATCGAAACCACCGGCCAATTTGTCGAGATCATCAAGGCGGGTATCCCGGCTGCCGCTCGTCGGCATGGCGGACACCCGGCCAAGAAAAGTTTCCAGGCCATTCGCATCGAGGTCAATCACGAGCTCGATGTGCTCGAACGAGGGCTTGATGCCGCCACCAGGTGGCTCAACCCGGGCGGACGTATCTGCGTCATCTCGTATCACTCGCTCGAGGACCGTATCGTAAAGAACCACTTTAAGGAGATGAGCCAGGGGTGCACGTGTCCGCCGGAGATTCCGGTGTGCGTGTGCGGCAACGTGCCGATACTCAAGGTCATCACCCGCAAACCCTTGGTTGCCCAGCCTGATGAGGTTGAGCGCAACCCTCGGGCGAGATCAGCCAAAATCCGCGTGGCGCAGCGTCTGTAGGCGCGACCGCGCGATATTGGACCTCCCGCTCGCACCATAAACGAAGCTTAAACACACTACCAACGTACTCGGGATGGGAGGCGGCATATCATGGGCTACAACACTTCAAGCGCAGCACTTGCCTATGATATGAACGCCATGCCCGCCTATCGTGAGACGCCGCAGGCCCCCGTTGCTCCCCGTGAGCAGCGCACGCCGCGCTTTGATGTCTACACGGGCGCGGGCCGTCAGGCAAACCAGGCGGTAAGCCCGGTTTTCATGAGCGTTCTTAAAACGTTTTGCATCATTGCGGCTATCTTCATGACGATCGGCGTCGCCCGCGTGGCACTCGCCGGCGTTACGGCCCAGGTGCTCAACAGCAACGCCGAGCTTACCAACACGCTCGAAAAGGCGACCGATGAGAGCTCCGACCTGGAGGTCATGCATTCGGTCTATGGCGCCGACACGCGCATTCGCGACCTTGCGGGCGCTTATGGCATGGTGGAGCCCAGCGAGAGCGTTACACTTGACTTTTCGCAGGATGCAGCCGCGGGCGCCAACGCGACCGCGACCGCTCAGTAGCAAGACGGTAGCTGAGTATGACAAATGACTATCGCCGCGGTTCCGATGGGGGCCGCGGTTCTGGACGTCCCTCGTCGCGGGGACGTTCTGGTTATCAAGGAACGGGTCGGCAATCTTACAACGCCGGGCAGTCCCGTGGCAACGACCCGGCGTCGCGACTTCGCGGCTCGGACGGCCCTCAAATGCATAACACCAGGTCGCGCAAGAGTTCGTCGACCGAATGGCTCACAGGCACGCCTCTGCCTCGCCGCAAAGCCATCATGGGCTTCATCGGGCTTGGTTTGGGCTTGGGCGTCTTTCGCCTTGCCGACTATCAAATTGTCGAAGCCGATAAACTGCGCGAGCGTGCCGATGCGCGCCGCCTGCTTGCACAGACCCTCTATGCCAAACGCGGCACCATCTACGACCGCAACGGTAACGTGCTGGCGTCGTCGGTCGAATGTCGCAACATCGCCGTGAACCCGCAGCTTGTCGAGGATGTTGACAAGACGGTGTCGGCGCTGGTCAAGGCAACTGGAATCGATAAAAAGACCTGCCGCAAGCTCGTCGAGTCCGATGGCACCTGGGTGTATATCAAGCGCCAGGTGGACGAAGACGATGCTGCGGCGCTGGAGAAGAAGAACCTGCCCGGCGTGCTTTTTGAGCAGGCCATGAAGCGCGTATATCCATACGGCAATCTGGCATCGCAGGTGCTGGGTGTAGTGAATGTAGACAACGACGGCTTGACGGGTCTCGAAAAGCAATACAACAAGCTTCTGACCGGCACGAATGGTACCCTCGTGCGCGAGCGCGCGAGGGACGGCAGCTATATCGCGGGCGGTGCCTATAAAAAGGTGGCTGCGGTCGACGGCGTTGACATCGTGACGACGCTCGACGTCAATATGCAGCGAGCGGCTGAGGATGCCCTGGCGGAGGCTGTCGAGAAGACAAAGGCCAAGAACGGCTCGGCTTTGGTCACCGACCCCACGACTGGTGAAATTCTCGCCGCCTGCTCGTACCCGACCTACGACCAGACCGATCTGGAAAACGCCAAGACCGAGGATATGAACTTGCGCCTGGTCACCGACGCCTACGAGCCCGGCTCGGTCTTTAAGACGCTCGTGGCGGGCGCCGGCTTCGACTTGGGCGTCGTGCGATCGAGTACGTCGTTTGAGGTGCCGGCGAGCATCAAGGTGGGTGACGATACCGTCACCGATGCCGACAAGCGCGACTATGCCATGACCATGGATGTGCGCGAGATGATGCGCCGTTCGTCCAACGTGGGCTTTGTCCTGGTGGGGCGCAAGATCGGTGCGGATGACTTTGCCGCCTATGTGGACAAGTGGGGCATAGGTCACAGCTCCGGTGTCGATTTTCCGGGCGAGAGCCTGGGCATCGTCAAGGAGCGTGACCAGTATGACGGCGCCACGCTGGGTTCGATGAGCTTTGGACAGGCGCTGTCCGTCTCGCCGATTGAGATCGCACGTGCCGTGGGCGGCATCGCCAACGGCGGCGTGATGATGACCCCTCACTTCTATAAGTCCAGCAAAGGCGACGAGAAGGACTGGGGCGAAGGCGAGCGCGCGATTTCGGAGGACGCCGCATCCCAGGTGACATCGTGCATGCAGACGGTCGTGTCCGAGGGAACGGGCGTTGGCGGCGCGGTTGACGGCTATGACGTGGCGGGTAAGACCGGTACGGCCGAACGAGCCGACGAGAACGGCGGCTACCTCAAGGAGAACTACATGTCGTCCTTTATGGGCTTTGCACCGGCACAATCGCCCAAGGTGCTGTGCTATATCACGCTCGACGGAACGCCGAGCGGCTCAGATGCCGCTGCGGTGCCGTTCCAGTCCATTATGGCCAACGCGCTCGACGTGCTGGGTATCCCGCACACGAAGTAGGGGGTTACAATCTTTGGGGCGTGGTTTGTTGTCCCATATGAGGGGTGTTCACATGCCCTGCACCACGCATGCGCGGCGCTGGGATACAATACGCCGATAGCATTATTAGGTTTACAGGGGAGCTGCAATGATAGAGATCGCCGTCAACAACCTCGCGGCCGCAACAGGGGCCCGAACCGTGACGGGAGAAGCCGATCAGGTATGCCGCGGGTGCGTTATCGACTCGCGCCAGGTCGAGGAAGGGACGATTTTCGTCGCCTTTCCCGGTGAAAACGTCGACGGCAATGATTTTGCTTCCCGTGCCGTCCAGTCGGGTGCCGGCGCCGTCGTGATGACGCGTGAGCCCGAGGCCGAGCTGGTCTCGCTGGCGCAGGACAAGGGCTGTGCCATCTTGCTGACCGATGATCCCGAGGAGTTTCTGCTGCGTTTGGCGCACACGTACCGTCTGGAGCTTGGCTGCCTGGTCGTTGGTATTACCGGTTCCATCGGCAAGACGACGACCAAGGACGTGCTCGCCGCTGTGCTCGCCAAGCGCTATCGTGTCTGGGCCACCAAGGGCAATTTCAATAACCTGATCGGCATGCCACTCACGGTGCTTTCCGCTCCGGCCGATACCGAGGTCCTGGTGCTCGAGATGGGCATGAACCATTTCCACGAGATCGAGCGCCTGTCCCAGTCCGCCAATCCCAACCTTGCCATCGTGAGCAAGATTGGTACCTCTCATATCGGCATTTTGGGTAGCCGCGAGAACATCGCCCGCGCTAAGGCCGAGATTGTCCAGGGTATGTGCGCCGCTGGCGACTTCTTGCCGCTGCTGGTTTTGGGCGGCGAGGACGACTTTACGCCGTTCATTCGCGATACGTTCGCCCAGCCTGCTGGTATCGACGTGATGCTGGCCGGCGTCTCGGACGATGATGAGGTCCGTGCCCGCGACGTTCGAGTTGATGACGAGGGCCGTCCGGTCTTTACGCTCGATTTTGGTCAGGGCGAGACAATCGATACCATGCTTGCCATCCCCGGCGTGCAGTCCGTCCCAAATGCCGTTAAGGCCGCCGCGGTTGCCTATCGCCTGGGCGTGACGCCCGAGCAGATCGATGCTGCCTTTAGGGGCCTTACGATCACCGGTCACCGCCAAGAGATCAAGCGCGCCAAGAGCGGTGCCCGCGTCATCGACGATTCCTATAACGCCAGTGCCGAATCCATGGCTGCTGGCCTCGATCTGCTGTGCTCGCTTTCGTGCACGGGGTCTCGCATGGCGATCCTGGGCGAGATGGGCGAGATGGGCGATGAGGCTCCTCGCATGCATGAGCTCGTGGGCGCCTATGCCGCCGCCAAGAAGCTCGACATGCTGGCGTGCGTGGGTGGTGAGCTGGCCCAGCTTATGGCCGATGCCGCGCGCATGATGGGCATGGACGAGGACCGCATCCAGGTGTTCTCCGATTATCAGCAGGTGCTCGACCGCATGGGCGGCGCGCTTGAAAAACATGATGTTGTACTGGTCAAGGGTTCCCGTTTTGTTGAGCTCGACCGCTTTGTGGAAGGTGTGTGCTAGCCCATGTTCGGCAATCCCTCGTATCCAACGTATCAGGCTTTTTTGGGGCTTGGCATCGCCGCTGCCATTGCGCTGCTGCTCATGCCGTGGTGGATCAAGCTGCTCAAGGTCGAGGGTATCGGCCAGCAGGTTCGTGCCGACGGCCCCAAGCGTCATTTGGTTAAGCAGGGAACGCCCACCATGGGTGGCGTTGTCATCCTCGTCGCGATCTCGCTGACCTGCCTGCTGATGGGCAAGCTCACCACCGAGCTCGTGCTCGTGCTGCTCGCCACGTTGGCGACCGGCGTGCTGGGCCTGATCGACGACCTGACCTCCGTTACGCACGGGCGCTCGCTCGGTCTGACGCCTCATGCCAAGATGATCGGCCTAACCATTATCTGTGTCACCTTTACGGTACTTGCCGTCAACTGGTGCGGCGTCGCCCCCGAGATTCGTTTTCCCGGCGGCCTGACGATTGACCTCGGTGTTCTTTCGACCACCATCTGCGGCCTTTCGTTCCCGTGGCTCTACATTGTCTTTTGCTGGCTGATGATCGCCGGTCTTTCTAATGCCGTGAACCTGACCGATGGCCTTGACGGTCTTGCTGGCGGCGCCTCCATGATCGCCATGCTCGCCATGGCTGCCATGGCGTTTTTGCACGGAGACGTGAACCTGTCCATCTTCTGCACCGCGTGTGCCGGTGCCTGCTTGGGCTTTCTGTGGTTCAACTGCTATCCGGCGAGCATCTTTATGGGCGATACCGGCTCGCTTGCCCTGGGCGCCGCGTTTGCCTGCACGTCCATCATGACCAACACCGAGGTCGTCTCCCTCATCATCGGCGGCCTGTTTATCGTTGAGACCCTGTCGGTCATGATTCAGGTTGTCTACTTCCACTTTACGCACAAGCGCGTCTTCCTTATGGCGCCCATCCATCATCATTTCGAAAAGAAGGGCTGGGCCGAGACCAAGGTCGTCATCCGTTTTTGGATTATCGCTGCGGCCTTTGGTGCCTTTGGCCTTGCTTTGTTCTTCCAGTTGGGATAGTGGTCTTTCATGCCTCTTGCTGATGTCTTTAGCCTGCTCGTTTTGGGTCAGGGCAAATCCGGTCTCGATGTCGCCCGCTGGGCGCTGGCACATCCCGAGCGCGTAAGCGCCGTTACCGTGTATGGCGGCGGCACCTCTGAGCCCAATGACGCCACGCGTGCGCTCGAGGCTGCTGGTGCGTCGTTTGTCTATGGGGCCGAACAGGTCGAGGGCGCCTATGACGTGTGCGTGACATGCCCGGGTATTTCGGAGTTCTCGTCCTTCTTTAAGGCGGGGCGTGAGCATGCCGCTCAGATTATGGGCGAGCCCGAGTTTGCCTATCGCTTGTCTCCCCAAAATTGGATTGCCATCACGGGCACCAACGGCAAGACAACTACCACGTCGCTGACTGATTATCTGCTCAAGGCCGCCGGTGAAGCCAGCGTGGCCGTCGGCAATATCGGTGAGCCGCCGGTGAACGAGATCGACGGCCGCGCACATAATGAGTGGTTTGTGGCCGAGCTGTCGAGTTATCAGATTGCTACGACCGCCGAGCTTCATCCTCGCGTGGCGGTGCTGCTCAACATCACGCCCGACCACCTGGGCTGGCACAAGAGCCACAAGAACTATGCGCTTGCCAAGATCAAGTTGTTCGAGAATATGGTCGACGACGACCTCGTGGTTATCGACGTTGAGGATGCCGGCATTCACGAGTTCGATGAGTACATCTACACGCCGGGTCGTCGCATCTGCAAGGTTGCCTTTGACGAGCCTGAGGGCGAGGATGCCGCCTTTGTGCGCGATGGCAAGATGATCGTGCGTCTGAAGGGTGTCGAGACCCCGCTCATCGCTACATCCGAGCTCAAGATCTCGGGCCATCACAATGTTATCAATGCCCTGTGCGCTGCCACGGCTGCCTTGGCAGTCGGTGCCGATGTCGATGGTGTCTGCCGCGGTCTTGCCTCGTTCCAGCCGCTCGAGCACCGCGTGGAGCCGTGTGGCGAGATTGACGGCGTGCGCTACGTCAACGATTCCAAGGCGACCAACACCGATGCGGTCGAGAAGGCACTGACGGCATTTCCCGATGACGACGTGATCTTGCTGCTCGGCGGCCACGATAAGGGCACGCCGCTCACGGACTTCGCGCGCGTCGTTATGGACAACGTGCGCTCGGTCGTCTGCTTTGGCGATGCGCGCGAGCGCTTCACCGCCGCTATGGACGAGGCTGATGTCGATGGCGATGTGGATATCGCCCAGGCGGATGACCTGCGCGACGCCGTGGACGTTGCCCGTTCGCTTTCGAGCCGTGGTGACGTGATCTTACTTTCTCCTGCCTGCTCTTCGTTCGATGAGTTCTCGGGCTATGAGGAGCGCGGCCGCGTGTTTAAGGACTACGTGGCTCAGCTTGCCGCTACAGCGAAATCACAAATGGAATAGGGGTTGCGGTGAGAGAGGAGAGCCCCCGACAAGGTATGAGGAGGCCCGACTCGGACCGTGCTTCCTCACGTCGCACCACACCGCGTTCCAGCCGCGGCGGGCAGTCGTTTAGCGAACGCTATATTGCCGGCGTTCCCGCCCGTATCATGCGCCCCCGTTTGATATTCATGGCCTGCTTGTTTACCTTGGTATGCTTTGGCCTGCTGATGGTGTACTCGGCGTCTTCGGTCGAGGCGCTGCACGAGAATGGCTCGGCGACGTTTTTTCTGGGTCGACAGGCCGCGTTTGCCGTGGTCGGTGTTCTGGCGCTGATTGCCATCGTGCGCGTTTTGCCGGACAGCTGGTTTGGGGAGGATGTGCTCAGGATCTTCCTTATCGGCATGATAGGGCTACTGCTTCTGGTGTTCTTGGTGGGCAGCGGCAGCCGCGGCGCCACGCGCTGGCTCAACATCGCCGGTATTCAGTTCCAGCCTTCCGAGTTTTTAAAGCCATTTGCCATTGCGTATTCGGCCATCATGCTTGATCGCTTCTTTTCGCCCGGTGGCAACATCAACGAATTCCTTCGCAAGATGGGCATCTACCTGGGCATTTCGCTCTTTCTGATCTTTATCCAGCCCGATTTCGGTACTGTCCTGATCATCCTGTTGACCCTCATGTGCATGGCGTTGTTTGCGGGTCTCGACCCCAGATTTATCATCGGCGTGCTAATCTTCGGCATTCTCGTGATCGTGATTGCGCTTGTCGCAGAGCCGTACCGTATGGTGCGTATTCAGGTTGCCTTGAACCCTTGGGCCGACGAGTATGGTGACGGCTATCAGGCCACGCTTGCCATCATGGCCTTTGCCTCGGGCGGTCTGTTCGGCCGCGGCATTGGCAACTCAACCATGAAGTACTCGTATCTGCCCGAGGCACACAACGACTACATCTTGGCCATCATTGGCGAGGAAGTCGGTTTTGTCGGAACCGTGCTGTTCTTCTTGGTGTTTGCGATGCTGATCTACTCGGCGTTTCGCATTGCCGAGCAGGCGACCGATCGTCGGGGCGCGCTCATGGCGTCTGGCTCCGCGGTCATTCTCGCGGTGCAGTTTTTGATTAACGCGCTGGGCATCCTCAACGTGTTTCCCATGACGGGCAAACCGTTGCCGTTTATTAGCTACGGCGGTTCGTCGATTATTGTGTCGCTCATGCTTGCCGGGTTGATCCTGCGCGTTTCGTACGAGAGCGCCCGCCGCGATGAGCATGACCGCCGCCGTGAGAGCTTTGCCGTTATGGATGAGAGTACCGCCGGCTTGCCCCACGTGCGCGGCGAGCGATCTTCGCGTAACGGTTTTACCGTCCTGGATGGCTCTGCGACCGAGCCGGCAGCCCGCCCGCGTCAGCGAACGGTGCCGCAAGGTCGTCCTCAGCGCCCCACTCCTCGCAATGCGGGCGGCGGATATAATCGAATCGATTTGAACTCGGACCCGTCGGCGCGTCTGCGTGCCGACGACCAGGGACCGCGTGTACGAAGGGACTACCATGACCGATAAAATGACCGTTGCTATTGCAGCCGGCGGCACGGCAGGACACATCAACCCCGCGCTCGCCTTGGCCGAAGAGCTGCGTGACCGTGGCCACCACGTTGTGTTCGTGGGCCAGTCGCGCAAGCTCGAGGGTCGTCTGGTCCCCGAGGCTGGGTTTGATTTTGTGCCCATTACGGTCACGGGCTTCGACCGCTCCCGTCCTTGGACGGCGCTGACCTCGCTGTGGCGTGTCAACAAGGCCAAGCGTGCGCTCGCCAGTCATTTCTCAAAGGTCGGCAAGCCCGATGCCGCCATCGGTTTTGGTGCCTATGTCGAGGTTCCACTGCTGGGGTGGTGCAAGGGCGCAGGCGTCCCGTATCTGCTGCATGAGCAGAACTCTGTTCCGGGCCTGGCCAACAAGATGATGAACTCCCACGCCGCCCGCGTGTGCATCTCGGTGCCGGCAGCGCGGTCGGTCTTTGAGCGCGAAGGTGACCCTGGCCACGTGCTCATGACCGGCAACCCCGTACGTCGCTCGGTAATCGAGGGCGATCGCGCTCGCGGCCGCAAGGCACTTGGCGTTCCCGAGGACGCTACGCTGCTGCTCGTCTTTGGCGGTTCACTTGGCGCCCAGCACCTCAACGAGCGCGTGGTCTCGCTCAAAAACGAGCTGCTTTCGCGCAAGAACCTCTATGTGTTGCATTCGACGGGTGCCGACGGCTTTGAGGAGACCGAGCGCGCTTTGGCGCTGACGCCCGAGGAGGCGAAGCGTTACCGTGTCCAGCCTTACATCGACAACATGGGCGATATGCTGGCTGCTGCCGATTTGGTGCTCTCGCGTTCGGGCGCATCGAGCGTGGCCGAGATCGCTGCGCTCGCCGTGCCCTCGGTGCTCGTGCCGTACCCGCATGCGACGGCCGACCATCAAACCACCAATGCCCGTTATCTGGTCGACGCCGGGGCCGGTGTGCTCTGCGCCGATGCCGATATCGACGGTTCTGCCTTTGCCGATGAGCTGCTGCACCTGGTCGATGACGCGGCGGCGCGCGACGCCATGCGTCAGGCGGCGCGTGGTCTGGCTCAGGATAGGGCCGCCGCTCTTCTGGCGGATGCGGTAGAGGGTTTGCGTTAGTTAGACGGGATATCGTCGGTCGCCCTCGCGCTGATGCGGTTGGTGCGGTACAGTTAACGGGTTACAGGCAGTGTTTACGCAAGGAGTACACGAGCACATGGCTGATTCCCAGACTGCAACCTCCGCGCCCGAGTTTAAGAGCGCCCACTTTATCGGTATCGGCGGCGCCGGCATGAGCGGCATCGCCCTCGTTCTGCACGAGCGCGGTTATGCCGTTACCGGCTCCGACCTTAAGACGTCACGTTATATCCGCCAGCTTACCCGCGCTGGTGTGAAGGTGCATGTGGGCCATGAGGCCGCCACGATCGACGAGGTCAAGCCCGACGTGGTTGTTGTCTCTACCGCTATTCCGGAGTCCAACCCTGAACTCGTGCGCGCTCGCGAGCTTGGTATTCCCGTGTGGCCCCGTGCCAAGATGCTCTCTGCTTTGGGCCACGGCTACACCACCGTCGCTGTTGCCGGCACGCATGGCAAGACCACCACGTCTTCGATGTGCGCCACCATGCTCGACCGCATGGGTCTGGATCCGAGCTTCTTGATCGGCGGCATCGTCGAGGGCTATGACACGAACGGCAAGAACGGCTCGGGCGACTACTTTGTCGCCGAGGCCGACGAGTCCGACAGCTCCTTCCTGTTCCTGAACCCCAACGTGGTCATTGTGACCAACGTCGAGGCCGACCACCTCGATCACTACTCGGGTATCGAGGAGATCGAGGCAACTTTCGCCAAATTCATGAGCCTGGTGGGCGAGGAGGGCACCGCCATCGTCTGCGGTGAGGACCCGCATCTGGTCGAGCTCGCCAAGTCGACGGGCCGTCACGTGCTTTCCTACGGCTTTGCCGAGAGCAACGACATCGTCTGCATGCACCCGGATGTCAAGGGCATCCAGAGTGACTTTATCGTTCGCTTTGAGGACGGCACTGAGCACGCTGTGGAGATCAAGAGCAATCCCGGTCGCCACAACATGCTCAACGCCACGGCGGTGCTCACCGTCGCCCATGTCCTGGGCCTTGACATCGACGCCGCTGCCAAGGCGCTTTCGAGCTTTGAGGGCGTCCGCCGTCGCTTTACCCATGTGGGCGATATCGATGGCATTACCGTAGTCGATGATTACGGTCATCATCCCACCGAGATCAAGGCGACGCTTGCTGCCGCTTCGTCGCTGGGCTACAAGCACGTCGACGTCGTGTTCCAGCCGCACCGCTATTCGCGCCTGCAGGCCCTGTGCGACGACTTTGCCGATGCATTTGCCAATGCCGATAAACTGCTGCTGATTGATGTGTTCTCGGCTGGCGAGATGCCCATTCCGGGTGTCACCTCTAAGATGCTCGCCGATACCGTGCGCGCCAAGCATCCTGACAAGGAGGTCGTGTATTGCTCCAGCCGTCTTGAGCTCAACCAGGAGCTCGAGCAGATGGTGGGCGAGGGCGACCTGCTGCTCACTATGGGTGCCGGTGACGTTACGACCGTCGGCCCCGAGTTCATTGAGTATCTGACTGCCAAGAAAGACGCTTAAGTCTAATGGGTCTGTTTAACGCCGTCATGGCGCTCTCGGGCATGATCGACACAGATGTGATCGAGGACGAGCGCCTTGCGCGTCATACGAGCTATCGTATCGGCGGCAAGGCCGACCTCTTTGTGACGTGCCATAGCTATCATGCCCTCCGCCGCGCCGTGGCGGTGCTCGATCGCGAGCAGGTGCCGTGGGTCATCATCGGCAAGGGCTCCAATCTGCTGGTTGCCGATGGCGGTTATCGCGGTGCCGTCATTTCGCTCGGACGTGAGTTTCAGCGCACGGTTGTTGCCGATGACGGTTGTACGCTGACGGTCGGTGCGGGCGTGATGTTTGCGCGCCTGGTCAACGATGCCCTGTCGCGTAGCCTCTCGGGCCTTGAGTTTGCCGTTGGCATCCCTGGCTCGGTCGGCGGTGCGATATCTATGAATGCCGGCACACGGACCGAGTGGATTGGCTCGCTGGTCGAGGATGTCGTAACGTTTGACCCGGCATCCGGTATCAAGCATTATGCGGGGTCCGAGATCACTTGGGGCTACCGCGAATGTAGCCTTCCCCGCAATGAGATCATCCTCGAGTGTGTGCTCAAGCTTAAACCGGCGCCCAAGGCCGACATTCGCGAGCGCATGGAGCGGTACCTGACGAGGCGCAGGCGTACACAGCCCATGGGCCGCGCATCCTGCGGGTCGGTCTTTCGCAATCCGCCCGATGCGAGCGTGGGCAAGCTTATCGAGGATTGTGGATTAAAGGGTTTTTCGATTGGCGGCGCGGAAGTTTCGCCCGTCCACGCTAATTTTATCGTTAATAACGGAACCGCCTCGGCCGATGACGTTGCCGCGGTTATCAGACATGTGCACGGAAAGGTGAGGGAGGCGTATGGCATCGAGCTCAGACCGGAAGTTAAATTCCTCGGCTTCTAGAGCATCGAAACCCACCTTCCGCCGCGCCGGAGGGCGTTCCGGCGCGCCTGCCAAACCTCAACGCAATACCGTCGCGCACTCTAAGTCTGTCGGGCATGCTCGACAGACCAGTCGTCCGGTTGTCGGCTCGCAGCTCGGTAATCGTCCGGCCGCAAAACAGTCCTCGCGTCCCTCGGTGACGTCAAAGCCTGTTATGGGCGCCAAGCCTGCCCGTCCCATGGCAACTCCTAAGCCCTCGGCAGGAACTAAGGCGGCGCGTCCGGGTCGCACGCTGGGCGCATCGAAACCGCGCTCGCTGACATCGGTGCCGGCTACCGCCAAGAAGCCTTCGGGTAAAAAAGGCGTCAACCCGTTGTCTTCACTTAGGGCGATGGCAAATAAAACATCAGACGCCGCTTCTGTCGTTACAGGCAAAGGCAAAATCGTGGGCGGCGTTTTGGCCGTCTTGGCCGTGCTCGTCGTCGTTGCCATCGTGGTGATTAACTCTGGATTGTTTACCGCCACTGATATTCAGATTCAAGGCAGCGAGCACGTGACGAAGCACGATGCTATCCAGCTGATCGATTTGCCCGAGGGAACGTCGCTTTTTAACGTCGATCCCGACCAGATTACCGAGGACCTCAAGCAGAATCCGTGGGTCTCGGGCGTGGATGTCCAGCGTCAGTTCCCGCATACGCTCATCATTACGCCGATGGAGCGCAAGGTCATCGCAATTGCCTATATCAGCTCCGATGACCTTGCCTGGGCCATCGGGGATGATGACACCTGGATTGCCCCGCTGTCGACGTCGGTCGAAGTGGATGACCAGGGCAACGTCATCACGACGGGGCAGGGCTCAAATACCCTGACCGGCATTGATGCCGCGCTGGCGCTCGCTAAGCACTATGGCGCGGTGTTGTTGACTGATGTCTCGGCGGATGTCGCTCCGGTTTCCGGCCAGGCAGTGAGCTCCAAGGCCGTTAAGGCTGGCTTGGATTATGTGCGTGGTTTTTCGAGCGAGTTCTTGGGACAAGTCAAGGATATTTCCACGCCTTCGGTCGAAGCCATCTCGGCAAACCTCAATAACGGCATTGAGGTGTCGCTGGGCGATTCGAACGATATCGTCAAGAAGGAGCGCGTAGTCACCAAGCTGCTTTCGCAGGTAGAGGGCGTAACGTATATCAATGTGCGCTCTCCGGGTAACTATACATTTAGGAACGCTCCGACCTCGTAGCGCTGGTTGATGCTTTGTTGAGGGGCCATACCACGCCGTTTATCTGGTTTGTTTGGTTTTCACGGTCAATTATTTGACTGATACGTTCATAATGTGCAAACATAATACGGTTTACCTTTGCATTTACTTTCAACCTGAAGGTTAATGTGCGCAGGGGTCGACCCATGCTATGGCTATAACCTTTGTTCGGAGGACCGACATGCACGAGACAGAGATCAACAACTACCTTGCCGTCATTAAGGTGGTCGGCGTCGGCGGCGGCGGTACCAACGCGGTCAATCGAATGATCGAAGAGGGCATCCGCGGCGTCGAGTTTGTTGCCATCAACACCGATGCTCAGGCACTCGCGATCTCTGATGCCGATATCAAGGTGCACATCGGCACCGACCTTACCCGCGGCCTGGGCGCCGGCGCCAACCCCGAGGTTGGCCGCAAGGCTGCCGATGAGTCCCGCGACGACATTGCCGAGGCGCTCGCTGGCGCCGACATGGTGTTCATCACCTGCGGCGAGGGCGGTGGCACCGGTACCGGCGCTGCTCCCATCGTTGCCGATATCGCGATGAACGAGGTCGGTGCGCTGACCGTCGCCGTCGTGACCAAGCCCTTCACCTTCGAGGGCCGCAAGCGCAAGAAGAGCGCCGAGGAGGGCATTAAGACCCTCTCCGATTGCGTCGACACCATGATCGTCATCCCTAACGATAAGCTGCTCGACATCGCCGAGAAGAAGACCACCATGCTCGAGGCCTTCGCGATTGCCGATGGCGTCCTTTCCCAGGGCACCCAGGGCATCACCGACCTCATCACCGTCCCCGGTATCATCAACCTGGACTTCGCCGATGTTAAGACCATCATGAAGCAGGCCGGTACCGCCATGATGGGTATCGGTACCTCTTCTGGGGACACCCGTGCCGTCGACGCTGCCCAGCAGGCCATCTCCAGCCCGCTGCTCGAGAGTTCCATCGATGGCGCCACGCGCGTGCTGCTCTCCATCGCCGGTTCCAAGGACCTGGGCATCCAGGAGATCAGCGACGCCGCCGACGTTGTCGCCAACGCCGTCGACCCCGAGGCCAACATCATCTTCGGTACCGTTGTCGACGAGTCCCTGGGCGATCAGGTGCGTATCACCGTCATCGCTACGGGCTTCTCCGACTCCAACGTCAACCGTCAGGACGAACTCTTTGCTGCTCAGCAGTCTCAGAGCAAGGCCGCTGCCTCCGCTGAGCCGCAGCGCACCGCTCCTGCCACGAGCCCGGCTCAGGCCGCTCCGACCCGCAACGTCGGTGGCACCGAGCTTCCTAATTTCGGCAACGATCAGTTCGAGCTTCCCGACTTCCTGAAGCGCGGTAGCTTCTAAGTCGTTCTTTGCATTGTTGTGCACAGGGGCGTGTCCGTATGGACGCGCCCTTTTTATTTCGACTTTGTAAACTAGAACCTCCAATCTCTTTACGTTCCCTTTACGATTGCCTCCAGCGCAGCAGGTATCCTTTTAGAGAAGTATGACAGCCGTATAAACGCGGGCTGTAGCGGCGATGCCGCGGTACTTGTGTTATTAGGAGGCTTTAGTATGGCAGCACGTGCGGACAAAGTTTCGCGTGTCGACCATGATGGAGTTACGTTGGTGGAGGGCGCGACATCCGATGTTCGCTTTGCCTTCACCGAGCGCGCCGGTGGCGTTTCCGAAGATGCGTACTCCTCACTCAACTTGGGCTCGCATGTTGGCGATGATCCCTTTGCTGTTCAAGAAAATCGTCGCCGCGCACTCGAGGCTATGGGTGCCGCGGAGTGCGAGCACAACCTGCTCGTTCCCAATCAGGTCCATGGTGACCATATCGTTGCGGTGACCTCGAATGGCGCCGATGACCTTGAGGACGTCCGCGAGCAGATTGCCGCGGGCTGCGATGCCATCGTCTGTACGGCGCATAACGTGCCCGTGCTGCTCTGCTTTGCCGACTGCGTTCCCGTGGTGCTGGTGGCCCCTGGCGGATTTGCCGTGGTGCACTCCGGTTGGAAGGGCACGATTGCACGTATTTCTGCCAAGGCGTGCCAGGCGCTTTGCGATGCTGCCGGCTGCGATGCGGGCGACGTTTCCGCCTATATCGGCCCCCATATCTTGGGTGACGAATATGAGGTATCCCAGGAACTCATGGATCGCTTTGCCGCCGAGTTCTCTTGCATCGATGCGAGTACCTCTCGCATGCTCGATCTTTCCGCTGCCATTCGCGAGGCGCTGGTAGATGTCGGTGTCGACGCGGATGATATCGTGGATACCCAGCTTTCGACCGTGCGTCAGAACGACCGCTTTTATTCCTACCGTAACGAGGACGGCACCTGTGGGCGCCATGCTGCGATCGGCGTGATGCTATGAGAAAGATCGTATCGGTCCTGAGCGCCGCTGTGCTTACACTTACGCTGTGTGCCTGTTCTTCGGGATCTTCTACCTCTTCCATTACCGTCGCTGGCTCCACGACCTGCCTTCCTATCGCCGAGATTGCGGCCGAGGGCTTTAAGGAGGAGACCGGCATCGACGTGCTCGTTTCCGGTTTGGGTTCTTCCGCTGGCATCGAGGCCGTCAGCGCCGGAACGGCCGATATCGCCAGCTCCTCCCGTGGGCTCAATGCCGACGAACAGGATCTGGGCCTGACCCCCATCGTAATTGCCCACGACGGTATCGCGGTCATCGTGAACGACGATAACCCGGTCGATAACCTCTCGACCGAGCAGCTCCGCGATATCTACGCCGGCAAGATTACCAATTGGAAAGAGGTCGGTGGCGAGGACCTGAGGATTCAGGTCATCAACCGAGACGAGGCGTCCGGTACGCGCGAGGCCTTCCGTACCATCGTGATGGATGGCACGCCGTTCGATCGCCGCTCGGCTGTTCTTTCGGGTACGGGCCAGGTGCGCGACGTGGTATCTCGTTCGCGTGGGGCCATCGGCTACATTTCGCTGGGCTTCGTCGATAGCCTCAACGCCAAGACCTCGGTCAAGGCCGTCTCGGTCAATCATGTTGAGGCGTCCGAGAAGACGGTCGCGAGTGGCGGCTATCCCATCTCGCGCGACCTTTACTTCTTTGTGAAGGGTGCGCCTTCGCAGCAGGCGCAGGATTACATCGACTATGTGACGTCCGAAAAGATGGACAAGCAGATTCGCGAGGCGGGCTTTATTCCCGTCACCAACGACGAGAAGGGGAGTGAGTAGCATGGAAGCACAGGAAAACTCCCAGACTGAGCAGAATGTTCAGACGCCCAAGAAGCGCGAGCTGGCGCTCGTATCGCGCAGTACCTATATCAAGGAGAAGGCGCTGCAGTGGATCTTCTTTGCCTGCGCGTTCTTGGCGGTCGTTACCGTCATCCTGATTTTTGTCTTTACCACGTACTCGGCGCTGCCCGTCTTTACTGACATCGGTCTGGCGGACTTCTTTAGCTTTACGTGGGCGCCTTCCGAGGGCCACTACGGCATCTTGTCGCTGCTTGCCGGCTCGGGTCTGGTGACCGTCGGTGCGCTCGCCATGGGCGTGCCGCTGGGCGTGGGTACGGCCGTTTACCTGGTCGAGATTGCCAGCAAGCGCGTGCGCAAGCTCATCAGCCCCGCCGTTGACCTGCTGGCGGGCATACCCTCCATCATCTACGGCTTCTTTGGCATGATCATCATCCGCCCGTTTATCGCACAACTGACCGGTGGTCTTGGTTTTGGTGCGCTGACAGCGTGGTTCGTGCTCGCCATCATGATCGTCCCTACCATCACGACGCTTACCATCGATGCCCTCAATTCCATTCCCATGGGCATTCGCGAGGCATCGTATGCCATGGGTGCTACTAAGTGGCAGACCATCTATAAGGTCGTGCTACCTGCCGCCAAACTGGGTATCGTTGATGCCATCGTGCTGGGTATGGGCCGTGCCATCGGTGAGACCATGGCCGTGCTCATGGTCGTGGGTAACGCTCCGGTTATTCCCGACAGCATTGCGAGCCCCATCTCGACGCTCACGAGCCAGATCGCGCTCGACATGAGCTATTCCTCGGGCCTGCACCGCTCGGCTCTGTTCGGCATGGGCGTGGTCCTGTTTATCATCTCCGCCATGCTGGTGGGCATCGTCCGTCTGATTTCCAAGAAGAAGAGGGGGTAGGCTATGTCCGATTCCGTTGACACGACGGTCGATACGACCTCGTCGCGCGAGCGCATCAAGCGTGCCCTTTCCCACGGTAAGAAGGGCCGTATCAACAAGGACCTGTCAAACAAGATCATGCTCGGCGTGTTCCGCGCCGCGGCCTACATCACCACGCTTGTGCTGGTCGCTATCATCGCCTACGTGGTTGTTAATGGCTTACCGCATATTTCGCTCGACTTTATCTTCGGTTGGCCCCAGGGTGTCAACGCCGAGGGCGGCATTTGGCCTACGATTGTCTCGACCATCTACGTGACGGCGCTCGCCATGCTCATCTGTACGCCGGTCGCCGTGCTAGCGGCCGTCTATCTGGCCGAGTACGCCAAACAGGGCAAGGTCGTCGAGCTCATCCGTTATGCTGCCGATGCTTTGGCCTCGGTGCCCTCCATCGTTATGGGTCTCTTTGGCTACGCCTTGTTTGTCGAGGCCATGGGCCTGGGCCTTTCGATGGTCTCGGCTGCCCTGGCGCTGGCGCTTCTGATGCTGCCTATCGTCATGCGCACCACCGAGGAGGCTATTCGCGCCGTGCCGCGCTATATCCGTTGGGGCGCATATGGCTTGGGCGCCACTAAGTGGCAGGTCGTTTCCAAGATCGTGCTTCCTTCCGCCTTTGGCCGCATCGCCACCGGCATCGTCCTTGCCATCGGCCGTGCCATCGGCGAGACCGCGGTTGTACTTTACACCATGGGCCAGGCCATCAATCTACCTATTTCGCCGCTCGATTCCGGCCGCCCCATGACGGTCCATCTGTACCTGCTTGCCAACGACGGCATCAACATGAACGCAGCCTACGGCACCGCGCTCTTGCTGATGGTGATCATTTTGGCCTTCAACCTGTTTGCGCGCTTCCTGTCGCGCAAGCGTCGCTAGTTAAGGAGTCCCATGTCCGTTTATCAGTCCGCTCCCACGTTGGAGCAAGCGGCCATTACGGCCAAGGATTTCAACTTTTGGTACGGTGACTTTCATGCGCTGACGGGGCTTGACCTCAACATTGCCAAAAACGCCATCACCTCCTTCATTGGCCCTTCGGGCTGCGGCAAATCGACGTTTCTGCGCTGCATCAACCGCATGAATGACCTGATCGAGGGTACGCGCGTCGAGGGCACCATGACGCTCGACGGCAATGATATCTATGCCGAGGGCGTCGACCCGGTCGATCTCCGTCGCCGCGTGGGCATGATCTTTCAGCAGCCCAATCCGTTTCCCAAATCCATCTACGAGAATGTCGCTTTTGGCCCTCGTCTGCAGGGCGTGACTAGCAAAAGTGACCTCGATGACATCGTGGAAGAATCGCTCAAGCGCGCCAACCTCTGGAAAGAGGTATCCAATCAGCTCAACAAGGATGGTTTGGCGCTCTCGGGCGGTCAGCAGCAGCGTCTGTGCATCGCGCGCGTGCTTGCGGTGCAACCCGATGTCCTCCTGATGGACGAGCCCTGCTCCGCCATCGACCCCACGTCTGTCTCTAAGGTCGAGGATCTGATGGCCGAGCTGGCGCCCGAGATGACGATCATCATCGTCACGCATTCAATGCAGCAGGCAGCTCGTATTAGCGACTACACCGCATTTTTCTTGCAGGAAGTTGCCGGCGAGCCCGCCACGCTCATCGAGTATGGTCAAACCGACGCGATCTTCACCAGTCCGGTGGACTCGCGGACGGAAGACTATATCACCGGCCGCTTTGGCTGATCGGTGCGACTAGTCCCAAGCCGATCGGATCTGGTCCGGTGCGTATTCACTGTGCGGGCGGCATGACCGCACCCAACTGATTGGAGTGAACCATGCGTAAACTGTTTTCCCGTCAGCTCATCGAGGCCCGCCACGAGATGCTGAGCATCTACGAGGCCGTCGATCTGGCCCTCCACGATGCCGTTAAGGCCTATGTGACCGACGACCGCAAGCTCGCCACCAAGACCAAGAAGCGCACGCTTTCGATTGACGCGCGCTGCGCCAACCTGGAGGCCGTCTGCTACAACCTGATTGCCACGCAGTCACCGGTCGCCTCCGACTTCCGCTTGCTGCAGACGATCATCTACGTCGACTTTAACCTGCAGCGCATGACCGATAAGGTTCGCCAGATTTGCCGCGCCACGCGTCATATGATCAAGGCCGACATCTCGCTGCCCAAGGAGCTTGTCGGCACGGTCGAGGCCGAGGCTGAGGCCGTCTACCAGGTGCTGGGCTCTTCGCTTTCCGCGCTCGTCACGAATGATATGTCCATCATCTGCAACTTGGCCGTCGAGGACGAGCCAGTGCACGCCGCCTACGAGAAGTTTTTCCGCACCTTTAACCGTATGGATACGGGCGACTTTATGGACGACGACAGCAACTATGACGACCTGCGCCGCGCCATCATGGTATCGCGCTATCTCGATCGCATCGCCTCGATTTCCATCGATGCCGCCTGCCGTCTGACCTTCCTGTTGACCGGACAGCGTATGACTGCCGGTGATATCGCCTGCACTGATGAGGATGAGCTCGAGAGCATGCGTGTGCCTTCGGGCGAGGGTGTTATCATGAGGCCCGCCGTCGACGCGCGCTACGTTGCCAAGGTGCCCGTTAGCGAGGTCAGCGAGGGTCTTCGCTACCTGCTCGATCATCTTGAGGACGAGGACGATGGCGAGGACGACGAGGAGTAAGTAACCCCGTTCGTCGAAAGATTGTAAATACCTAAGTGAGCGCGGCCTTGCACATGCGGGGCCGCGCTCTTGCGTTAGCATGGGACTACTTGTTTGGCTGTCAGCGGAGGCGATTGGCAATGGATAACTATTTGGACTTGATGCGCGCTCGCCGCGAGCAGATTCTGGAACGTTTTTATGCGGCGCTCGATCGCGCAGGCCGTCCCCACGACGCCGCGCGCCTCATTGCCGTGTCCAAGACCGTTGGTGTCGATGAGACCGTTGCCGCCATCCAGGCGGGGTATCGCCATTTTGCCGAGAACCGCCCGCAGGAGCTGGTTCGCAAGCTCACGGGTCTGGCGGAGCATCCGGAGCTGCCCGAGGTGCGCTTCGATATGATCGGCAACCTGCAGACCAATAAGATCAATGCGGTGCTGGGCTCAGCCGAGCTGATTCACTCGGTGGGTTCGCTGCATCTGGCGCAGGCGATCTCGAGCCGTGCTGTCCGCAAGATTGAGGCAGGCGAGCTCGCCGGCCCCCAGCGTGTGCTCATCGAGGTCAATGTGAGTGGTGAGGAGTCGAAGGGAGGCTTTTCGCCCGATGAGATTCGCGCCGCCGCGGGTGAGCTTGCGGAACTTGAGGGAATTTGCGTGCAGGGGCTTATGACTATGGCGCCCCGGGGGAATAAGGATGTGGCACGCCGCACCTTTGCGGGGCTTCGTGAGCTGAGGGATGAGCTGGAGGCGGCGCATCCCGATTTGAACCTGCCTGAGCTTTCCTGCGGCATGAGCGAGGACTTTGAGTCTGCCCTTGAGGAGGGCTCTACGCTCGTTCGCCTGGGCAGGGTAGTATTTAGCCCGGAGTTTGCAGTAAAATAAGGCTCTGAAGTGCGCACTGATTATCGGGGCGCCTGCACTAAACCGCGAGAGGACACAACCATGGGCTTCCTTGACGAGATTAAAAATAAGATGCACCTGGGCGGCCAGCAGGGTTACGACCAGGGTTATGGCCAGGACGACGACTACGGCTACGATGACGGCTATGACGATAGTTATCAGGGCAACGGCTACAGCGGTGCTTCGGGCGAGGGCTTCTACACCCAAGACGAGCCGAGCAACGGCCTGCTTGGTCAGACGCGCCGCGGTGAAGCTGAGTCGGTTGCCGTGTATACGCGCTCCGGTCAGCTGGTCGGCGATGACTCCCGCCATGCCACGACGTATAATCCGCCTTCGCGCTCGCAGGACAGTGTTGCGAGCGGTTATCGTCCTGGTGCCTATGACACGCCGTCGAGCTACGCCGAGAACACCCGCGCCCGTGCCGCCGCTGCGCCCGCGCCTGCACCGAGCGATGCCTCGGCCTATGCGAGCAATATCATCAACGCCACACCGCAGCTGCCGGCCTATGTCCTGCGCCCCGAGAGCTATGACGACGTGGAGACCGTGGTGCGCCGCGTTCGCACCAAGCAGCCTGTCGCACTGATTTTTGTGGGCGTACGCACCGAAGTTGCCAAGCGCGTCTTGGACTTCTCTTACGGCTTTGCCTGCGGTCTGGGTGCCACGGTCAAGGAGGTGGGCGACCGCGTGTTCATGGTGCTGCCCGCCGGTTGCGAGGTCAAAGATTCCGATCTCAAGAAGCTTCGTGCCGACGGCTACCTCAAGTAAAGACAAGACGAGGAGATTCCCATCAACATCTACACTATCGTCCAGCTGGTCAACACGCTGTTCAACTTCTATTCCACGCTCATTATCGTCTACTGCTTTATGACGTGGATTCCCATGAAGCAGGGTGGTTTGCTTCAGGATATTGCCGCGGTGCTTGATAGCGTGTGCGGTCCGTGGCTTAACCTGTTCCGTCGTTTCATCCCGCCGATGGGCGGTATCGATTTTTCGCCGGTCGTTGCGATTATTGCGTTGCAGTTGGTGCAGAGGCTGGTTCTGCAGCTTCTTATAGGTATACTCGTGTAGAACTGACTTAGTAACTTACGTCGGGCGTGTAGCGCCGAGGCGATGAAAAAGGAGACTTGTTATGGCTATTACCCCTGCAGACATCCAGGCTCAGACTTTCTCTGAGGCCAAGCGTGGCTACGATCCTGCTGAGGTCGACGTCTTCTTGGAGACGCTGTCCTCCGAGGTTGACGCTATGCTCGCTAAGATCGTCGACCTTAAGGGTCGTCTGACTGCTACCGAGCAGCAGCTTGCCGATGCGCAGGCTCAGCTTGCCCAGGCTCAGGATGCCACCGCCCAGGCCGCTCCTGCCGCCCCCGTGGCTGCTCCCGCCCCTGACTTCTCCGCTCAGGAGCGCCAGATTTCCGCTGCCTTGATCGCTGCCCAGCAGACCGCTGATACCATCGTCAACGATGCCAACGAGAACGCTGAGCGTATCCGCAACGAGGCTGACGCCAAGGCCCGCGAGGTTATCCGCCAGGCTCTGACTGAGAAGCAGGCCGAGCTCGAGGAGATCGATCGTCTCAAGGCTTCCCGTGAGGAGTTCAAGGCCGAGTATCTCAAGCTCATCCAGCACTTCATGGACGATGCCCAGAACTCCTTCCCGGCCGATCTCATGGCCTCCACACCGGTCGGTTCTGCCGCTTCTCCTGCGGTGACTGTTCCCGCCGAGCCGCTGCCCGTCGCTGACCCGGTTGTCCCCGTGGCCGATCCCTTCGCCCCGATCGACAACTTCGCTGCCGACGACCTGGACTAGCGCCAGAGCTACAATCTCGTGTCCTTAAGAGGAGCTCGCACCTGCGGGCTCCTCTTTTGTGGCTGCATACGGGTTGGGAAACAAAACGCCGAGCTCTGCGTGTGATAGGGCAGAACTCGGCAAAGGGCGCGTGGTAAAAAGTAGATTTTAGGGCATGTGCCAAAAACTACTTGAGGAGGAAGTCGGAGAGGGGAATGGTGCGGGCATCGCGATGCTCGGGATCGGCGATGTGGTCGGCAGGATAGCCGCAGACGAGCATGTGATAGGGATAGACGCCCTCGGGCAGGTTGAACTGCTCCTGTGCCACCTCGGGCTTAAAATGGCATACCCAACACGTTCCCAGGCCCTGCTCGGTGGCCTCCATCATCATCTGATCGCACACTATGGACGTATCGATTTCACTGGAATTCATCTGGTCATACGGGCGCACCCAAGCGTCTTCGGTAACGCTACAAATAAGGAAGATGAGCGGAGCGCCAAAGATAGATCCATCACGAGCAAACCGAGGCTGACAAGCAGCAGCCTTCTCCAGAAGCTCAGGCGTATCCAGCACCATCACACGAGAAGGATGATTATTACAAGCAGAAGGAGCAATCCGCCCAGCCTCAACAATGGCATCCACCACAGCCCGCTCAACAGAACGATCCTCAAACTCGCGACAAGAATACCGACCCCGAGCCAGATCCAAATAAGACATACAAGCCCTCCAACAATTAAAAATCAAACAAACCCAAAGTAACCCAAACAGTACCCAAAGCAGCAATCAGTCAAACGCTCATCAAGGGCCAAAGTGTCCGAACGGATACCAAAGGTCCCTTCAGCCAAACCCCCCCCCATTGCGCTAAACCTATCAGCCAAAGTTCCAATGGTGGTACATAAGGGAGCGGGCCCGACCACAGATAACC
>JAGZQO010000008.1:74514-88269 GCA_018382125.1 Collinsella sp.
GGGCCCGCGACCGGTGGGACATGTACCCCCAATTAACTGTTCTTCATGACAATCGAATCCACAACATCGGCCACATTCTCGCAGCAGTCGGCGCAGTACTCCAGGAAAGCGTAGACGTCACGCCAGGCGATGACCTCGAGCGGGTCCTTGCCATTGACGTGCAGGTTGCGCATAGCGTTGATGTAGAGCTCATCGGCCTCGGACTCAATGGTGTTGATCTGGATGACCAGCTCGCGCAGGGTCTTGGACTTGCGGTAATTAGGCAGCTCGACCATAAGATCCTTCATGGCGCGGCAGGCGTCGGTCACCTTGTGGGCGATGACAATGGCATCGGGGTGGATGCTCTGGATGTTGGTGAAGTAGACGCGCTGCACGACGCCCTCGATACGGTCGAGCACGGTGTCGAGCGAGCAGCTCATCAGGTCCAGATCCTCGCGCTCAAGCGGGGTGATAAAGGCAGTGAGCAGGGCATCCTCGAGCTCATGGTGCTTCTTGTCGGCCGCATGCTCAATCGCATGCATCTCCTCGAGCATGTCGTGGATATGCGCGGGATCAAAGTTCTCAAAAATCTTGATGAGCAACTCTGCGGCCTGGACAGCAAGGTCGGCGCAGGCGACGTAGTTGTCAAAGTAGAACGAATCGGGTTTCTTTGCCATGAGTGGGTCCTTTCGAGGCGAAGACGGGTGGGCGAGGTATTGCGGTCCGGATGGACGTTCGGTTTGACTAGATGAACATCATGAACAGCTTGGCCATGACAAAGCTGATAAGTCCGCAGGCGGGGAAGGTGAAGAACCAGGTGAACATCATGTCCTTGACGACACCGAAGTTGATCGCCGAGAGGCGCTTGACGGCACCGACACCCATAATGGCGCAGGTCTTGATGTGCGTGGAGGACACGGGGATGCCGGTGAGCGTGGCAAGCAGCAGGTTTGCGGCGCCCGCCAGGTCGGCGGAGAAGCCCTGGTACTTTTCGAGCTTGACCATGCTCTGGCCGACAGACTTGATGATGCGCTCACCGCCCACGCTGGTGCCGATGCCCATGGTGGCCGAGCACAGCAGCATGATCCAGATGGGGATGCCGGCGTCGCCGACGCTCGTCTGTCCGCTGGCAAAGGCGACACCTAAAAAGAGCACGCCGATAAACTTTTGTCCATCTTGCGCGCCGTGCATAAAGCTCATGGCCGCGGCACTTGCGATCTGAGCATATTTAAAGAAGACATTGGCACGTCGCCTGTTGGCGGCGGCGAAAAGAATCGAGACGAGCTTGCACAGGACCCAGCCCATGATAAAGCCCAGGCCGATGGAGAGCGCCAGGCCGTAGATGACCTTCATCCACTCGTGGACGTTGACGCTGCTCGCACCGCCGAGGGCGATGGCGGCACCGGTCAGGCCGGCGATAAGGCTGTGGCTTTGCGAGGTGGGGATGCCAAAACGCGACGCTGTGGCGCCGTAGACGACGATGGAGAACAGCGCCGCGCATAGGCAGGCGAGCGCCATGGTGCTGTTTCCGCCAAAGTCGACGATATGCGAGATGGTGTTGGCGACGCTCGCGTTAAAGTGCGTCATGATGAGCACGCCGAGGAAGTTGAATGCGGCGCTCATGAGAATGGCGGCGCGGGCGGGCATGCAACGCGTAGTGACGCAGGTCGCGATGGCGTTGGGCGCGTCGGTCCATCCATTGACGAAGATGGCGCCCAACGCGAGGATCACGGTGACGGCAAGGACTGGGTTCGACACAATTTGGCCGAGGAAGGTTGAGAACGTTACGTCCATATATGGGCTTTCTCGAAGTTTGCAGACACGTTACAAAAACATGATAAATCGTATCACCTCCTGTGGGTTTCTTTACCGAGTTCTGATGGGAGAAGTGAACTTTTTGGCACTAAAATTGAATATTAGCCCTGTTGACCGCGGGTGTTCTTTTTGCTAACACGCCATGCGGACACGTGCGATTACTACGACACTCCAAAACCACAGTCTGTTCGCTTTACAACATGCAAACATGCGTTCGATAATAGGAGGCATGGAATATCGACAGACAGATGGCAAAACTCGACGCGTGCACAAGCAGTATGTGGACGTTGTAGCTCGCATCCTCGCGGGCGGACAGGTCGTGCCGGTTACCGTCTGCTGGGTCGACGGCCGTTGTTTTACGATCGACGAAATTATCTCGACCACTGGGTTTGGCCTGATGGTCCACGGCATCCGTACGGCAACATATAAGGTGCGTTTTGGTGGGCACGCGACCGAGTTGTATCTGGAGGACCAGACGCGCGACCGGGCGGACGGCTCGCAGGCGCACGTGATGCGTTGGTGGGTCTGGGCCTTTGATCGAACGCTTGAGGGCGAGCGCCGTAGGTAAGGACGTGCGGCATTCGGGTACAATGGCAGGAATCTTGTCACCTACGGCGCTGTCTTGCGTTTTTTGAAAGGACGAAGTATGAACGATATCCAGGGCTATCAGAACGGCCCCATCGAGACCGGCGCAAGTCGCGCCAAGGAGATGTCGCCGCGCGCGTACAATCTCGCCATGTCTGCTCTCATTTTCTTGGGCTTTTGCGCCATGGGCGCCGGTGCTTACTTTACGAGCACCATGGCGTTTGCCCGCATGATGATGAGCGGCGCCGCCCTGCCACTGGTCTTTGGCTCGTTTATCCTGACTATTGTCGGTATCGTCATGATGTCGGCTGCTGCGGGCAAGCAGTCCGTGGGCCTGTCGCTCGTGGGTTACGTGATCTTTGCGAGCACCTTTGGCCTGACCGCGTCGTTTGGCCTTGCCAACTATGACCTGCCCACTATCAACACCGCCTTTATCGCCACCGCTGCTATCACCTTTGTCTTCGGTGCGCTGGGCGTGACCTTCCCCAAGTTCTTCCAGCGTGTGTACGGCATCGGCTTTGGCATCCTGCTTGCCACGATTCTGGTCGAGATCGTGCTGATGTTCATGGGCGTCTCGCAGTCCATCACCGATCTGATCGTGATCGTGGTGTTCGCCGGGTTTATTGGCTACGACACCTATGTTGCCACGACGGTGCCGCCCACGCTGCCCAATGCGGTGCTCATGGCGTCCAATCTGTTCGTGGACATTATCAACGTGTTCCTGCGCATCCTGAACATTCTCGGTCGTCGCGACTAGCGCGGCGTTGCGACGTTTCCTGCCGGACACGGTAAAACGATACGAAAGGCGGTCCTTCGGGGCCGTCTTTTTTGTGCGTGGCGGGGTATCATGGATGGGAAAAAGCCGATAGCGGCAGCGACAGGAAAGGTGGCCACGTATGGCAGATGTCGACAACAGGAACCGTAACCGTAGGTCTAACCGAGCGGGTCAGCCCAATCCCAAGCGCGAGGCGCGTGCCAAGGCCGCCGAGCGCCATGTGGCGGCTGTGTCCGAGGCCTGCGCCAAGGACATCGAGCGTTCGCTTGCCGGCGTGCGCGAGTTCGATGGTATGCCTGCCGGTTTTGTCGCGGCGATGAAGGCCAAGGCCCAGAAGGCGGCGGCTGCTGAGGAGCAGGCTGCCGAGGCTGTGGAGGCTGACGCTGCCGAGGTAGAGGCTGCCGAGGTGGAGACCGCGGTCGAGCCCGAGGTGGCGCTCGAGTCCACCGAGTTGGCCGACGAGGCTGAGTCCGCGCCCGCGGAGGAGGCTGCTCCGGCCCTGCCCGAGGTCACTGTGCTTGATGCCTCCGCCACGCAGGCAATCCTCGATAACGGCCGAGGCTACGCGCAGTTCTGCGACATGGCTGTGCTCGCCTTTGCCTCATTCACCAATCCGGGCGGTGGCTACATCCAGGGCTATCTGAGCCAGGAGGCTACGCTGTGCGCCGATTCGTATCTGTACAACGTCCTCGATAAGCAGCGTAAGTGGTACGGTGAGAACCGTCGCCGCAACATCAACTGCGAGCTGTACCGAAACCGTGCGCTGGTGGTGCCCGCCGTGCGCTTCGACCGCAACCATGTGCACGCCTATGCCGACGTAATCGTGGCCGCCGCGCCCAACGCCAAGCGTGCTCGCCAGGAGTATCGCGTGAGCGACGATGCCTTGCTTGACGCTCTGCGCGATCGCATCCGCTTTGTGCTTGCCATCTGCGACGAGCTGGGTCGCGAGAAGCTCGTACTGGGTGCTTGGGGCTGCGACAACAACGGCTTTGACGCCGAGGCCGTGGCAGAGCTCTTCCGCGAGGAGCTCGCATCGGGCGACTTTAAGGTCAAACAGGTGTTCTTTGCCGTGCCTTCTACGCGCTGGGATGATGACTTCGCCAAGTTTGAGCACGTGTTGGCATGCTTCCCCGAGCGTAACGAGGAGTCCTATGCTCAGGTTGCCGCCCGCGCCGCGGCTGCTCGCGCCGCCGAGCAGGCCCAGGCTGCCGCCGAGGACGATGAGGACGATGACGATTGGCGCAAGTACCTGTAATCGGTACGGGCCGACAGATAGGTCGAGCCGGCGGGAGGGCTGCTCCCGTCGGCTTTTTACTAAAGGAAGGGCTTACGATGAAAAACGTTCTATGCTTTGGCGACAGCAACACCTATGGTTACGATCCGGCGGGCATGCGCGACGGCACCGCGGTGCGCTATGCGCAGGATGTGCGCTGGTGCGGCGTGGCCCAACGTGACTTAGGCGAGGGCTGGCATGTAATTGAAGAAGGCCTCAACGGCCGCACGACGGTACGCGACGACATGTGCCATCTGAACACCAATCTTAACGGCATCCGCGCACTGCCGATGCTGCTCGAGGCCCATAAGCCGCTGGATGCGATCGTTATTATGCTGGGAACCAACGATTGCAAGACGGTCTTTGGTGTGACGGCCTCCGATATTGCCCGTGGCACCATGGCGCTGATTCGCGCGGTGCGTGCATTTCCCTGGACCAATGCTGCACCCTGCCCGCGTATTCTGCTGATGGCACCTATCAAGATCAAGCCGCAAATCGCCGATGTATATATGACCGATTTTGACGAGCGTTCCGTCGAGGCCTCGGAGCATTTTGCTGAATACTATGCGCACGTAGCCGAGCAGTTTGGCTGCGACTTTTTGAATGCAGCGGAGTTTGCCGAGCCGGGCGATATCGACTATCTGCATATGATGCCCGAAAGCCATGAGAGCCTGGGTCACGCCGTGGCGGCCAAGCTCCAAGAGATGCTCGGAGAGTAGCGCGACCCCAAGCCACCGCAAAGGGGACGGGCGCCTTTGCGGTGGCTTTGGACTGCGAATCTTAATACTGCCACATGTGGTTGACGGGGCCGGAGCCTTTGCCCATGTCAAAGCCGGCGGCCAGAGCGCCGGTTAGGTAGGCCTTGCCGGCGTTGACGGCGTCGGCAAGATCCATGCCCTGAGCCAGCGCGCAGGCGATGGCGGACGAGAGCGTGCATCCGGTGCCGTGCGTGTTGTCGGTCTCGATGCGCTTGTGGCGGAACCACGTGGTGAGTGGATCTCCCAGATGGTTGCCCTCGTCATCGAGTGGCGCGGGTTCGGCCAGTACATCGTTGGCCTCGTTGACAAGATGCCCACCCTTAACGAGGGATGCGCAACCAAAGCGGCGGGTGAGGAGCATGGCAGCATTTTGCTGCGTGCGCTCGGAGTCGACCTCATAGTCGAGCAGTGCCATGGCCTCGGGAATATTGGGCGTGATAACCGTCGCTAGCGGGAACAGGCGGCGGGTGAGCGCCTCGGCGGCATCTTCGGCAATCAGCCGCGCGCCCGAGGTGGCGACCATGACGGGGTCGACGACCACGTTCGTTGCGTTCCAGGCGCTCAAGCGGTCGGCGATGACTTCGATAATCTCGACAGAAGAAACCATGCCGATCTTGACGGCGCTGGGGCGGATATCGTCAAAAACGGCGTCAATTTGCGCGGCTACGATATCTGGCGAGATATCCTGCACGGCGGTAACGCCCAGGGTGTTTTGCGCTGTGATGGCGGTGATGGCCGTCTCGGCATACAGGCGGTGCGCCGTGATGGTCTTGATGTCGGCCTGAATGCCGGCGCCACCGCTGGAATCGGATCCCGCGATGGACAGGACGGCAGGTACCTTACTACGATCCATGTTCGCTCCCTTGTTCGGTCGGAATCAAATGGGTCTTTAAGCCAGCATTATAAAGATGCCCGGGCCGACTCTATGCCGAACCCGGGCGGGCGATGCAATCTCTACGCAAGTGTAAGTAAATGTTCACAAGTCAACAATTGACAGGCACCAGCTCGCCGCCAGAAGCGGCCGCGGCGACAGGGTTAGTCCTCCATGCCGAGGTCGATCGTGGTGCCCTCGAAGATCTTGTTGACGGTGCGGACGGCGCACATCTTGCCACACATGGTGCAAGTGCCCTCGGTGGCGGCGGGGGACTCCTCGTAGCGCTTCTTGCCCGTAACCGGGTCGAGCGCGCACTTCCACATGGCGTCCCAGTCGAGCTTGCGGCGTGCCTGGCCCATCTTGTCGTCCATGTCGCGGGCGTGGGGCACCTTTTTGGCGATGTCGGCGGCGTGTGCGGCAATCTTGGTGGCCATGAGGCCGTCGAGCACGTCCTGGGCGTTGGGCAGGCACAAGTGCTCGGCCGGCGTCACGTAGCACAGGAAGTCGGCGCCGGAGCTGGCGGAGATAGCGCCGCCGATGGCAGCGGTGATGTGGTCGTAGCCCACGCCGATATCGGTCACCAGCGGCCCGAGCACATAGAACGGGGCGTTGTGGCACAGGCGCTTCTGCAGTTTCATGTTGGCGGCGATCTCGTCGAGCGCCATGTGGCCCGGACCCTCGATCATAACCTGGACGCCGGCGGCCCATGCGCGCTTGCACAGCTTGCCCAGCTCGATCATCTCGGCGGTCTCGGTGGCGTCGTTGGAGTCGTAGAGGCAGCCCGGGCGACAGGAGTCGCCGAGCGAAATCGTCACGTCGTACTCGTGGCAGATTTCGAGCAGCTCGTCGTAGAACTCATAGAACGGGTTCTCGTTACCGGTGACCTCCATCCAGCCAAACAGCAGCGAGCCGCCGCGGCTCACGATGTTCATGAGGCGGCCGGTCTCCTTAAAGGTCTTTGTGACCGACTTGTTGATGCCGCAGTGGATGGTCATAAAGTCCACGCCGTCCTCGGCGTGCGCGCGCACGACCTCGAACAGGTCGTCCTTGGTAAGCTTGACCAGCGGCTTTTCCATGTAGCCGATGGCGTCGTACATGGGGACGGTACCTACCATGAGCGGCGTCTCGTCGATGAGCTGCTGGCGGAACTGGCGCGTCTTGCCCGAGTTGGAGAGGTCCATGATGGCGTCGGCGCCAAAGTCCTCGGCGATCTTGACCTTCTTCCATTCCTCGGCGGCATCGGCCTTGTCGCCCGAGATGCCCAAGTTCACGTTGACCTTGGTGGACAGGCCCTCACCGACGCCAAAGGCGCGCATGCCTTTTTTGATGTGCACGATGTTGGCAGGAATGGCGATGCGGCCGTCGGCCACGCGCTCGCGGATGTACTCGGGGTCGCGATGCTCGCGCTCGGCGACCTCCTTCATCTGCGGTGTGATCTGCCCGGCGCGGGCGAAGTCGATTTGCGTGACGAGCTTGGGCTCGGTCTGTGTGCTCATTGGCACGGCTCCCTTCGTTGGCATTACCCATATCAGGTTTGCGGGTCAGGGCGGGCGCGCCCAATCTCAGCCTGCCGTCTTGTCCTGCAAGCCCCCCGTTTATGTAATGGGCTCAAGTATAGCTCGAATGGGTACGATTGGCCTAACGAGCGTGCCTGTGAGGAGGCGAACATGGAAGACAAGCATCTATATCGAGAGACGCAATGGGATGTATCGGCCGAGGAAAGCCGTGCGCACCATGGCCTTGTCGCGATCGGTTTTGCGGTGCTTGCCGTGCTGGTGATTGCCTTTTGTATCTGGACGTTTGGTGGTCGCGGCGGCGCTGCATGGGAGTTCGAGGCTGATGATAGCCTACCGATTATGACGGTGAGGAGTACTGGCGGTAATGCCAATACGCTCGCCGTTCCGGGCGATTATTGGTACCCGTGCGATGAGTTTGTGCAGTTGCAGCTGAGTGGTGGGTCTATTCCTGGTGAGGAAATCGAACGCGTGACGTATGATGCGACGTTCAAAACGTTGACGGTGAAGCTCAAAGATCAAGGGGATGTGCCCACGACGATGGATATCGCGCTGACGGAATGGCGCCTGGAGCCCCCGTCGGGTGTTGCGGTGTCCGAGGTCGAGCACGTCAAGATTGTCTATCAGGACGGTTCGACAAACGGGATTGCAAAGGCCGACGGTCTAGCAGAATAGGTGTCGAGCCTAGCAGCCAATTCATAAAAGTTGCGGTGGAATAGTTCCTGATTGTGCGAAAAAGGCTCAAATAGGAATTATTCCACCGCAAGTTATATAGAGAAGGCTGAGCGGGTCAGTGTTGGGTGCCGGCTCTAGAGCATCTGTTCGTTGATGAACATGAGGGTGCCTAGGTATGAGAGCTCGGGGACGTGGCGATAGCCGATGTTGAATGCGGTAAGTTCGCTTGCATCCTCGAGCTTGTTTTCTGCCATCCACCGCACCATGGAGCCGCGCGCCTTTTTGCTGGCGGTCGACCGTTGGATGGGCTTCCCGTTGCGGATACCCTCGCCAAAGAGGCACGTGACGGCTGTGGCGTCGCCCGCGAGGTGGGGCAGAACGGCTTTGGCATACTCTACGCTGGCGAGGTTGACGATCGTGGTGTTTGAACCTGCCGGGGCGATAGCCCGCGCGAGCTTATCGCTCCAAAATGCGTAGAGGTCTCGGGCACCGTCGACGACAAGCTTCGCGCCCATCTCCAGCCGATACGGTTCGACGGCATGAAAGGGACGAACGCACCCGTAGAGGCCGGAGAGGATCCACAGATGGTCTTGCAGCCATGCGAGCTGCGCGGAATCCATCACCTCGGGTGCCATGCTCTGGTATTGAATGCCGTGATAGGACATGGCGGCAGGGGAGAGGTGACGGGCGAGTGCGGGATTGTCGAGATCGCCGCTTTTCAGGATGGGCCCGAACTCATGCAGGGTGTTGAGGCAAGGTCCCAGCAGTTTGTCACTCACGTTCCACAGCGCCTGCAGGCCGCCGCTGCCTTCATTCCGCTCGATATCTAGCAGTGCGCGGTGGAGGCGAGCCGTCTCGCGCACAAAGGGTGGGATGCCCAGGACTTCAAAAGCATCTTGGGCCGCGCGCATCTGCTTGGCGGGCGAAATGATGACCTGCAGCATGGGCTCTCCTCTGCCAAAAAAGTTGCGGTGGAATACGGTCTGTTTTGGCTGTTTATGGGCCAGTTTAGTCCGTATTTCACCGCAACTGATGAAGGGTTGGTTAGGCTCGCTCGATGAAGGCCTTGTAACCGCGATATGCCTCGTAGATGTCGGCCTTGTTGGCGACCTCCCACAGGGCGTGCATGGACAGGACGGCAACGCCGGAGTCGATGACGTTCATGCCGTACTTGGCCATGATGTAGGCGATGGTGCCGCCGCCACCAGCGTTGACGCGGCCGAGCTCGCAGGTCTGGAAGTCCACGCCGGCCTCGTCCATGATGTCGCGGACGAGGGCCACATACTCGGCGTCGGCGTCGTTAGAGCCGCCCTTGCCGCGGCTGCCCGTGTACTTGTTAAAGCACAGGCCGCGACCCATGAAGGCGGCGTTCTTGGTCTCGAACTTGCCGGCATAGCCCGGGTCGAAGCCGGCGGACACGTCGGAGGAGAGCATACGGCTGCGGGCGAGCGCGCGGCGCAGAGCCAGCGGGCTGTCCTCGCCGGCGAGCATCATGATCTCGGCGACGGTGTTCTCGAAGAAGCGACTCGTCATGCCGGTGGCACCCACGGAACCGATCTCCTCCTTGTCGACGATGAGCGTGATGCTCGTGCGCTCCACGTTGGTGACGTTGATCTGGGCGAGCATGGAGGGGTAGGCACAGACGCGGTCGTCATGGCCATAGCCCAGAATCATGGAGCGGTCGAGGCCCATGTCGCGGGCGGGGCCGGCGGGCACGACCTCGATCTCGGCGGAGAGGAAGTCCTCCTCCTCGACGTCGTACTGCTCCTTGAGGATATCCAGGAACATCTGCTTGACGGGCTCCTTGGGGGCGTCCTTGTCGTCCTCATCGAACTTGACGGGACGGCCGCCCACGATCACGTCGAGGATCTCGGCGTCGACGGCGTCTTTGGCAGGCTTAGACATCTGCTCGCTCGAGAGATGGATCAGCAGGTCGGAGATGGTAAAGACCGGATCGTCCGCCTTGTCGCCGATATTGATGTCGACGGTGGTACCGTCCTTTTTGCAGATGACGCCCACGAGTGCGAGCGGGGAGGCTACCCAGTGGTAGCTCTTGACGCCGCCGTAGTAGTGCGTGTCGAGATAAGCCATGTCGCCGGCCTCGAAGGCGGGGTTCTGCTTAAGGTCCAGGCGCGGCGAGTCCACGTGCGCGCCCAGGATGTTAAAGCCCTGCTCGAGCGGGGCGGTGCCCAGATTGACGAGCATAAGGTCCTTGCCGTGGTTAGCGGCATACACCTTGTCGCCTGCCTTAAGCTCGCGGCCTGCGGCGATTACGGTCTCCAGGTCGACGTATCCCGCCTCCTCGGCCATCTTGATGCCGGCCTTGACGCACAGGCGCTCGGTCTTGTTCTCACTCAAAAACTGCTTATAGCCGCGGCAAAGCTCCTCGAGCTCCTCGATTTGCCGTGGCGTGTACTTTTTCCATGCGCAGGGACGCTCCATGACGCAGGCTCCTTTCGGATCGATCGTGCTGGTTGATGTACCGTGAGCCATCGTATCACGCGCGGGCTCACGGTGGCGGGGGAGCTTGATGTGCGGTGGCCGCGGGGCGGGGAGCGTGTAAACTGGAGTGAGCAAACCGTGCCCAGCCCAAAGCGAGGTATTCAATATGTCTGACAAGCGCCGCACCTTTGCCGTTATCGACGGCAACTCGCTCATGCATCGCGCCTTCCACGCCGTGCCGCCGACCATGAACGCGCCGGACGGTCGCCCCACCAACGCGATCTTTGGCTTTCTGAACATGTTTCTCAAGATGATCGATGCCTTTAACCCCGACGGCGTCGTCGTGGCGTTTGACAAGGGTAAACCGCGCGTGCGCATGGAGATGCTGCCGCAGTATAAGGCGCAACGCCCGCCCATGGACCCCGATCTGCATGCGCAGTTCCCTATGATTAAGGAGCTGCTCGCCGCGCTCAACGTGCCGATTCTGCAGTCCGAGGGCTGGGAAGGCGATGACATCCTGGGAACCATGGCGCGCCTGGGTGAAGAGGCCGGCTGCGACATGCTACTGGTGACCGGCGACCGCGACATGTATCAACTCGTGACCGAGCACGTCAACGTGGTCTCGACCCGCAAGGGCCTGTCCGACGTGGCGATTATGACGCCCGAGAGCGTGGACGACCTGTATCACGGCATTACGCCGGCGCTCGTGCCCGATTTTTACGGTCTAAAGGGCGATACGTCCGACAACATCCCCGGTGTACCGGGCATCGGTCCCAAAAAGGCGAGTGCGCTCATTGCGAAGTACGGTAGCCTGGACGAAGTCATCGCGCATGCCGATGAGGTCAAGGGCAAGATGGGCGAGAACCTGCGTGCACACATCGATGACGCACTACTGAGCCGCAAGGTTGCGACAATTCGCACCGATGCGCCCGTCGAGCTCGACTTTGAGGCGACGTCCTTCCCGGCGTTTTCTGCCGATGAGGTTTCCGCGGCGCTGGGTACGCTTGGTATCACCGCCATGCAGAACCGTTTCTTGGCGCTGATCGGCGGCGAGGGCGGGGCTGCTGCCTCCAGTGTGTTTGAGATACCTGCTATGGTTCGCGCAGCCGCCGGCGATGCCGACGCGCTTGGTGCCGTTGCGGCTGAGGTCTCCCGCGCGATTGATGCCGGCGAGTGGGTCGCCGCCGTGGTGGACGACGACAAGGAAGAGGGCGCGCTCTTTGGGCTGACGCGCACGCTGTGGTTGGCGACGTCCAAGGGCCTGTTCGCGCTCGAGGAGGGCGACAGCTGTGCGGCGGCTGAGGTTGAGGGCTTCAACTTCGCTCACGGTGTGATCGCCGGCGTGCTTGCGAGCCTGTTTATGGAGGGCCGCGTGGCGAGCCCGGATACGAAAGCGCTGCTGCACGAGCTTTCGCCCATCGATTCTTCTGAGCCCGAGCTCATGGATCCGCTCGCTGCCGATTCCACGCGCATCTTCGATACCGTGGTCGCTGCCTATCTGCTGGATTCCGATCGCTCCGAGTTCGATGAGGCATATCTGGCCGATACCTATCTGCAGATGGCGTTGCCTGCGGCGCGCGGTGCAGAGGGTGCTGGTGAGGACGCTCCGGCGCCTGCCGCCCGTACTGCGGCTCTGACGCTGGCGCTCGTGGCGCCGTTGCGCGAGTGCATGGCCCGTGAGAACGCCGCCAACGTGTTCGATGGCATCGAGATGCCGCTCGTTCCGGTACTTGCCAAGATGGAGCGCGCGGGCATGCTCGTGGACCCCGACCGCCTGCACAGTCTGTCCGAGGGTCTGGCGACCCAGATCACCGAGGTCGAACGAAGCATTCGCGACCTTGCCGGTGACGAGACCTTTAACATCGGCAGCCCCATGCAACTTTCGCATGTGCTCTTTGATGTGATGGGCCTTCCGACCAAGGGTCTCAAAAAGACCAAGCGCGGTTACTATTCGACCAATGCCAAGGTACTGAGTGATCTTGCCCGTGACCACGAGATTGTTCGTTTGATCTTAGACTGGCGCGAGAAGTCCAAGATCAAGTCAACCTATCTGGACACGTTGGGCCCGCTGCGCCGCGGTGACGGTCGTGTGCACACCACGTACAACCAGACCATCACCGCGACGGGGCGTCTGTCTTCGAGCGACCCTAATCTGCAAAACATTCCGACGCGCTCGGAGCTGGGGCGTACCGTCAAGACGGCGTTTTCGGCAGGCGAGGGAAGCGTCTTTTTGGCGGTGGACTACTCGCAGATCGAGCTGCGTCTGCTGGCACATCTCTCGGGTGACGAGCACTTGGTGCGCGCCTTTAACGAGGGCGAGGACTTCCATGCCGAGACGGCGGCGCGCGTGTTTGGTGTGCCGGTGTCCGAGGTGACGCCCGACCTGCGCAGTCGCGCCAAGGCCGTGAACTTTGGCATCGTGTATGGCCAGCAGGCCTACGGCCTGTCGCAGTCGCTGCATATCTCGATGGCCGAGGCGCGCGACATGATCGACCGCTACTACGAGGCCTACCCGGGCGTGCGTACGTTCCTCGACAACGTGGTGGCACGCGCCAAGCAGACGGGCTACGCCGAGACCATGTACGGCCGCCGTCGTCATATTCCGGAGCTCAAGGCCAAAAACCCGCAACTCCGCGGCTTTGGCGAGCGCACGGCCATGAACCATCCCATGCAGGGCACCGCAGCAGACATCATCAAGATCGCCATGGTCCGCGTAAGTCGTCGCCTGGAAGAAGAAGGCTTTGCCGCCCACATGATCTTGCAGGTACACGACGAACTGGACTTTGAGTGCCCCGTCGACGAAGTCGAGCGCCTAACCACCATGGTCCGCGACGTCATGGAACACGTAGTAGACCTCCGCGTCCCCCTAATCGCCGAAGCCAGCACCGGCATAACTTGGGCCGACGCTAAATAGGGAAGCATCCACAATTCCAAAGTAACCAAAACCAGAAGGGGGCTCCTTGCCAACAAGGAGCCCCCTTCATTCCAAAAAAAAAATCAGCCAAGTATCTAGACGCCAAGACGCCATCCAGGCGGCAAGCAAGTCACCGCAGGACCTGGCCGGG
>JAGZQO010000041.1 GCA_018382125.1 Collinsella sp.
ACTCCAACGACGAATTCTAGGCGGTGTCCCCTCCCTTTCAAGAAAAGAGAAGAGGCGGGGCATGCCCCGCCTCTTACACCACATCTCTGCGCGCTACCTCTGAAACAGGGGGTTGGATATATGCTCTGGCCAAAATATAGCAAATATGAGTACTGCTACAAATTCAGTAACAGCAAAATCAGGGATTTTGGGACTGGAAGATGGCGTAAATTAGAAAATTATTAAACAAATGTGGAATATCCTGGCATCAATCTGACGTTATAGAGCGTGAAAACAGCTTGCAGAGCCAAAAACTCCTGCTACTAAATTGGTAACAGTACTCATATTTGCTATTTTTTTGGCCACGGCGCCCTAAGACGGGTGTGTTGGGGCTTTCCATAGGGGAGCGACGGGCTTAATCAGAGCGCGTGCGGCCCGTCCTGACCTGCGAAATCTGTACTCGCGATGCGAATGACGCCCTTAACCTTAAACTTTAGCTTGAACTTAGCTATAATGCGCTACGTTCCTACCAGGCTGTGGTTGCGGACGGACGAAATGCCCGTCCTAGTCCAAGACAGACGCGGTCAAAGGGATCCACGTAAGCGACCGCGTGCGCGCGGCGCGATCATGGCGCGTCCTAGATGTAAGCCGCACCGTCCGTTCTACTTTCTTTGGGGCAATACCGCCTCGCGGGCGAGCGGGCCAGTCGTGAAGGTGGCTGCGGCCTCCCGAGCAAACACCCCGGTGCGCAAGTGTGGGGTCAAATACCAGGTCAGCTGGTGGGAACAACCTGATATTCCGTGCAACGCACGGATCGTATACGACACAGAAGGTAGGGTAGTGGACATGGTGAGGGGCAGCTTGATGCACGCGGCTCGGTTAGGTGCTGGGACCGCAGCGGTCATCGCCGTTTTGGGCCTGAGCGGATGCGCGTTCAACCCGCTGTCTACGTTCACGACTCCCACGATCGACCAGATCGAGTACGAGACCGTCACGCCGGCGGTGTCGGACGACGCCCTGGTCACTCCCGGAACCCTGACGGTCGCCCTCGATACTTCCGATGCGCCGCAGGCCATGCAGGACGCCGACGGCGAGCTCACGGGGTATGCGGTTGACGCCGCCCGCGCCCTCGCAAGCCGCATGGGCCTTAAGGTCTCCTTTGTCGATGCGTCTTCGGCAGGTTCCGCGCTCGGCGACAAAAAGGCCGATATCTTTATCGGCGAGATTAACTCCACGGACGGGGACATTAGCTCGCTCGGCACCTGCCTGTACGATGCCACTTCCGTGTTCGGTAAAACTAGCGATGGTGGGTCGCTAAGCGTTTCCACCGATACCCTTAACACGTCCACCCTGGGCGTTCAGATGTCCTCGGCCTCGCAGGAGGCGCTTGCTAAGCAGAGCATCACCGCCAACCAAAAGACCTACTCCAACATCAACGAGTGCTTTGAGGCGCTCGAGTCCGGCGAGGTCGACTATGTGATCTGCGACTCCACGGCCGGCGGCTACCTTGCACGCCTGATGAGCGAGGTCTCCTATGTCGGTGCGCTCGAGGCGCCCTCGACGCTTGGTGTTGCGGGCCTCTCGTCCAATGACGAACTGTGCCGTGCCGTGAGCGATGCCCTCGACGACATCACGGTCGACGGTACGCTCGAGGCAGTCCACTGCGTCTGGTATGGCAGGATGCCCTACGACCTCACCACTAAGACGGTTTCGGGCGCTAACGTGCAGCCGGGCGACTCTGAGTCCAGTGAGACCACGTCCTCCGGCAGCGAGTCCTCTGATTCCAACAATGAGACCGCATCCTCCGAGGACAAATCGTCCAGCCAGGAAGGCACCATCACTGACGACGACATTAACAAACTCAATAGCTAGTTATTGCTAGGGGTGGTGTCTCCTATACGTTGGAAAGGACACCTCTTCACGGTTTCAACACGCACTGCCGGGCTTCCCCAATAGGGGAGCCCGGCTTTTTCATCCCTATAAAACCAGCAGGTCAAAGCCAATTTTCGGGACCAAATACAAAGTCGCCGAAGCCCTCCCATAGCGCACTTTGCCATGGAAAAGTACGAGACTTCGGTATGCGGTATCAAGCAATCGTTATTCGGGTCTTTGGGAATCCGCGTGATTAAATGCACGGCAATGGGTACATAGCCAGTACAGTAAGTCCCCGAGGCAGATTGGAGCCACGTATGGATATCAAGGTTTCTGGACGCAAGACGACGGTAACCGATGCTCTGCGTGCGCATGTGGATGAGAAGATCGGCGAGGCGCTCAAGGTTTTCGATATCGAGCCCATGACGGTCGACGTTGTACTTCGCTATGAGAAGAACCCCTCGAACCCCAACCCGGCAATCGTCGAGGTTACGGTTCGTGCCCGCGGTTCGGTGATTCGCGTTGCCGAGCACGGCGCAGATATGTACGCCGCCATCGACCTCTCCGCCGATAAGGTCACCCGCCAGCTGCGCAAGTTCAAGACCAAGGTCGTGGACAACCGCCAGGGCGGTGCCAGCGCAGCGGATGTCGCACCGGTCGAGCGCGTCGAGGATCTGGCCGACCTGCTGCTGCCCGAGGAGGAGGATGACCTGCTCGTCCGCGAGAAGGTCATCGATGTCACCCCGATGACTGAGGAGCAGGCGCTGGTGCAGACCGATCTGCTCGGCCACGACTTCTACGTGTTCGAGAACGCGACGACTGGCCTCATCAATGTGGTGTATCACCGTAAGAATGGTGGATATGGCATCATCAAGCCCCGCATCGAAACACTTGACGAGTAAAATACGTTAACTTGCATGAGTTAACGGTTGGCGGCCATCCCATGCGGATGGCCGCCTTTTTACGTAAGGAGTCGCTTTGATGGACAAGGCTGCATCTACCGGCCATTCTGACCGCTGCCGCATCGTCGTCGATACCTGCTGCGACTTTAGCCCCGAGGTCGCCGCGAACCTCGATGTCGATATCTTGGGCTTCCCCTTCATTATCGATGGCGAGGAGCGCACGGACGATATCTGGTCGAGCATGAGCCCTAAGGAGTTCTACGACCGTATGCGCGCCGGCGCTCGCGTGTCTACCTCCGCCGTGTCGCTCGGTCGCTATATCGAGTTCTTTACCGAGTGCGCCAAAGAAGGCACGCCCACGGTCTACCTGTGCTTTACCTCGGCGCTGTCGTCGAGCTACAACTCCGCGTGCCAGGCGGCAGATGCCGTGCGCGCCGAGTATCCCAACTTTGAGCTGTACGTGGTCGACAACGCTCTGCCCTGTGCGACCGGCGCGCTCTTGGCGCTCGAGGCCGTGCGCCAGCGTTCGGCGGGACTGACCGCCAAGCAGCTGGTCGATTGGGCAAACGAGGCAAAGACCTACGTCCACGGCTACTTTACGCTCGAGAGCTTTGACGCGCTGGCTGCCGGCGGCCGCATTCCGCCCGCGGCGGCGCAGCTCACGGCAAAGCTCGATGTCAAGCCCGAGCTCTCCTACGACCTTGCCGGCTCGCTGTCGCTGATCGGCGTCAACCGCGGCCGCAAGAAGGCGCTCAAGTCCATCCTCAAGTCGTTCCGCGAGAACTACGTGCCCGACCGCACCATGCCCATCGCCATCATGACGGCCGATGCCGAAAAGGACGGCGACTGGCTCGAGGCCGCCATCCGCAAGGAGGAGGGCTGCGCCGACGTCACGATCATTCGCGGCTCCGTGGGTCCCACCATCGGCTCGCACGTGGGCCCCGGCATGGTGGCCTGCGCGTTTTGGGGTAAGAACCGCGCCGACAAGGCGTCGCTTTCCGACCGCATCGCCCGCCGCGTGCGCGGCCAGTAGGCAAGTAACGCGGCCGTAATCGATCCCAACTCACAGCCCAAACGCTGGCACCGAGTATTCAACCTGGTAACAACACCCAACCCAAAAGGAAAGGTTTCATGGCAAACAAGCTCTCTGTCGCATTTATCGGCACCGGAATCATGGGTGCCCCCATCGCCGGCCACATCCTGGACGCCGGCTATCCCGTCACGGTCAACAACCGCACCAAGTCCAAGGCTGCCGCACTTGTCGAGCGCGGTGCCGTCTGGGCCGATACGCCGGCCGAGGCCGTGGCAAACGCCGATGTCGTCTTTACCATGGTGGGCTATCCCTCCGAGGTCGAGGAGCTCTACCTGGCGGGCGACGGCCTGCTCGCGTGCACTAAGCCCGGCGCGGTCTTGATCGACCTCACCACGAGTTCGCCCGAGCTCGCCCGTGACATTGCCGAGGCCGCCCAGGTTTCCGGCCGCATGGCGTTTGACTGCCCCGTCACCGGCGGCGAGTCGGGCGCTATCGCCGGTACGCTCACGGCTATCGTGGGCGCTACCGAGAACGATATCGCGCCGGTCCGCGACATCCTTGCCACCTTTGCGGCCAACATCTGCTGCTTCGACGGCGCCGGCAAGGGCCAGGCTGCCAAGCTCGCCAACCAGGTGTCGCTGGGCGCCTGCATGGTCGGCATGGCAGACGCCATGGCATTTGCCGAGATGAGCGGCCTTGACCTGGAGAAGACCCGCCAGATGATCCTGGGCGGTACCGGCAAGTCCGGCGCCATGGAGAGCCTGGCTCCCAAGGCGCTCGACGGCGACTACAAGCCCGGCTTTATGGTCGAGCACTTCATCAAGGACCTGCGCTTGGCGCTCGCCTATGCCGACGACCGCGAGCTTGCACTGCCCGGCGCCGACGTGGCCTTTACGCTCTACGACATGCTCGACGCCATCGGTGGTGCCAAGCTGGGCACCCAGGCCATCACGGTCCTCTATAAGGAGGAGGCCGACGCCATTGCCGCCGGTCTGGACTGGTCGCAGTACCGTCCCGAGGAGCATGGCGCTCACGAGGACGGCTGCGGTTGCGGCGAGCACGGCGACGACCATGAGTGCGGTTGCGATCACCATCACGGCGAGGACCACGAGTGCTGCGGCGGCCACGGCCATGACGACGGCCATGAGTGCTGCTGCGGCCACCATCACGGGGAGTAGCGCCCATGAGCTGGACGTTCGTGGTACTAGCGCTGGTGCTCTTTCTCTTTGCGATCTACATTGGCTTTTTGTGCGGCCAGTGGGCGTGCGAAAAGCGCGTGATCACCAAGCGCGACTACTGGATCGCCAATTTTGCAGGAGCGGCGGCAGTCGTCCTACTGACCTGGGTGTTCTCGCTGTTCCCGCTGGTGCAGTTTGCGCCGATCGGCTGGCTCGGCGGCTTTATCGCCGGTCTTAAGATGAGCTTTGGCGAGTCCGTCGGTCCGTGGCGCAAGCACGACGAGGTCTTTAACGTCAACAAGGCTCATCGAGCCGCCGCCGACGCGGGCGACGCCGAGGAGCGCCGCCGCGCACGTCGCAATGGCGCGGCCGACCGACAGCTCATCTCGGTCACCGATGACAGCAAGGGTGCTGGCAAGCACGCTAAGAAATAGTAAGAAGAGGTAACTATGGCAGAAAACAAAGACGAACAGCTCACCGACGAGGAGCTGGCACAGCTCCAGCTGGCAGAGGAGAACGAGAACGCCGTCGATCGCCTGGTCCAGGAGCTCGGCTGCCCCACGCGCCGTATCCGCCAGTTTGCCGCCCGCGTGCTGCACCTGCTGGCCGAGCGCGATCCGCAGCGCGTCGTGCCCTGCGTGCCCGCGCTGATCGAGGCACTCGACCGCCCCGAGGCTCAGACCCGCTGGGAGGCCCTCGATGCCCTGGCGGCGCTCGCCACCACCTGCCCCGAGCAGCTGGGCGATGCCTTTGAGGGCGCCGAGACCGCGCTGTTCGATGAGATTTCGTCCACGCTGCGCTATGCCGCCTTCCGCCTGCTGTGCGTGTGGGGCGCCATGAGCGTCGAGCGTTCGCGCGAGGCTTGGCCCATCCTGGACGAGGCTATCCAGTGCTACCACGGCGACCTTGAGTATCGCGACATGCTCGGTTGCCTGTACGAGTTTGGCCAGGGCGAGATTGACGCCGAGGTCGCCGAGAAGCTCGCGCTGCGCCTTAAGTTCGACGCCGAGAACGGCAAGGGCAGCTATCTCAAGGCCCGTTCGAGTGAGATTTGCGAAATGCTTGTTAAACGTTTTGGCCTGGATCTCTCCAAAAAGAAGAAGCGTGCTAGCGTTAAAAAATCTGACGACGCCGAAGACGAGGAGTAACAGATTATGGCGCACGATGTAGTCCTGATTCCCGGTGACGGTATCGGTCCCGAGATTACGCAGGCCATGCGCCGCGTGGTCGAGGCCACCGGTGTCCAGATCAACTGGAACGTCCAGGAGGCCGGCGCCGGCGTCATGGACGAGTTTGGCACGCCGCTGCCCCAGCATGTGCTCGATGCGGTCGCCGAGACCAAGGTTGCCATCAAGGGCCCCATCACCACGCCGGTCGGCACGGGCTTCCGCAGCGTTAACGTCGCCCTGCGCAAGCATTTTGACCTGTACGCCTGCGTGCGACCCTGCCTGTCGCAGCCGGGCGACGGTTCGCGTTTCCGCGACGTCGACCTGGTCATCGTGCGCGAGAACACCGAGGACCTCTACGCCGGCATCGAGTTCGATGAGGGCGCTGCCGAGGTTGAGGAGCTCTCGCAGCTTGTCGAGCGCTCGGGTCAGAAGACCTTCGCCGCAGATTCCGCCATTTCAATTAAGCCGATCTCCATCGCCAAGAGCCGCCGCATTGTGGAGTATGCCTTTGAGTATGCCCGCCGCTGCGGCCGCAAAAAGGTGACGGCCGTGCATAAGGCCAACATCATGAAGGCGACCGATGGCCTGTTCCTGCGCGTGGCGCGCGAGGTGGCCGCCAACTATCCCGATATCGAGTTCAACGACAAGATCGTCGACGCCACCTGCATGGGTCTGGTCCAGAACCCCAACGACTTCGATGTCCTGGTGCTGCCCAACCTGTACGGCGACATCGTGAGCGACCTGTGCGCCGGCCTAGTGGGTGGTCTGGGTATGGCCCCTGGCTCCAACATCGGTGCCGACTGCGCAATCTTTGAGGCAACGCACGGATCCGCGCCCGATATCGCTGGCCAGGATATCGCCAACCCCACGGCCGAGATTCTGTCTGCGGCTATGATGCTCGATCACCTGGGCGAGAACGACGCGGCCAATCGCATTCGCGCCGCCGTTTCTGCCACGCTCGACGAGGGCGAGCAGGTTACCGGCGACGTTCGTCGTGCCCAGACCGGCTCCGTCGAGGGTGCGGTGGGCACGCAGGCTTTTGCCGATGCCGTTATCGCGCACCTGGCCTAAGGTATGCAGACTGCAAACGCCTAAATAGTACTTAAGTGTTTGCGTATAACCTGAGAATCAATACGCCCGGCGCTCTGTCGGGCGTATTCTATTGCGGACTATGTTTCCTAACAAGGAGTAACTGATATGGGTCTGATTCAAAAGAAGGACGAGAAGGACGAGATCGACGGCATCCAGATCATCGAGCGCGGCGAAGGCCCCGACGGTGACGAGGAGGAGAAGATCGATCTGGTCGCCGGTACGTCTGCCGAGCACATTGCTGCCGGTACGACGGCCGAGGAGGAGGACGCTCGCCTGGAGGCTCAGATTGCCGCGGATGCCGCCGACGAGAACCTCATGCCCGAGGAACAGGACGAGGACGACGACTCCGACGCGGACGACCATGCATCCAAGCACAAGAAGACGATGATTGCCGCCTTTGTGGTCGCTATCGTGATCGCTGCTGTGGTCGGCTTCTTTATCGGCAACGGTGGTTTTGGCGGCAAGGGCGTCGGCTCGGCGACCCTCACCGAGGACCAGCTCGATTCGACCGTGGCAAGCTACAGCTACAACGGCAAGAAGAGCGACATCACCGCGCGCGAGGCCATTGAGAGCCAGTACAGCCTCGACACCGTCAAGGATGGCGATGGCAACTACACCGCTCCGTCTGCCGACGTTATCCTGTCCTACGTGCGCAACAAGATCCTGCTCGACGCCGCCGAGGACGAGGGCATTACCGTCTCTTCTAAGGAGATGAAGAAGTACGCCGAGGATTCCATCGGCACCTCCGACTACAAGACCATGGCCACGCAGTATGGCGTGTCCAAGGACCAGGCCAAGCAGATCGTCCGTCAGTCCGCGACGCTGCAGAAGCTCTACAAGAAGAAGGTGGGCGACAGCTCCGCAAGCATGCCGACCGCCCCGACCGAGCCTGCTGACGGCAACGAGGAGACCGCGAGCAAGGACTACGCCGACTACATCATCAAACTTGCCGGCGACGAGTGGGATAGCGAAAAGGGTACCTGGAAGGACGCCGATAGCACCTACGCTAAGGCCTTCGCTGACGATGCCTTTACGGCCGATAGCGCTACCTACAAGCAGGCCATGACCGCCTATTACACCGCCTACCAGCAGTACTCCTCGCAGGCTTCGAGCGCTAGCTCCAAGTGGACCGAGTACGCCAACGGCCTCTACGCCAAGGCCAACATCAGCATCTACGGCCTGTTTGCGTAAAGATTGCCTGAGCCTTCGAGTACGAAGCCGAAATATCTGATTAAGCCCCCTAGAACGGACATCGTTCTAGGGGGCTTTTTGCGTTGTAGGGAAGGGCGGGGAAGGGGGTGGTAGGGGAGAGGTTATATACAAATTCTTGGAGACTTTATTCATGTAAAGTGAAAACGATTTCGGCCAAACTGGTAGTAACAATGTGGTACCACTGTTCATCTGGTAGTAACCACTTTTGAGATGAAATCGAATGGAAATTGCTAAGAATTAGTTTGGTAATGAAAGAAACGCAGCACATCTACCTGCGTAAATTACCGTTTACGGGCCAAAAATAACCGTTTGGCAACGATATAGTAATTTGAACGAAATGTGGTGGATGTTTGAATTGAGTGTGTGCTACCGTACATACCAGCAACCCGAGAAAAGGGACTGGGTTGTCTAAGTTTGCGCTTAATGCCGGCAAGCGGAGAAGCCGGTATGCAGAGGGCGCGGACATGGAACTCGTTGGTGAACAACGAAAGAAAGGTTGGAGGAGATACCAATATGATGAAGTACCTCCAGAAGCTCGGCAAAGCGCTGATGCTTCCCGTCGCGGCGCTTCCCGTCGCAGGCATTCTTATGGGTGTGGGCTACCTGCTCGCTCCCGCAGTCATGGGTGCTGCCGGTGACACTACCGGTTTTGCCTATACCGCCGGTTTCCTGCTCATCAAGGCAGGCGGCGCTCTTATCGATAACATGGCCTGGCTGTTCGCAGTCGGCGCCGCTGTCGGCCTTGCCGACGATCACGATGGCACCGCTGGCCTCGCTGGCCTCGTCGCCTTCCTGATGATCCAGCAGCTCCTGAACCCCGCTGTTGTTGGCACCATTCGTGGTATGGACGCCGATGCTCAGACCGCTTGGCTTGCCACGACCGAGGGCATCGCGTTCTCCAAGATCGCTGGTAACTCCTTCATCGGCATCCTGTCCGCCATCATCGGTGGTACTTGCTACAACAAGTTCAAGGACACCCGTCTTCCCGACTGGCTGGCCTTCTTCTCCGGCAAGCGTTGCGTCGCCATCATGACCGCCGTTATCAGCATCGTCGTCTCCGTCGTCCTGCTCTTTGCTTGGCCGCTCATCTTCGGTGCTCTTGTTGCTCTTGGTGAGGGTATCGCCGCCATGAGTGGTATCGGCGCTGGCATCTACGCCTTCCTCAACCGCCTGCTCATCCCGACCGGTCTGCACCACGCACTCAACAACGTGTTCTGGTTCGACACCATCGGCCTGGGCGACCTGACCCACTTCTGGGCTGGCGAGACCTCCGCTGACGTCAAGTGGAGCCTCGGTATGTACATGTCCGGCTTCTTCCCCTGCATGATGTTCGGTATCCCGGGCGCTGCCCTGGCTATGGTTCAGACCGCTAAGAACAAGAAGGCTGCTATCGGCCTGGTTGTCTCCGCTGCCATCTGCGCCTTCGTCTGCGGCGTCACCGAGCCCTTCGAGTTCGGCTTCATGTTCCTGTGCTTCCCGCTCTACGTCGTGTACGCTGCCCTGTACGGCGTCTTCACCGTCATCACCTACTTTGTTGGTTTCCGTGCCGGCTTCTGCTTCTCCGCTGGTGCTACCGACCTCCTGTTCTCCGCTAGCCTCCCGGCTGCTGCCAACACCTGGATGATCATCCCGCTGGGCATCGCTGCCTTCCTGGTCTTCTACCTCGTGTTCCGCTTCGCCATCACCAAGTTCAACCTCATGACCCCTGGTCGCGAGGATGAGGATGTCGAGGAGACCTCCGCTTCCGCCGCTGCTGGCGACGACAAGTTCGCCGCTCTGGCCGCCGCTGTTCTTGCTGCCGTCGGTGGCAAGGAGAACGTCAAGACCGTTGACTGCTGCGCTACTCGCCTGCGCTTCGAGCTCGGCGATTCCGCTCTGGTCGACGAGGCTGCCTGCAAGAAGGCCGGCGCTCTGGGTGTCATGAAGATGGACAAGGGTGCTACCCAGGTCATCATCGGCACGCAGGTCCAGGCTGTTGCCGAGGAGCTCAAGAAGCTTCTCTAAGCCTTAAAGACGTATCTGTCTTGCAAAGGGTCGTCCCGCTCCGCGGGGGCGGCCCTTTTTGCTACCTCGATACCTGATGTAGCGTTGTAATTGGTATTACAGTGCGCAGGCTATCAACCGGCAAACAATATTGAAATATGCTGGTTGACCTGCTGTTATTCCAATAAAACTGCTATAGTACGTGGTGTCTGGTTACAACCAATTTCGAGTCATTTATCCGGCAGGTATCATTATGGCAATGGGAGCGCGCAAACAACCTCTGTACGATCAGCTCGTCGATTTGCTGACCGATAAAATCGATCACGAACTTCGGCCCGGCGACTATTTGCCGTCCGAGCGTGACTTGTCGGAACGCTACGGACTCTCGCGTACGACGGTTCGCCTTGCCCTGCAGGAGCTTGAACGCCTGGGCCTGGTGGTTCGTCAGCGCGGCCGTGGAACCATGGTGTGCGACCGCTCTCTGCAAACGGCAAACCTCACGCAGACCTATAGCTTTACCGAGCAGATGAAGGCGATCGGCCGTGTGCCCAAGACAACGATTCTCGAGTTTACCGAGGTCGAGGCTGACAAGAATATTGCCGTAGAGATGAACGCGCGCCTGGGCGAGCGTCTGTACAAGATCAAGCGCCTGCGTATAGCCGATGGTGTGCCGCTGATGATTGAGTGTACATATCTGCCAAGTCGCAAGTTCTTTGCGCTTAAGCGTCCCATGATCGAGAACAAATCGCTGTACGACATGATCGAGCAGGACTTTCACGAGAAAGTTCGCGTGGCAGAGGAAGAATTCTACGCGAGTATTGCCCGCCATTCCGACGCACGTTTGCTCGAGATTACCGAAGGCGCACCGGTGCTGGATTTGATTCGTACCACATATGACATGAACAACGAGGTTATCGAGTATACGCGTTCGGTTGCGCGTGCCGACCAGTTTAAGTACAAGGTCTACCACAACCGCGCAGTCTAGAGTTATTGGGTATAAACGGCTTGGCGTGTTTTGCGGCGGGTGCAAAATGTGCCAAGCGGTAGAAGGCAACGAACAATCGCTCGAATTAACAATGCAGTGGTTTTTGATCCGCCCTAAAACGCACTGCGGGTACGGGAGCATAGATGAGCACGTATGCTATCAAGGCCGACAAGTTCTTTTTGCCGGCGGGGCCGCAGCTGGGCGGCTACCTCATGGTCGAAGATGGCGTCTTTGGCGCTTGGCAGGCCGATGAGCCCGCTTGCGAGATCAAAGATTATTCGGGTACATGGATTGCGCCGGGCATGGTGGACACCCACATTCATGGCTTCTACAACCATGCCACGACCGATAACGATGCCGAGGGTATCAACATCAGCTCGACCGAGCTCGCCCGTCGTGGCACCACCAGCTGGCTGCCTACGACCTTTACCGACGGCGTGGAGCAGATCAAGGACGCCTGCGCTGCCATTGCACAGGCTGACGAAGAGCGCGGACCGGAGTTCTGCGGTGCTCGTATTCAGGGCATCTACCTTGAGGGTCCGTTCTTTACCATGAAGCATGTGGGCGCCCAGAACCCTGCTTATCTGATCGACCCGTCCGAGAAAGTTTTTGACGAGTGGCAGGAGGCCGCCGGCGGTCGTATCGTCAAGAGCGCCATGGCGGCCGAGCGTGACGGAGCCGCCGCTTACGCCGCGGCTCTGAGCGCAAAGGGCGTCGTGACCTGCATTGGCCACTCTGATGCCACCTATGATGAGTGTGCTGCCGCCATCAATGCTGGCGCCAGCTGCTTTACGCATACCTACAACGGCCAGCGCGGTCTGCACCATCGCGAGCCCGGTGTTGTGGGCGCCGCTGTGACCACGCCCAACACCTATGCCGAGATCATTTGCGACGGCAAGCATGTGAATCCTGCTGCTATCAAGGCCCTGCTGCAGGCCAAGGGCTGGCAGCACACGGTGCTGATCACCGATTGCCTGGGTTGTGGCGGCATGCCCGAGGGCAAGTACACCAGCGGTGGCATGGATGTCATTATGAAGGACAACCTTTGCTGGCTTGCCGATGGCTCTGCTATCGCCGGCTCGGTGCTCACGCTCGCACAGGGCGTCAAGAACATCGTCGACTGGGGTCTTGCGAGCGCCGATATCGCAATTCGCATGGCGACCGAGGTGCCCGCGCGCTCTGCTCACGTCGAGGATAAATGTGGAAGCATTATGCCTGGCCGCGATGCCGATTTTGTCGTGTTCAATCCCGACCTTACCCTGGTCGAGACGCATGTGGGTGGCAACAGCGTCGGTAATGCGTTTACCGAGTAGCTGCCAAAGAAACGATCCGAGAGGGGATTTAGATGATTTACGGTGCATTGGGCGATATCGAGGAGTACCGCGGAATGCTCAAGGGCCTCGACGTGCTGATC
>JAGZQO010000009.1 GCA_018382125.1 Collinsella sp.
GTCGACGAAACTGGAGAGGAGGTATTACGAGCTCCTGTGCGAATTGAAGGGAGCGCTCCCGCAAACTGCCTATTGACAACTTATAGGAGCGTCGGTTTTTGTTTCTCAATTCTCGGCGTGGTCGAGGGTAACCGGTTAAACGTAGTAGATAGGCCCATTTCGTGGCGAGCAGGCCAACTAGCTGCCCTGCGGAAAGGCTCTAGCGGAGCAGACCGGCTACTTCGCCGGCTAGGGTGATGGTGCCGGCTGCTACGAAGGACTCGCCCGCGGCATCGAAGGCGGCGAGAGCCTCGGACACGCTCATGTACACGCCCGAGAGTTTTTCGGCGTCCACCAGGGCAGCAAGTTCCTCTGCCGGCAGGGCGCGATCGGAATCGGTCTGGGTCACGACCACGCGGGGGAACGCCGGAACCAAAACGTCAACGATACCCGCCACGTCCTTATCGGCCAGCGCAGCGCACAGCAGCGTGGGGCGATTCTCCACGCACGGATCGATCTCGTCCAGCGCGCTTACAAAGTTCTCGCAGCTCTGGGGGTTATGACAGGCGTCAATCAGCTTGAGCGGATCGGTTCCCAGCACATCAAAGCGACCCGGCGTGGGGCAGCCCATAAGCGACGCATCGAGCTTGTCATGGTCGAGCTCGCGGCCCAGATAGCCCTCGCACAGCATAATCGCGCACGCGGCATTCTGCGGCTGATAGGCCGGCTTGACCATGCTCGACGTATAGATCGCACGCGGCGTGGTGCAGCTAAACTCAACCGTGTCGCCCACGTGTGCCGGCACCTTAGTCGTGGCGTGGCTTACCACGAGCGGCACGACGCCGCACTCGCGACAACGAGCATCCATCACGCGTTGAACACTCGCCTCGTGCGTGCCCTCGCCCAGCACAACCAGGCGTCCGGGCTTAATGACCGCAGCCTTCTCCCCCGCAATGGCCTCGAGCGTATCTCCCAGAATGCGTGTATGGTCGAGCCCGATGCCCGTAATGGCAACGGCGACGGGATCGGTCGCACTCGTAGCGTCCCAACGCCCGCCCATGCCAACCTCGAGCACGGCAACATCCACCGCGGCCTCGGCAAATACAACAAGTGCGGCAGCCGTCAACAGGTCAAACGGCGTAATGGTATAGGCACGCTCCCCCGCCGCCACACGACGAGCATTCACTCGATGCCCCGCCTCAACAGCGGCCGAAACGCCACGGGCAAACGCCTCATCGCTCACAACGCGCCCGTCAACCTCCATGCGCTCGGGATAGCGCACAAGCTGCGGCGACGTATACAGCGCAGTCTTGAGCCCCTCACCACGAAGAATGGCAGCCGAAAAACGCGTGGTCGAAGTCTTGCCATTAGTACCGGCAACCTGGATGCAATCAAAATACTCGTCCGGACGCCCCAGCTCATCGAGCATATCGACAACCGTCTCCAACAACGGCCCAGCATCCCCAGAAATCCGCCCCGTATCAGCAGCCAGCTCAACAGCCTCACCAAACGAAAGCAACTCAAACAAGAAAGGAACGACATACGACCCAGAACGCTTAGCCATAACCCAAAGTCCCCTCAACATAAAAAGAGGCCCGAATCAACAACGAGCCCCTCCCATTCAAAATATCAGCCAAACACCGCTTGCAGCAGAATCAAGGCCACAACCAAGTGGCCCTACCAGGCAGCGGACGCCACCGTAACCGCTATGGGAGCGGTTTGGGGCTTTGCTCGATACAAGTTCCGCACGAGCCGAAGGCCACTTAATGTGGCCTTCGTGCGAGCAGGACTGTTCGCAGTAGCGAGCAATGCCCCAAACCGCGCCCCACAGTCCACCTTACGAGAAGTCAGCAACCTGAGCAGTCAGTGCCGCCAGGATCTCCTTGAGCTCTGCTGCACGGTCCCTCTTCTTCTGGACCACCGCAGGCGCGGCCTTGGCCACGAAGCCCTCGTTAGCGAGCGTCTTCTCGCAACCGGCGAGCTCCTTCTGGGCCGCGGCGATCTCCTTCTCCAGGCGTGCCTTCTCGGCCGAAAGATCGACCTTGCCCTCGAGCACCACAAAGACCTCGACGCCGCTGTCGACCACGGCAATGCTCGCGGCCGGCTTCTCAACGTCGGTACCCATGACCAGCGAGGCGGTGTTCGCCAGCGGCTCAATGGTCGAGCGCAGGCTCTCGAGCTTCTCGATATCCTCAGCACCGGCGCGCACGACCACGTCGAGCTCTGACTTGGGGCTCAGGCGATAACGCGAACGCGTGGCGCGGGCAGCGGAAACGACGGTGCGGCACAGCTCAAATGCGCGCTCGGAGTCCTCGTCCACGTACTTGGCGTAGTCGGCGGGCTCGGGCCACTTGGCGATCATGAGCGCCTCGGCGCGGTCAACGTTGCCCTCGGCATCCAGGTCGAGCACGCTCGCCGGCATATTGTCCCAGATTTCCTCGGTGACAAACGGCATAAGCGGGTGCATCAGGCGAATGGAGGTGTCGAGCACAAAGATCAGGTTGCGCTGAGCCTGCAGACGGCCCTCGCCCTTCAGGCGGGCCTTGGTGACCTCGACGTACCAGTCGCAGACCTCGTTCCAGAAGAACTGCTGCACGCCGCGGGCCATGTCGCCAAAGGTGTAGTTCTCGATGCCCTCGGTGACCATCTTGACGGCCTTGGCCAGGCGGCTGAACATCCAGGCGTCGGCCGGGGTCTCCACGACGGGCTCGCCGGGCGTGTAACCCTCCATGTTCATGAGCAGGAAGCGGCTGGCGTTCCAGATCTTGGTCACAAAGCTCTTGGCCTGATCGGTGCGCGGGCTGTCGATGAGCTTCTTGGTCTTCTTGTCGATGTTCGCGTCGAACTTAACATCCTGGTTGTTGGTGCACAGCGTGAGCAGGTTGAAACGCATGGCGTCGGCGCCGTACATACCAATGAGATCCATGGGGTCAACGCCGTTGCCCTTGGACTTGGACATGCGGCTGCCGTCCTTGGCCAGGATCGTCGGGTAGATGACGACGTCCTTAAACGGCACCTCGTCCAGGAAGTACAGCGAGCTCATGACCATGCGGGCGACCCACAGCGCGATGATGTCGCGCGCGGTGACGAGCGCCGTCGTGGGGTGATGGCCCTCGAGCAGCTCCGGCTTTTGCGGCCAGCCCTGCGTGGCAAAGGTCCACAGCTGCGAGCTGAACCAGGTGTCCAGCACGTTCTCGTCCTGGTGCACGTGATGGCCGCCACACTTGGGGCATACGGCGGTGTCCTCGGTAAGGGCGTCCTCCCAGCCGCAGTCCTCGCAGTAGAACACGGGGATGCGGTGGCCCCACCACAGCTGACGGCTGATGCACCAGTCCTTAAGGTTCTCCATCCAGGTGGTGTAGGTCTGCGTCCAGCGCGCGGGGTGGAAAGTGACCTTGCCGGAGTTGACGGCGTCGAGTGCCGGCCCCTTGAGCTTGTCGACGGCGACGAACCACTGCTCGGACAGCCACGGCTCCAGGGCGGCGTCGCAGCGGTAGCAGTGCATGACGGAGTGGTCGTGGTCCTCGACGTGATCGAGCAGGTCATGCTCCTCAAACCACTTGATGATGGCCTCGCGGCACTCCTCGCGGGTCATGCCGGTGAACTCGCCGTAGCCCTCGACGACCACCGCGTGCTCGTCGAAAATGTTGATCTGCGGCAGGTCGTGGGCCTGACCCATGGCGTAATCGTTGGGGTCGTGAGCCGGGGTGACCTTGACAAAGCCGGAGCCAAAGTTGGCGTCGACATGCCAATCCTCAAAAATGGGGATCTCGCGGTCGACGATGGGAAGCTTAACGGTCTTACCCACAAAGGCGGCCTTCTCGGGGTCCTTCGGGGAGACAGCGACGCCCGTGTCGCCGAGCATGGTCTCGGGGCGCGTGGTGGCGACGACGATGTAGTCCTGGCCGTTAACCGGCTCGGTCAGCGGGTAGCGCAGGTGCCACAGGTGGCCCTTCTCGTCCTTATACTCGGCCTCGTCGTCCGAGATAGCGGTGGTGCAGTTGGGGCACCAGTTGACGATGCGCTTGCCGCGGTAGATCAGACCGTCGTGGTACCAGTCGCAGAAGACCTTGCGCACGGCCTGCGCGTAGTCCTCGTCCATGGTAAAGCGCTCGTTATCGAAGTCGACGGAGCAGCCCATGCGCTTGATCTGCTCGACGATGATGCCGCCGTACTCGTGGGTCCAATCCCAGCAAGCGTCGACAAACTTGTCGCGACCGATCTCCAGGCGGCTGATGCCCTCGCTCTTGAGCTTCTTGTCGACCTTGGTCTGCGTGGCGATACCGGCGTGGTCGGTGCCGAGCACCCAGCGCGTGGACTTGCCGCGCATGCGAGCCATACGGATGATGGCGTCCTGGATGGAGTCGTCGGTAGCGTGACCCATGTGGAGCTTACCGGTCACGTTGGGAGGCGGAATGGTGACGGTGCAGTCGCCCACGCCCTCGCGGCGCTTATAGTAGCCGCCGTCGAGCCACTTCTGCAGGATCGCCGGCTCGTTGGTCGACGGATCGTAGTTCTTGGGCATTTCTTCCATATATCTCTCCCTTGCCCACCGGGGAGGAATGTAGGCCCGATTTTCGTTCGGTCAAGTCCTGGGCTCGCTCGAAGACCACATTAAGTGGTCTTCGGCTCGTGCGGAATCTACGAAAATCGGGCCTACATTCCTCCCCTTAGGTATCGATTACTTCAGTCTGAATTGACTTCGCTGAGGCTTAAACAAACACACAGAATAACACAGGTAGTTGGGGTTATTGCGTATCTATAAAATAGCCTCCGACCGCAAGTGGTCGGAGGCTATTTGCAAGCACTTATTTAGGCTGGTTTAGCCGTAGATGCGCTGGGGCTGTTCTTCGCCCTTGACGGAGGCTTCGGTCACGATGACCTTGGCGACGCCCTCCTCGCTGGGGAGGTCGAACATCGTTTGCTGCAGCACGTCCTCGCAGATGGCGCGCAAGCCGCGGGCACCGGTCTTGCGGGCAAGCGCCATGCGGGCGATCTCATGCAGGGCGGCGTCCTCAAACTCCAGGTCCACGTCCTCCAGCTGGAACATCTTGCGGTACTGACGCACCACGGCGTTCTTGGGCTCGGTCAGGATCGACACCAGGTCGTCCTCGTCGAGCGCCTGCGTCTGGGTGACGACGGGCGTACGGCCCACAAACTCGGGAATCATGCCAAAGGCGTTGAGGTCCTGCGGGAGCACCTGGCGCAGCAGGTCGTTCTCGTCGACCGAGGTGGGGCCGGCGATCTCGGAGTTAAAGCCCACGCCCTTGTTGCCCACGCGATCAGCAATGATCTTATCCAGGCCCACAAAGGCACCGCCGCAGATAAACAGGATGTTCGTCGTGTCGATCTGCAGCAGCTCCTGCTGGGGATGCTTGCGGCCGCCGGTGGGCGGAACGCTGGCCACCGTGCCCTCAAGAATCTTAAGCAGTGCCTGCTGAACGCCCTCGCCCGAAACGTCGCGGGTAATGGAGAGGTTCTCGGCCTTACGGGCGATTTTGTCGATCTCGTCCACGTAGATGATGCCCACCTGCGCGCGCTCAATGTCGCCATCGGCGGCGTTAATGAGCTTGAGCAGGATGTTCTCCACGTCCTCGCCCACGTAGCCGGCCTCGGTAAGCGCGGTGGCGTCGGCGATGGCAAACGGCACCTCGAGGATGCGCGCGAGCGTCTGGGCGAGCAGGGTCTTACCGGTACCGGTGGGACCGAGCAGCAAAATGTTGGACTTAGCGAGCTCCACCTCGTCCATGTCATCACCGAGCTGCGAATCCAAGCCGTCGTCAAAGGCGGACACCGCGGCACCGCCCTCGATCACGCGACGGTAGTGGTTGTACACGGCCACCGACATGGCGCGCTTGGCGTCCTCCTGGCCCATAACATAGGCCGAAAGCTCGTCATAGATCTCGTGCGGCGTCGGTACGTGCGTGATGACCTGACGGTCGTCCTCGAGCTCAAAGCCCTCCGTCTCGGGGTCAACGGCGGGCTGAGACGCAGCCTGACCGTGGTCGTTGAGGAAGCCCGGCAGCTTGCCGTTGCGGGCAGCGTCCATAAAGTCCGAAGCCAGCGACTCCTCCAAGATCTCGGAACAGGCGGCGACGCACTCGTCACAGATAAAAATGTTGGTCGGGCCCTTTACGAGGCGACGGACCTGCCCCTGCTCTTTTCCGCAGAAGGAGCAGCGGATGGGGTTGCCGTTCTCGTCAAAGTTGTCCTGCATGTTACCGGCCATCCTAGGCGTCCTTCGCGGCGAGGTCGCGCGAGGTGACGATACGGTCGATCAGGCCGTAGTCGAGGGCCTCGGCAGCGGTCAGGTAGTTATCGCGCTCGGTGTCGGCCTGGACCTTCTCGATGGGCTGGCCCGAGGCGTCGGACAGGATCAGGTTGAGCTCGCGGCGAGTCTTCTTAATCTCCTCGGCAACGATCTCGATCTCGGTCTGCTGGCCCTGGGCACCGCCGCTGGGCTGGTGAATCATAACCTTGGAATGCGGCAGGCAGAAGCGCTTGCCCTTGGCGCCGGCCGAAAGCAGCACGGCGGCCATGGACGCGGCCATACCGACGCAAATGGTCGAGACCTGCGGCTTGATGAAGTTCATGGTGTCCAGAATCGCCAGGCCGGAGTAGACCTCGCCACCGGGCGAATTGATGTAGAGCGAGATATCCTTCTCGGCATCTTGGCTCTCAAGATGCAGCAGCTGGGCAACGACCAGGTTGGCGCTGACGGAGTTGATCTCCTCGCCCAAGAAGATGATGCGGTCGTTGAGCAGGCGCGAATAGATATCGTAGCTGCGCTCGCCGCGCGGCGTCTGCTCGATAACGTATGGCACGAGGGCGGAATCGAACTTAGCGATCATACGCATCTCCATTTCTCTCTTGCGGACCAAATTGGTTCTAGATAAACGTACGGTGCCCGCATGCTATGCATTGGCTGGCACCGTACGAAGCAACCGGATAACCGGTGTATAACTTTACCCCATCACGGGCGCACGCATGCGCTCGCGGGCAAGGTGGCGAGAATTACTCGGCGTCCTTGGCGGTCTCGTCGACCTCGGTCACCTTGGCGTTCTCGACCAGGTGGTCGACGGCCTTGGAGCGACGGATGGACTCGCGGACGGCAGGCATGCGGCCATCGGCGATGAACTCGGCCTTGGAAGCCTCGACGTCCTTGACGCCGGCCTTCTCGAACTCGGCGTTGATGTCGTCCTCGGTGACCTCAATCTTGAGCTCACGAGCGAGGGCATCGAGAGCCAGGGACTCACGGGCAACGTCGTTGGCCTGCTTGTGCAGGTCGCCGATGAACTGCTCCATGGTCAGGCCGGAAGCGGGCAACCAGGTGTCCAGCGTCATGCCGCGGGCAGCGAGGTTGGACAGGAAGTTCTGGCCAAGCTCCTCAAAGACGGACTGCTCGTAGTCGGCGTCCATCTCGTCGAGCTGCAGGCGCTCGGCGAGAGCGGAGACGCAACGGTTCTCCTTCTCGGCCGGGAGGCGGGAAGCCTTGTCCTGCTCGATCTCGAGCTTGATGGCGTCGCGCATAGCGTCGATGCTGTCGAAGCCAAAGTCGGACTTGACGAGCTCGTCGGTGAGCTCGGGGGTGTTGCGGACCTTGATGCCCTTGACGGTGACCTCGACGGTGTGGGTCTCGGCCTCCTCGCCCTCCTCGACCTCGTCGGTCCAGGTGACGGTCTTGACGTCGTCAACGTTAGCGCCGATCAGGGCCTCGTTGAACTCCTTGGGGTTGCTGTCGCTACCGGCGATGAGCATACGGCCCTCGGCGGCGAAGTTGTCGGCGTTCTCAACGGCCTTGAGGTCGACGGTAACATAGTCGTCAGCCTCGACGGCGCGACCCTCGACGTCCTCGAAGGTGGCACGGTAGTTGAGGAGCATCTCAACCTGGTTGTTGATCTCGGACTCGGTAACCTCCGCAGGGGGCATCTCGATCTCGACAGCGTCGAAGGAGGAGAGCTCGGCAGCAGGACGCAGGGAGAACTCGACGGTGTAGGTGTAGTCCTCATGATCCTTGGCGAGGTCGAGCTCCTTGTAGTCACCGTTCTTGGTGGGGACGATGTCCAGCTCGTTGAGGACGGCGGGCTCGTTGGCGGCGATCAGGTCGTTGGTGGCCTGCGCGAGGGTAGCCTCGGCGCCAAGTGCGGAGTCGATGACCGGACGGGGAGCCTTACCGGCACGGAAGCCCGGGAAGCGGTACTTCTTGGCGGTGTCCTTGTAGGCCTTCTTGATCGCGGCGTCGACGTCGGCGGCCGGGATGGTGACCGTAGCGGTGAGCTTGGCGTCCTTGACGTCAGAAGCGGTGATGTTCAACACGTTCCTCCTCATACTGCCCAGCTTATCTGAGGTGCTGGTACCTTTATGCAACAAAGTGTCGCGACGGCCGGGGCCGACGCAGGTGCGATGGTGCGGGCGAAAGGACTCGAACCTTCACGGGAATCCCACCAGAACCTAAATCTGGCGCGTCTACCAATTCCGCCACGCCCGCATGAGCGCACAGACTAGGAATGATAGCAGATACGAACGGTAAGCGCACGCACACCTTTTACAGGCTCACGACCTCACCACGAGTGCAAAAGGCGGGACGAGTTGCCCCGCCCCGCCAATTACGACTTGTTCGCTGAGCCGCTACTCCCCCAGCAGGGCCTTCTCGGGCGTGATCGGAAGCGAGCGAACCTGATGGCCGGTGGCGTGCGCCACGGCCGAGGCAACGGCGGCGAGCGGCGTGTTGATGACGACCTCGCCGATCGACTTGGCGCCAAACGGGCCCGTCGGCTCGTAGCTCGGCTCAAAGGCCACGCGGATGCTGCCGATATCCAGGCGCGTGGGCAGCTTGTAGCTCATAAAGTTGCCGGTGCGCAGGCGGCCGCGGTCGTCGTGCTCGACAATCTCGTAGAGCGCGTGACCGATGCCCTGGGCAATGCCGCCCTCGGCCTGGACGCGCGCGAGCGCCTCGTTGATCACAGTGCCGCAGTCGACGGCCGCCGCGTAGTCCACCACAGTCACCTTGCCGGTGGCCTTGTCGACCTCGACCTCGGCAATACCGGCCATAAACGGCGGAGGCGAAACGGGCAGGCAGGCAGAGGCGTGCGAGGTCAGCGCGTCGCCGCCGGCGATGTTCTTGACACACAGGTTGGCAAAGTCGCGCAGCGTGAGGTAACGGTTCTGCTCGCGCGCGGCACGCTCGTCGGACAGGCGCACGTACTGGCCATCAAAGACCACATCGACGGCGTCAACGTCCCACATCCGGGCGGCCTTGGCGCAGATCTTCTCGCGCAGCTCAGTCGCGGCGTTCTTGGCGGCAAGGCCCGTCACATACGTGCCCGAGCTCGCGTACGAGCCGGCGTCGAACGGCGACACGTCGGTGTCCACGCCGCGCACCACGATCAGCGAGCTCTCCACGCCCAGCTCCTCGGCGGCAATCTGCGCCAGGATCGTGTCGACACCCATGCCGTTATCGGTGGCGCCGGTGCCGATGGTAATGAAGCCGTCCTCTTCCAGGCGCATGTCGATGCCGGCGATGTCCACGTTGGAGATGCCCGAGCCCTGCATGGTGAGCGCACAGCCCAGAGCACGCACGCGGTCGCCCAGGTCCACGGCCAGCGGCTTGTCGCGCCAGTCGATCATGTCCATCGCGCGCAGCAGGCAGCGGTCGAGCGCGCAGGCGTTGAGCTTCTCGTTGTAGTACTGCGGCATAATCTCGCCCTCGTGAACCATGTTCTTAAGACGCAGGTCGGCGGGATCCATGTGCAGCATGTCGGCGAGCTCGTTGACGGCACTCTCCACGGCAAACTGGCCCTGGGTGGCACCGTAGCCGCGATACGCACCGCCGCGGTTGGTATTGGTGTAGACGGCGTCCCAGCTAAAGCGGCTCGCCTTCACGTGGTTGTAGATGGGCAGGCTCTTGTGGCCCGAAAGGCCGATCGTCGTGGTGGCATGCTCGCCATACGCACCAGCGTTGGACAGCGTATGCAGGTCGATGGCCGTGATGGTGCCGTCGTTCATGGCGCCCAGCTTAACAGTCATCTGCATCTGATGGCGCGAGTTGCCCGCGGTGATGGTCTCCTCGCGGGTATAGCAGCAGTAGCTCGGACGGCCGGTCTGCTGGGTGACGAACGCAACGAAGATTTCGCAGCAGCCCGTCTGCTTAGAGCCAAAGCCGCCACCGATGCGCGGCTTAATGACCTGCACCTGCGACTGCGGGATATCGAGCGACTGCGCGACCATGCGGCGCACGTGGAAGGGCACCTGCGTAGAGGTGGTCACCGAGATACGCCCGAACGCGTCGGTCGTCGCGAAGGCGCGGAAGGTTTCCATGGGTGCGGTCTGCGTGGCCTGGCTGGTGTAGGTGCGCTCAAAGACGATGTCGCTCTGGGCGAAGGCCTCGTCAAGGTCGCCAAAGTCGCTCGTGCCGCTGCACACCAGGTTGCGCGGAACGTCGCCGCCCTGCGGGAACATAAAGGTCACGTCGCCCTCGGGGTGAACCACGATGTCGTTATCGAGTGCCTTGGTAAAGTCGAGCAGCGGCTCAAGCACCTCATAGTCGACCTTAATGAGTTTGAGCGCCTTGTCGGCAGCCTCCTCAGTCTCGGCGGCGACGATCGCCACCTCCTCGTTTTGGTAACGGACGAGGTTCTCGAGAATCAGGCGGTCGTAGGGACTCGGCTGCGGATAGCTCTGGCCGGCGATGGTAAAGCGGCGCTTGGGCACGTCCTCGTAGGTGTAGACGCCCACGACGCCGGGCACCTTCAGCGCGCGCGACGTATCGATGGAGCGGATCTTGGCGCGGGCATAGGGGCTGCGCTTGAGTTTGACGATGAGCGCACCGGCGGGCACCATATCGCCCGTGTAGACGGGACGCCCCTCGAGCAGGGCCTTCGAGTCCTTCTTGGGCTGCTTGTGAGTGATCTGCTTATACGAGACGCCATCGCAGCTGGTGTTATTGACCGGCAGCTCGGGCATCTCAAAGCCCACCTGCACGCCAGACTCGTTGAGGAAGCGAACGATGGCGCGCAGCTGGCTCTCGTAGCCGCTGCAACGGCAGAGGTTACCGGCGAGCTGGCGCGAGAGATCCTCGCGCGTGGCGACGAGGCTCGGGTCCTCCTTGGCAGCGCGGGCGAGCGCCAGCACGTTCATGATAAGGCCGGGGGCGCAAAAACCGCACTGCTCGGCGCCTTCGGCAGCCATCGCACGGGCGAGCGCCTCAGACTCGGCCTTGAGGCCCTCGAGCGTAGTGATGGAGCGACCCTCGACGCGCGCGGCGGGAACCGAGCAGCTCAGCACCGGGTCGCCGTCGAGCCACACCGTGCACAGGCCGCAGTTGGTGGTTTCGCAGGCACAGCGCACCGACGCGCAACCCTGCTCGCGCAAAAGCGCAAAGAGCATGGTGTCGGGGGCAATCTGGACCTTGACCTTGCGGCCGTTGAGCGTAAAGGAAAGATCGATGAGTTTGGCAGCCATTAGCGCACCTCACTAGAATCGACGCCGGGCACGCGGCGGCAGGAATACTCGTCCGTGGCGAACTTAGGCACTTGCACGGTCTCGAGCTCGCGGGCAAGCGCGGCCGAAAGCTCGATGCCGGCGGCGCGACGCACAGCCTGGATGGCGAGCGGGGCCGAGATGCGGCGGCGGTAGTCGGCCGAGCCCCACAGGTTGGTGCCATAGCTCAGCGCGCGTACGGACGCGGCCAGGGCGCGTAGCTCGTCCTCGGAAGGCTGCTCGGCGGTAAGGCCGCATGCCTCACCCTGCAGCAGGGTCGCGCGCAGCGGGCGGGCGCCCACGGTGACATGCCAGCTGTTGTCCCACCAGGCGGCGGTGACGTTGAGCGAGGGGAAGTCGGTCGCGGCCTTGCGCACAGCCTCGTAGCTTGCACGATAGTCGTGCTTAACGACCACGATGTGCTCGATCACGTCGCGCACGTAACCCATGTCGACGAACTCGGCGAGCGGCACGCGGCCGGCGCCCGTCAGCTCAACATACGAATCGAGCGCCAAAAAGGCCGAGAGCACGTCCGAAAAACCAAAGCGGCCGTAGATGCTGCCGCCCACCGTGGCGGTATTGCGCAGCTGCACGCCCACGATGTCGTGGACGGCGAACTCAAAGACATTGTTGACAAGCGCGTTGAGCCCAGCATGACGCTCGAGCTGGCGCAGGGTGCACATGACACCGATGCGAAACTCGGTCTCGGTCTCCTCGATCTGATCGAGTCCGCAGGCCGAAAGGTCAATCGCCGTCGCCACGCGACGCGAACCCAGGCGCATCCAGATGCCGCCGCCCACAATCTTGTTGTTGCGGTTCTTCTGTAAGAGCTCATAGGCTTCGGCCGCGTTTCCAACACGGACGTAGGTACCGAACTTGAGCACGTTCTCCCCCATCTCTCCACTTGTCCAGTACCTTTAAGTGTACCAAACGAGGGGGCACAGCTCGTGTCGGGACAAAATGAACCGTTTTCCTCCGTCGCATGCGAATCAAAAAAGGCTCCCAGCCAAGATGACTGGGAGCCTTCTGCGATGCTATATCGAGCGAAGATTTAGCAGACGCCCTGGGCGAGCATGGCATCGGCGACCTTCAGGAAGCCGGCGATGTTGGCACCCATGACGAAGTTGCCCTCCTCGCCGTACTCCTTGGCAGTGTCGTCCACGTTGTGGAACATGCCGCGCATGAGCTGCTCGAGCTTGCCGTCGACTTCCTCGAAGGTCCAGGACAGGTGCTCGGCGTTCTGACTCATCTCCAGGCCGGACACGAGCACGCCGCCGGCGTTGGCAGCCTTACCGGGCATAAAGGCGACGCCGTTCTCCTGGAAGTAGGTCGTGGCCTCGATGGTCGTAGGCATGTTCGCGCCCTCGCCGACCACCTTGCAGCCGTTGGCGACGAGCGCCTGGGCGTCCTCGAGCAGCAGCGTGTTCTCGCGAGCGCAGGGCAGCGCGATGTCGCAGGGCAGCTGCCACACGCCGCGGCCGTCGCCCTCGTGCCACGTGGCATTAGGCTTCTCGTCGACGTACATAGCGAGCGTAACGCCCTTGTCGTGGCCGGAGCGCTTCTTGTTGTAGACATGCTCGAGCACGGTGTAGTCGATGCCGTCGGGATCCTCGACCCAGCCATGGGTGTCGGAGCAGGCCAGGACCTTGCCGCCGAGCTGGGCGACCTTCTGAACCGCGTAGATGGCGACGTTACCGGAGCCGTGAACGACGACGTTCTTGCCCTCGAAGGAATCGCCGCGGCTCTTGAGGTACTCGTCCACAAAGTAGACCAGACCGTAGCCGGTGGCCTCGGTACGGGCGAGCGAGCCGCCAAAGGAGAGGCCCTTGCCGGTAAGGACGCCGGTCCACTCGTTGGTCAGGCGCTTGTACTGACCGAACAGGTAGGCAACCTCGCGGCCGCCAACGCCCAGGTCGCCGGCGGGAACGTCGGTGTTGGGGCCAATGTGGCGATAGAGCTCGGTCATGAAGGACTGGCAGAAGTGCATGATCTCGTTGTTGGACTTGCCCTTGGGGTCAAAGTCGGAACCGCCCTTGCCGCCGCCCATGGGAAGGGTGGTCAGGCTGTTCTTGAGGATCTGCTCCAGGCCCAGGAACTTAAGCATGCCCAGGGTGACCGTCGGGTTAAAGCGCAGGCCGCCCTTGTAGGGTCCAATGGCAGAGTTGAACTCGACGCGGTAACCGCGGTTGACCTGAACCTTGCCCTGGTCGTCGACCCAGGGAACACGGAACATGACGATGCGCTCGGGCTCGACGAGGCGCTCAAGCAGGGCGGCCTCCTCGTACTCGGGATGGGCGTCGAGCGCCGGCTGGATGGTGCCGAGAATCTCGGTCGCGGCCTGGATGAACTCAGGCTGCTCGGGATAGCGGGCCTTGAGCTCGTCGAGAACTTTCTGCGTGTAGCTCATGCTTCCTCCAATTGATGGAAAAGAAAAGTGTCGTTCGAGGCGCCCCATGCGCCGCGAGCTTTATCGAGTATGGATAATATCGCACTGTTGCAGCAAAGTTTCGCATAAGCCGACGAGCAGATGTTTCGTTTTGATTACGATGCAGGTAGAAGCGTTTTTGAGTGCCCAACGCGCAAATCGCGTGTTTCGAAGCTGTTTCGTCCACATGTTCCAAACCACCACATTGGGGACAGGCACCTTTGTGGTGGTGTGGTGGCTAGAGGACGAGCTGATGGTAGTCGGCAGGGGCTATGCGGCCCTCGGTGGCGGCTCGGAAGGCGGCGAGCGCATCGCCCGAGAATGGCATGGCCCAGCACAGCCCGCAGCCTGCGGTAATGGAGCCGGGCAGTGGCATGATGCGCCCGGGCACACCGGCGGCAAGACACAGCTGTTCGCATTCCATCACATCGAAGGTGCTATCGAACGACACGATAATCTTGCGCTCGTGGTCGAGGGCATCACCGGATGGGCCTTCGCGGTGTGCCTCACGATACGCCGCGGCGGCCGCTTCCTCTTCCGCAGTATGTCCACAGCCACCGCAGCCGCAGGTACAGGGCTCGGAACCATCGCAAGTGCAAGGCTCTCCCGTGTCGGGACAAATATCGTGAGACATGGCAACTCCAATCGTCTAGGCGAGTAACTCGGCCGCCGCAAACTCCTCGGGCGTATTGACGTTTTCGAAGCAGAGCGTCGAGCCCGCGGCCTTAACAATCTGCGGCTCATCCATATAACCGGCCTGAACGCGATTGATCAGGCAGCGAATGCGCTGGCGGTCGCAGGCAAGCAGTTCTTGGGCAACCGGCGCACAAGCGTCACGGCGCCAGACGGCGCAAAGCGGCTCAATCCCTTGCTCCTCGCGTGGCACGCACACGTCGATCGCCTCGGCCTCAAAACGATCGGCAAGCGCGCCGATGAGTTCCGGCGAGACAAACGGCATATCGCAGGCGACGATCGCCACGAGCGGCAATCGGGCCGCAGCCAACGAGCTCGCGATGCCGCGCATGGCACCCGCCGACCCCTCAAGGTCCGGCACTATTCGCGGCACCAGGCCGCCAAACGCGTGCTCCTCAAGATAGGCAAGCTCGCTGGGACGCGAAGTCGTCACGACCAACTCGCCGGCAACTGGCGCCAGCCGACCCAGCACGCGCTCGATGAGCGGTTCGCCGCAAAACGTCATGCGCGCCTTATCGCGGCCCATGCGTGAGGACAGCCCGCCCGCTTGGACGACGCAAGAAAGATCGACCCGTCTTACGGTAGTCATACGGCAAAACACCTCCATCGGCATGCTCGAAACCCGACACACGAAGCCAGATACCGTCGCCGATAAAGCGGGCGGCACGGCAAACCCACGCAAAAACAAAACAGCGCCTTTGCGGCACGCAGCAAGACCGCGAGCACAAAAGCGCTGGTAGCGTATGGCGGGAACGTATGTGAATCGAACACATCCAAGACGTTTTGCACGCCTCGCAACGGTTTTGAGGACCGCGGAGCCCACCGGAGCCCATCCGTTCCCAAGTGCGGCGGTATTTTACCAAACCGAGCAGCCAATCTAGCGCAGGGAGCGCAGGCCGCCGGCATCCTTGTCGAGCACCGTAAAGCGCACGGCATCTAGGTGCTCCAAGATGCTGATGGCGCGTTTGCGCGACACACCCAGGGCCTCGCGCAGCACGCTCGTGGTGGCAGCGCCGCCGGCTGCCTCTATGGCGGCGGCGACAAGCTCACGCGCATGGGACTCGGCGGCAGCGGACAGGGCAACGTCGCGCTCGACCTTAACGATCGAGCGGTTGAGCGAAAGCTCGCGCAGGGCACGCGTCATGGTGTCGCGACCGAGCTGCAGCTGTTCGCCCACCTCGGGAAGCGCCGGTGCATCCAGGCCAGCCTCGTCAAGCAGCGCGACGATGCGCTCGCAAGCCTCTCGCACCACGCGTGCCGCCGCGGCGGCCGAATGCGGATCGAATACCTCGGCGCCCTCGGCGGCGCACACGCCACGGGAGCAGCCCTCGGCAATCAGGGCCGCGGCAACGCCTTCATCAGCGGCAGGCCACGCAGCATGGGCAACGGCGCCAGGCGTAAAGCCCGTTTCCTTGGGAGCCGCCGCGTGCATGGCTGACAGGGTCGCCGCCAGTGAATCCATCGCAGCGTCGAGCAGGGCGGCATTCACATACAGCGCATCGCCCGAGCCGGCAAGCTCGTATACAGCACCTCGCGCCACCAACTCTTTCAGCGCGGCATCGGCCCCACCGGAAACAAGATCCAGCGCCGCGGCAACGTCGGCAGCCACGACCGGCAACGTCTGCAGCGCCAACCACGCCTCAACACCAGCAACGGCATTGCCGGCCTCAAGTGCCGCAAGCAGTGCGCGCTCCCCCGCCGAAAGCTCGCGCGAGCGACGGCAGCGCGAAAGCAGCACACGTCCGCCGCCAATAAGCATAACGGGCGAATACGACAGCACCACGGCATGGTCGCCGGCGCGCAGCGGCAGCGGTTCCTCCAAGCGTACCTGCACCACTCGTGTCTCGCCCACCGCCATGGGGGCCTCGCCCTCCATGAACATGATGCGACCGACAACCTCGGCTGTGCCTGCCATCACGTGCACACGCGCACCCGACTCGAGCACACGCGGCTTGGCTCCCTCGCGACCCAAGTAAGTGAACGTCATCATAAAGCGCAACGTCTGACCAAAGCGGTCCGCCACGCCCAGCATCTCGCCACGGTCAAGCGCCGCGACACCGTCACCAACCAGGTTGAGCGCCACGCGTTGCCCAGGCAGCGCGCGCGGCGTATCGCCATGCACCTGAATCCCGCGGACACGGCAGACCGTACGCGACGGCAGCGCGACGAGCTCATCCCCCACCGCGACGGGCGCATCGTGCAACGTACCCGTCACCACGGTACCGGCGCCCTTGATCGTAAAGCAGCGGTCGATGGGCAGTCGCGGTGCGGCATCGGTGAGCTCGGCACGGGCACGGCAGGCGCCCCAGCAAGCGGCAACCTGCTCGTCGAGCGCAGCCAGCAGGTCATCGATTCCCGCGCCGGTCTTGGACGACACAGGCACGATCGGCGCGTCGGCAAACACGGTATCCGAAAGAAAATCGTCCACGTCGAGCTCGGCCAGCTCAATCATTTCACTATCGGCCAAGTCGCACATCGTCAGCGCGACCACCATATGCGTAACGCCCAACAGCTCCAGCACATGCGCGTGCTCGCGGGTCTGCGGCATTACGCCCTCAACGGCAGAGACCACCAGCACGGCAACGTCGATGCCCGTCGCACCCTGTACCATGGCGCGCAGGTAATGAGCATGCCCCGGCACGTCGACCAGGCCGACGATCTTGCCGCTCGGCAGTGCCAGCTCGCCAAAGCCCAGCTCCACGGTCATACCGCGACGGCGCTCAACCTCCAGACGGTCGGGATTCTTGCCGGTCAGCGCCTCGATCAGTGCCGACTTACCGTGGTCGACGTGACCCGCCGTGCCAACGATAACGGGACACTCCACCAGCGCTTTAACCTCACTCATCGAGCAATCGCCTTCTTAACGCACGCGACGAGCGTCGTTGCCGTCGTCTCGATATCGCGGTCGCCCACGAGCGTACGCACGTCAAACAGAATGCGGTCATGCGAGGCGCGCGTGACGACCGGCGTGTCGAAATCTTGGACGAGCGAGCGCTTGAGCGCGTCAACGGAAAGACGCTCATCGACAAGACGCACGGCAACGCACATGGTGGGCAGCTCGACGGTAGGCAGCGAGCCGCCGCCAGGAGTCGACGACTCCTCGACGATTTCCACCTGCACGGCACACGGGCAGCCAGCCTTATCGAGACCCGCCACCATCAGCTCGCGCAGCTTACGCGCGCGACGCTCCAGATGAGCCTGCGGCAGCGTAAGCATGTTGAGCACCGGCACCTCGCGATGGGCCACATCCGCCCCATCCATGTAAATGCGCAATGTGGCCTCGAGCGCCGCCAGCGCGAGCTTGCCCGGACGCAGGGCACGCATAAGCGGATGCGACCCGCAGGCCTGGACCAGATCGCGACGACCCATGATAATGCCCGCCTGTGCAGCACCGAGCAGCTTATCGCCCGAGCACGACACGATATCGAGCCCCGCCGCGACCGAAGCCGGCGTGGGCTCCTCACCGCCGCGCACCAGGATGTCATCGGGCAAAAGTGCGCCCGACCCTTGATCCTCGTAGAACAGCAGGCCATGCTTGTGGGCCAGGGCGGCAAGCTCCCGAGAGCCCACCTCCTCGTGGAAGCCCTCGATGCGATAGTTGGAAGGATGGACCTTGAGGATCATCGCCGTATCGGGCGTGATGGCGCGCTCGTAGTCGCTCAAATGCGTGCGGTTGGTGGCCCCGACCTCGACGAGCTTGGCACCCGAGGCCTCCATAACATCGGGGATACGGAAGCTGCCGCCGATCTCGACAAGCTCGCCGCGGCTGACGATGACCTCCTTGCCCGCGGCATGGGTCGCCAGCACCAACAGCACGGCGGCCGCGTTATTGTTAACGACCAGCGCGTCCTCGGCACCGGTAAGCGAACGGATGAGCTGCGCGGCGTGCTCCTTGCGCGACCCGCGCGAGCAGGTGTCCACGCTGTACTCGAGTGTGCTGTAGCCGCGCGCGACCTCGGCCACGGCCTTGGCGGCCGACTCCGCGAGCGGGGCTCGACCCAGGTTGGTATGGATGACCACGCCTGTCGCGTTGACGGCAGGGCGCAGGCTCGGCAGCGCGGAGCGATGCGCACGCCATTCGATGGCCGAGGCCAGCTCGCGCCTGGAACGCGGGGCGGCACCGGCACGAATTGCGGCGCGCTCCTCGTCGAGCTCGGCCGTGACGGCGGCATGGACCACCGCGTCACAGGTCTCCCCCGCCGCCTTCATAACCGGCCACTCTGCGAGCAGCTCGTTGACGGAGGGGATGGCGCGCAGGCGGGCGCGCACCTCATCGGACATGTTCTGGCTATCGCTCATGTGCGGCCTTTCAAAACCAAAGGTGAATCAATCGTTCGAATGTCAAACTATCAGCCAATTCGATCAGCTGAGTCAATTACTCGCTATTATCCTCGCGCGCCGCGATCTTTTCCACGCGAACGGCGTTTTCCTGGGTGAGCGCAGCGCCCGTCAACGGGTCCCAACGCAACGGCGTATGGTCGAGCGGCCCGACACCCAGGGCCTGCCGGCCGCCACTCTTAGCACCGAAAGCGCGTCCGCCGGGAGCGGCCGAGGTGAAGATGCACGCCGGATGCAGATAGGGCGTCGTCTCCACACGCACGCGGTCGCGGCCCATATCGCTCACGAGCTCGACGATCTCGCCGTCGGCGATGCCCATGCGCGCAGCGGCATCGGCATTCATCTGCACGGCATCCAGGTCCGATCCAGCCTCGGCGGCACCCTGGGCCGCAAGCCTGCGCGAGGTGTGCGACTCAAAGGGACGGTTACCGCTAATGAGGCGAAACATCCCCGGGCCAGGCTCCACCATGGGAGCGATCCAGTTGGGTACACGACCCATGCCGGCTCGTTCCCATACGTCGCTTGCCAGCGCAATCTTGCCGCCGGCAAGCGGAATCACCGGCTCACCCGTGCGCGTCGGCAGCGTTATGCCCGTATCGGCCCAGCCGCACTCCATGAGCTCGTCCAGATTGATCCCAAAAGGCGCCACCTGGGCAGCCGCCAGATCGTCAGACGTAAACTGGAAGTACTCGCCCACGCCACACGCCTGCGCCAGACCGGCAAAAATCTCCCGACCGGGACGTGTGTCGTCATGCTGCACGGGCAGCACGGCGTTGCGGTAGAACACGCGCGAATCGTTGGCGCCCACGACCGTACCCACGCCGCGGTCGGCCTCCAGATACGTCACGTCGGGCAGCACGAAGTCGGAAGCGCGCGCCGTCTCGGACCAGCGAATATCAATCGTCACGAGCAAGTCGAGCTGCTGCAAGATGCCCAACCAAGCCTGCGCATTGCCATAGCCCGCACCGGGGTTACTGGCATAGACGATGAGCCCACGCAAATCGCCGGCAAGAATCGACTGGCCGATGGTCGTGCACAGACCGCGCTCGGGGTCGACGAGCGGATAGCGTTCGGACCCCAACTTGGGCTCACGTGGCATCGACGGCGTCGCGAAACGCGCAGGGTCCAAATCGCCCAACGCAAGCGGTGTGGGCGGGTTGAGGGCACCGCCCGCATGTCCGATGCAGCCCAGCAGCACATCGACCAAACAGATAGCGCGCGCGGTCTGGGTGCTATTGGCATACGCGATGCCGATGCCACCATGAAAGCCTGCATCCACCACAGCGGCAGGCGCGGCGGCAGCTAGCTCGCGCGCCGTGGCGACAATCTCTGCGGCCGGCACGTCGCACATCGACTCGGCCCACTCGGGCGTCCAAGCACTGGCCGCCTGCGCCAGCTCGTCAAAACCCGTGGTATAGCGGTCCACGAACTCGTGATCGTACAGGTCCTCGGCTACCAGCACATGTGCGATACCCAGCAGCAACGCCAGATCGCATCCAGGACGTACGCGCAGCCAGCGGTCGGCAAGCGCGGCCGAGCCGCTGCGCCGGGGGTCAACCACGACGATCTTCGCCCCGCGCCGGCGCGCATCGTTGAGCGCGTCAACGGCCCCCATCGTCGACGAATCGACAATGGAACGCCCCAGGTACATGATGCAGTCGGTATGCGCAAGGTCGGAGGCGGGGCTATAGCCCAGGCTGTGCTCCCAACCGGTAAGTCGGCTTACCTCGCAGGCACCGTCGGCACCGTATACGTTGGGCGAACCCAGCGCATGCATAAAACGATAGGCCCAGTAGCGGTCGAACGAGGGAACGCCGAGCGTCATACCCAGTGCACGAGGCCCGCACTCGTCAACAATCCCCAAAAGGCGCTCGGCAATCTGAGCAAACGCCTCGTCCCAGGTAATCGCATCGAACCCCGAGCCATCAGCTCGTCGGCGCATGGGGTGCATGATGCGGTCGCGCTCGTCAAACGGCATTGCCAGGCGATGGCGCCCGCGGGCGCACAGGGCACGCGCCGCGCACGGATGCCCCACAACCGGCAACTCAGCCACCACACGACCGTCCTCAACGCGTGCCGCAAAGGCGCAATCGGCATAGCATCCCCCGCATGTGGTCACCACGGCGCGACCGTCACGCTTCACAGCAGATGCCATCTCGATTACCCCTTTCATCAGCCAAACACAACAGGCCAACAGCCCGACAACGAGCCCCAGACCCAAATAGCCTCCCGCACGGCAACGCCCCGCGGGAGGCCCAACGTCAAACAGACGGTACCTTACGCCTCGGACTTCTTAGCGTAGATAAACCAGTAGCCGAGCGCGATCAGAACCGCGCCGCCCACGATGTTGCCCAGCGTGGCGGCGGACAAGTTAAACGCAATGCCCGCAGCGTTGAGTGCATCGGCGCCGGCGACGTCGGCACCATAGCCGAACGCGTGCATCACGGCACCCATGGGCAAAAAGTACATGTTGGCGACGCAGTGCTCAAAACCGCAGGCCACAAAAGCGGCGATGGGCAGCAGAATGCCCACAACCTTATCGACCACGGTCTTGCCGGCGGTACCGATCCACACGGCCAGGCACACAAAGATGTTGCACAGGATGCCACGGAAGAAGATCGTCACCCAGTCGATCGTCACCTTGCCGGCGGCGACGCTCACCATGGAATTGGCGACCGCCTCGCCGTTGAGCTTGTAAATGCCGGCCATATACACCAAAAAGACGATGAACAGGGCACCGACAAAATTGCCGACCCACACGACGACCCATGCCTTGAGCATCTGAGCCAGGGTGATCTTTTTGCTCTTGAGCGCGCAGACCATAAGCGAATTACCGGTAAACAGCTCGGCGCCGCACACCAGTACCAGCACCAGGCCCAGGCAAAAGCACAGACCGCCCACGACGCGCTGGGCACCCCAGCCCAGCGTGCTGTCGCTCAAGAACACGGTAAAGAACAGGCCACCGAAGGCAATAAACGCACCGGCGAACATTGCCAACAGAAAGGCCTTTGCGACCGGCAGGTTGGCCTTGGTCACGCCGGCGGCCTCGGTCTTGGCCTCGATCGCGGCGGGCGCCAGGCAATCGGGAGCGGGATATTCTGCCTTGGAATCTGCCATGTCAATCACTTCTTTCCTAATCAGCAGGGACAAGCGCACCTATTGCTCTTGTCCCAAGCGGACAAAGTGGGAAAAGTCGTTGGCGGCCACGGCGTCGTACACGGCGTCGACGGCGTCAAAGACTTCCGGGGACATGGGGTTGTAGAACTCCGTGTCGCCCGGCTGAATCCCTATGAAGACGATATCTTCGCACGATTGCTCAATCTCTTCGATCAGAATCGACAAGGGAAGCGAATGCGTGGTGAACATCGACTTGCGCGCGACGTCGGTCTTATCGAGCAGGCGGATGGCACCGACGGGCAGCGCCATGTCGGCGGCATCGACCAACACTAGGCGCGGCGGACGCTCGCGCTTGACCTCGATGATGTCGTCCTCGGGCGTCTGACCACCGTCGATGGTGTACCAACCGGCGATGGGCGTGTCCTCCATCTTTTTGGAGAGCACGGGGCCAGCGGCATCGTCGGCGCGCAGCACGCTTCCCGCCGTGAGCACAATGCCCGCAAACGGGGCGTCGTTCACACGGCCATCCACAACGCGACCCATTACTGCAACCTCCCCGTCAGATACACGCCCGACACATCGCGCACGCGCTCAACCAGATCGCGAAACTTCATTAAGAACGCAACCTGCTGGGCATGCAGGCCAAAGTCGTCATCGAACACCGAGATGCCGGCCTTGGCCGAACCGCGAAAACCGCGATCGTCGAGCAGCGTGTCACAGGCCTCGAGCAGCGACGGCACCGCCGCCTTGTCGAGCTGGCACTCGCCAAAGGAGCGGATGGCCTCGAACTTGGTCTTGGCCTCCCCCTCCGGCAGCGCGTCGATAAGCGTATAGAACACGTTCACCGGCACCGACAGGCGCGGCTCAAAGCAGTCGAGCACGCCGGTGTGGTGGCCCACGGCGAGCGTGTAGTACAGCACGTCGCAGGCCTCCTGGGGAACGTCTTCCTCGGTCTCCACAAACTTACGCGTGAGCTCATAGAAGACCACCTGGTCGGGCGTATGGCCCAGGCAGGGGTCGGCGACGCCCTCGGCGGCCTCGTCGCTTGCGCGCGAGGCGTCGCCAAAAGAGCCGCCGAGCATGCCGGGGCCCGCAAAGTAACCAGAGCGGTCCGTGAGCTCCATCTAGCGACCTCCGGCCAGCACCAGATCCTGCAGCGCCGAGTAGACCTCAACGCGGCGAGGATCGTCCTGCTTGTCGATGAGCAGCGCCATGGCACCGCGGATATCGCCCCTGGGCGCACCCTCGAGCGTGTCCATAAACTCGTTGGCCAGGTCGCGGCCGTAACGGTAGCCGCTCATGGCACGAGCCTCGCGCTCGATGGCAACGCGCAGCTTGTACGGCACGCCGGGGTGCAGGATATCGGCCTGCTCGCCGGCGGCCTCCACCGTAGTCTCGGCATGGAGCTTTTGGTCCAGCAGGCCAAGTGCCATGGCAAAGCCGTAGATGGTCTGCGCGGGGCTGGGCGGGCAGCCGGGGATGTAGACATCGACCGGCAGAATCTTATCCGTGCCGCCCCAGACGCAGTAGTTGTCGTAGAAGATGCCGCCGGTGCAGCCGCACGCGCCATAGGACACCACGATCTTGGGATCGGGTGCGGCCTCAAAGGCGCGCAGGGCCGGCATGCGCATGGCACGCGTTACGGCGCCGGTGTACAGCAGCACATCGGCGTGACGGGGCGAGGGCACGACCTTGATGCCAAAGCGCTCGACGTCGAAGACGGGCGTGATGGAACCGAAGATCTCGATCTCGCAGCCGTTGCAGCCGCCGCAGTCAATACGGTAGACGTACACCGAGCGCTTGATCTTCTTAAGAAGGGTCGCCTTGGCCTTCTCGATGCTCTCGTCGAGCTCGATCTTGGTCGGGCGGTACTGGAGCCGCTCGGGCAAAAGCGTGGGTTCGGCCATGGTTACTCCTCCTTCGTTTCAAAATCCATGATGATGCCCTCGACCGGCGCCGGACCGGCGGGAATCTCGGGCGCATCGGGGTTGAGCTCGCGGTCGATATACTCCGGGTTCACGCCGTGGCCGCCCAGATACTCCATGCCGGGGCCCTGGGGCTCACCGGACGCAAGCGTCTCGTTGGCAGCCATGCCGGCAGCGTTGCCGGTCTTTACGGCCGAGGCGGCGCGCAGGGCGTCGAGCTCGCGCTTGCACTCCTGGCACATACCGACGGTACGGGCAGCCTGCTCGGCCTCCATGCCGCCGGCCTTTTGCAGCAGGCGCTTTGCGTAGTCGATCTCCTTGTGCGGGGCAAACGGCTTGCCGCAGCGCGAGCAGTGCTCGAGCGTATAGACGCTCTTGCTGGTGAGGTCGTCCTTGCTCATGACGGCAAGCTCAAACTCCTCGGTGAGCTTGATGGCCTCCATGGGGCAGGCTTCCTCGCAGCGGCCGCAAAAGATGCAGCGGCCGTAGTCGATCGACCAGGTAATGGTATCGGCCGCAAGGTCGGTGTCCATGCGAATGGCATCGGCCGGGCACGCCACGCCGCAGGCACCGCAGGCGATGCAGAGCTCGGCATTGTGCTCGGGCTTGCCGCGCATGTCCTTATTGGTGGGGAACGGCGCAAACGGGTACTTGACCGTCGCGTCGCCGGCCTTGGCGTTAACCTTCCAAAGCTTCAGCATATTAGAGCGCCTCCTCATCGAGCGGAGCGGCCAAGGTGCCCTCGCCCGCAAGCGGCGACTTGTCGCGCCAGACGTTCTCGAACTGCTCCTTGTCGAGCACGTGGTCGCGCTTGGCGGCGACATCGGTCACCGTCACGCGATCGGTGCAGGAGTAGCACGGGTCGAGCGAGCCGACGATCAGCGCCGCGTCGCCCACGGTGTTGCCGCGGAACATGTAGCGCAGGACCGGCCAGTTGCTGTACGTGGCGGCCTTGGCGCGCCAGCGGTAGCACTTCTGGTTATTGCCGAGCATGGCCCAGTGCACGTCCTCGCCGCGCGGCGCCTCGGTGGCGCCGATGGCGTACTTGTGCGGGGTGTACTCCCAATCCGTGGTGAGGATGGGGCCCGACGGGCAGTTCTCGAGCATGGTCTCGATCATGTCGATCGAATCGTAGACCTCCTGGATGCGGACGGCGGTACGGCCGAAGGCGTCGCAGGTGTCGGCCGTGGCGGCGTGCATCTTTTGGACGTCCGGATCGGCGTAGCCGTCGAAGGGATGGTCAAAGCGCACGTCGCGGGCATAGCCCGAGCCACGCATGAGCGGGCCGACCGGCGAGAAGTCGCGTGCAATCTTGCGGTCCAAGATGCCGATACCGCTCGTACGCTCAATAAAGTTGGGCGTGGAGAGCAGCACGTCGACGAGCTCCTGAACCTCGGAGCGCAGCTGGTGGATGGTCGTGAGCGTGGAGAGCTTCTGCTCAGCCAAAATGTCGCGACGCACGCCGCCGATCACGTTGAGGCCGTAGGTCTTGCGGTGACCGGAGAGCTTCTCGGCCAGGTCCATGGACTTCTCGCGGACGCGGAAGAACTGCTGGAAGCCGGAGTCGAAGCCCGTGTAGTGCGACGCCAGGCCAATGTTGAGCAGATGCGAGTGCAGGCGCTCAACCTCGAGCATGATGGCGCGGATGTACTGGGCGCGCGGCGGGACATGGATGCCCTGAGCGCGCTCGACGGCCTCGGCGTAGGCCACCGAGTGGGCGCAGCCGCAGATGCCGCAGATGCGGTCGGCGAGGAACGTCACGGCGTCATAGTTCAGGCGCGTCTCGGCAACCTTCTCCATGCCGCGGTGCACGTAGAACAGACGGTAGTCGGCGTCGACGATCGTCTCGCCCTCAACGAACAGGCGGAAGTGGCCAGGCTCGTCGGAGGTAATGTGCAACGGGCCCATGGGAACGAGCGTCGTCTCCTTGCCCTTGGTATCGGCCAAGAACTCGTAGTTTTCCATGTCGCTCGCGGGAGCGGGACGGAAGCGGTAGTCCATGGAGTCCTTGCGCAGCGGGTACAGGCCGCTGGGCCAATCGTCGGGCAGCACCAGGCGACGACGATCGGGCAGACCCTCGGGGATCAGGCCGAACATATCGCGCAGCTCGCGCTCGCCCCACACGCAGGCGGGAACGAACGGCGTCACGGACGGGAACTTCATCTTGGCGGGATCGACCTCGGCACGCACGGTCACCCAGCCGGGGTCCTCCCCCTCCATGGAGATGACGTAGTACACGGCATAACGGCCGCACAGGCTGCGCTCGTCGTTGCCGATGATCACGGGGATCCAGCCGTAGCGTTCGTAGTACAGGTAGTGGACGGCCTCGGGCAGCTTGTCCTGCTTGACGGTGATCGTCAGCTGGTCCTCGCACTGCCACTCGACCTTCTCGATGCAGCCCGGAACGGCGCGGCGCAGGGCCTCGACATGGCTCTCGCAGCGACGGGCATACACCTTGTTCTCAGTTTCAATCATTCGTTACTCCACCTCGCTCTGAGCGGTCTCGGTACCGAACACAGCGCGGTACATCGGCGTCGCGTGAAGTTCCTCGGTGCTCTGCTCGAGCACGATGCCGGTAGCGGTCTCCACACCGTGCACGAGGGGCAGCGGGGTGGCAATGCCAAACCACAAGATCATGACAGCCAGGATGATTTCGGGGATAAGCATGAGCGCCGGGGCCTCATGCTTGCCCATGCCCTGGGGCGCATGGCCGAATACCGACTTGAGTGCGATACGGGTGAGCGCGGAGATGGCCACGGTAAGACCGAGGGCGACCACGACGACCAGCCACATGGGACCGGCGGTAACACCGGCGACAAAAGTCAGGAACTCAGAGATGAACATGCCAAAGGGCGGGAAGGCGGCAAGGCCGAGCAGCGCCAGGATGGCGAGCGCGGCGGTTGCGGGCGCAACCTCGACGACGCCCTGGATCTTGGCCAGGCTACGCGTGCCAAAGGCGTGCTGGATGTTGCCGGACACGCAGAAGTCAAGCGTCTTGGTAAAGCCGTGGAACACGCAGTGCAGCAGGGCCGCGGCGATACCCAGCGGGCCACCGATACCCAGGCACAGGGCGATAACGCCCACGTTCTCCACAGACGAGTACGCAAAGCGGCGCTTGAGGTCGTCCTGGCGAAACATCGAGAGTGCCGCCACCAAAATGGACAGCGTGCCGACGATCAACAGCAGAAGTTGCGGATACTCGGCACCCACGGCCTGGATGGTAAAGCCGTAGAAGCGCATGATCACAAGCATGGCACACTTAAGCAGAACACCCGAGAGCAGGGCCGAGACAGGACTCGGAGCCTGAGAGTGGGCATCGGGCAGCCAAGTGTGCATGGGGAACAGGCCAGCCTTGGTGCCAAAGCCGATCACGATAAACGCAAAGGCGAGGCGCATGAGCGTCGGGTCGAACTGGTCGGCATACGGCAGCACGCACGACAGGAATGCGGCCTCGTGGGCGTTGGGAATCACGTCGGCGGCGTTGGCGTAGATCAGCAGCGTACCGAACAGGCCAAATGCCACGCCGGCGGTACAGACCATCGCATACTTCCAAGAAGCCTCGAGGGCCGTCTTGTTCTTGTAGATACCCACCAGGAACACAGTGGAAAGCGTGGTTGCCTCCACGGCGGCCCACGTGAGGATCATGTTGTTGGACAGGCACGCGAGCAGCATGGTGAACACAAACAGGCTAAACAGCGCAAAATACTGCTTGGCGCGCTCGGCGGGCATGGAGCCCTCCTCGATATCGGCCTTTACATAGGGCAGCGAGAACAGCCCCGTAAGAAAACCGATAAAGCCGATGAGCAGCACAAAGATGGCGCCCAGCGAATCGAGGTGGAACCACAGGCCAAGAGCGCTCGCGGTTTCGCCGCTCATAAGGACGTCGCCGGCCGTCATAATCGACAGCACCAGGACGGCTGCGACGGAGACCAGGTTGAGACCGGCAAACACGTTATAGGACGTGTTCTTGGGCAAAAACGCCATGACCAGCGAGAACACCAAAGGAGTCGCGAGCAGGGCGAGAATCAACGTTTCCATGGACTACCCCCTCAGCTCGGACAGGTCGCGCGCATCGAGCGAGTGGGAGTCGTCCCAAATGCGACGCACGACGATGGACATGATGATGACGGCAAAGATGGCGTCGGTGGCGATACCGATCTCGATGATCTCGGGAGCGGTGGGGGCCAAAAGCGCGAGCGTCACGTGGCTGCCGTTTTCCATAAGGCAGTATCCAAAAATCTGCTTCATGATGTTGCGCTGCGAGATGATGCAGGTGAGGCCCACGAAGAAGTGAGCGAAGCTAATAGCGAGCGCAGGCGTTGCGACCTCGGCCGTGGGCAGGCTGATCTGCGTCACAACGGCAAAGCAGATCGCGACCTCGACGGCGATGATGCAGATGGCCCACGCGGGCTTAAGGCCGGCCTTGAGCGATGCGTCGCTCGGCTCGCCCATCTTCTTGTATGCGCGGTTGAGGATGTAAGGGACCAGGACGACCTTAGTGATAAAGGCAGATCCGGCCCACATAAGCAGCTCCTGCGCACCGGTAGTAGCACCGAGCGTAGCGAGCAGTCCCACGAGCACCAGCGACTGCACCGCATACCAGCGAATGGCGTGCTTGATGTTCTTGGAGACGACCACCATGGTGGACGTGACGATCAGAAGGCCGCCAAGGATGTTGACGATCGAATAACCCATGTCGTTCTACCTCCTAACCGATCCAGCTGGCCGAAAGCGGGCCGCTGACGATGACCATGATGATGAGCACGATGAACACGAACGCCATCGCGCGGGGAAGCGGGGCTCCCGCAGCGACCTCGTCGCTCGGCTCGCCGGGCAGGCAATAGCCCATCCACTTGAGGAACCAGGCGAAGGTGGCGACGGTCTCGGCGACCATGATGCACACGAGCACCAGGATCGCGACGTTGCCGGCACCCACAGAGAAGCCGCCGGCGATAATCTGGAACTTCGAGAAGAACGTGTTCATGGGCGGCACGCCGGCAATAGCGAGCGCGGCGACACCGAAGCCCACGCCCGAGATCGGGTACTTCTTTACGATGCCGCGAAGCTTGGGCAGCATACGCGTGCCGAGCGTAAAGGAGAACGAACCGGCGATCAGGAAGAACAGCGTCTTGGCGAAAGCGTGGTTAAAGATGTGGCAGACGGCGCCATCGAAGGCCAGCTGGCTGCCAAAGACCGAAAGGCCCAGACCAAAGAACACATAGGAGAGCTGGGCGATCGTGGAAAAGGCCAGCAGACGCTTCATGTCCTTTTGCGGCAGGTACATAAGGAAGCCAAAGAGCATGGTGACCATGGCGTCGATAATGGCGACCCAACCCACGATCTCGGGGATCTCGCCGGCAGAGACGAGTGCACGCGCGAACACGCACACGCCGACCTTAACCATCGAGGCGCCATGCAGGTAGGCCGAAACAGGCGTCGGCGCCTCCATGGCCGAAGGCAGCCACATGTACATGGGAACCTGTGCGGACTTGGCCCAGGCCGCAAACAGCACGAGCAAAAGAACGATAGCCTTGAGCTTGGCGTCGAGGCCGGCAATCGCGGTAATGGCGAAGGTACCGGTATGGGCAAACACGATGGCGGCGCCCAGATACAGGCCAAGCGCACCGATATGCGTAATGATCAGAGCCTTCATGCCGGCCTTCTTGGCCGTAGGCGTCATGTAGTAGCTAATGAGGCCCCAAGAGCACGCACCCGTGATCTCAAAGAACACGAGCTGGCCCAAAAGGGTCGAGCTGTACACAAGACCGGCCATGGCGCCGATGAAGGTCGCGAGGTACGCGTAGAAGCGACGACGCGGTGCGTCGGGATGCTCACGGTTATTCTCGCTCATATAGGGAATCGAATAGATCACGACAAGCAGGCCGATACCCACAAAGGCGGGCGCGAGCAGCGTGCTCATGCGATCGAAGGTGAATCCCATGACGAGGGTCTGCCCAAACGAGATCAGGGGGACCTGCGTGTCGGGCATGCCGGCGCCAGCGAAATTCGCGGCGAGGGCGATGGTGCAGACCGTCGAGACGGCGGCACCCAAAACGCTGAACCACTTGGCGTACGGACGGGGGAACAGGGCGACAAGCACCGAGGCCACCATCGGGGCCGCGATAGCGACCAAGCCGAGAAGGGACAGACTGACTGCAAATGACATTGTTTCTCCCTTCTCCTACACGCCGACGACCACGAAGACAAACGCCAGAACGGCGATGCCCACGACGGCCCAGGTCTGATTGCCAAGAACCTTAAAACGCGAGCGCGAGCAGGAGTTCTCGATCACGCCGCATACGACAAAGTCGATAAGGCACTTCACCAGGAAGATGACTGCGCCCAGAACGGCGGCTGCGCCTACGGTTGCGGGCTCGCCCCAGGGGACGAAGATCGCGCAGAACCAGGCGACGACCAGGACCTGCTTCATGGACATGGCGAGCTTGGCCATCGCAAGCGACGGGCCGGAAAGCTCGGCGAGCGGACCCTCCTGAAGCTCCTGCTCGGCCTCGGCCTGATCAAACGGCAGCTTGCCGAGTTCCATGTAGCAGGCGATCGCAAAGGCGATGCCGGCGAGGATCACGGCGACCGGCGCATCGATGGCGCCCGTCATGATGTGCTGACCCATGGTAGCGATGTCGGTGGAGCCGCACACCAGGGCGGCGGCAAACAGCGCCAGCAGCATGGACGGCTCGATGAGCACGCTCATGAGCAGCTCGCGAACGCCGCCGATGCCGGCGTAGGCGTTGGACGAATCCACGCCGCAGAGGGCGAAGAAGAAGCGGGCGAGCGCCAAGCTGTACATGATGGTGATGGCGTCACCAAAGACCGGGATGGGGCTTTGTGCCGTAAAGAGCGGCAGGCCCATCGCGAGCATAAAGGCGACGGCGAAGAACAGCGGCGGCATAATGCGCAGCGCAAAGCTCGCGTCCTCGCTCTGGGACTCGGGGCGCGCAAAGAGCTTGGCCAGGTCGCGATAGTCCTGCATGATGCTGGGTCCGCGACGGTTGTGCATCTTGGCGCGGATCACGCGGCCGAGACCGGAGAAGAAAGGCGCGACGGCCATGACGACCACGCCCTGCAGAACGGCAAGTACGATGTTGTTCATGCTCTCCCCTCCTTAACCCATTTGCACGGCGAGCACGAGGAACACCACGAGTGCCGCGACGATGTAGCAGATATAGATGCTGTAGTTGCCGCCCTCGAGCTTAGTCGCGAGGTCGGCGAGCTTCTCGACACCCTTATGCGGGGCATCGACGAGAACCTTGTCGGGTACGGGCTTCACAGCCTCGGCCACACCGGTGAGCTTCTGGAAGAAGTGCGCGATGGACCAACAGACGGCCGTGCAGCGGTCACGCAACGTGTAGAGCGGCTGCATAAACCAGGACACCTCGGAGGCAAAGGTCGTGGCCACGACGGGCATATGCTCGTTGGGAGCATAGCCGCATGCCCACGGCTGGGACTTCTGCACCTTGCCGACGGTCTTGAGCTTGCGATAACCGCAGGCAAGGCCGACGAGCACCACGAGCGCAATAGCGATCGCGGGCGTGGAGGTGGCAGCGCCGGAGTACTGGTTCATGAGCTGCATGCCCTCGGTAGCAAACACGCCACCGTACGGATGCAGCACGGACGCGGCGACATCGACCAGCACGGGCGCGATCACGGGAGCGCCAATGCCCAGCACGACGCAGATGGCCGCGAGCAGGCCCTGCGCAAACACCATGGGGGCGGGAACCTCCTTGGCATTAGCCGCGGCCTCGGAGCGGGGCGCGGAGGCAAAGGAGACGCCATAGGCCTTGACGAAGCACGTGACGGCCAGCGCGCCGGTAATGGCAAGTGCGACGGCAGCGAACACGGCCACGATCATGACGGCCTTGTCACCCTGCATGGCGGCGTTAAAGAGCGACTGGTAGGTAAACCACTCGGACACAAAGCCGTTGAAGGGCGGAATGGCCGAAATGGCAAGCGCGCCAACGAGGAAGCAGATGGCCGTTGCCGGCATACGACGGAACAGGCCGCCCATCTTCTCCATATTGCGCGTACCCGTGGAGTACAGCAGCGCACCGGCGCCCAAGAACAGCTCGCCCTTAAACATTGCGTGGTTAAACGTGTGGTAGAGGGCGGCCATCAGAGCCAGGACGGCGATGCCGACCGAGTTGAGCGCCATAGCGGCCATGGAGGCGCCGACGCCGAGCAGAATGATGCCGATGTTCTCGACGGAGTGATAGGCCAGCAAGCGCTTGATGTCATGCTCCTGCAGGGCGAAGGCCACGCCGAGGACCGACGAGATCGCACCGAAGACCATGGCCATAAGACCCCACCAGACCTGAACGCCCGAGGCGGAGAGCAGGTCGAGGCCCACCTTGAGGATGCCGAAGATACCGATCTTGATCATGCCGCCGGACATGAGGGCCGACACGTTGGACGGCGCCTCGGGATGCGCCTTGGGCAGCCAGCCGTGCAGCGGGATGATACCGGCCTTGGCGCCAAAGCCAAAGAAGGCGAGCACGAAGCACACGGATGCGACCGCGGGGCTAAACTGCGTAGCGCGGAAATCCGCAAAGGCAAACGAGCCGCCGGCGAAGTTGGTCATGGCGAGGAAGCTCGCCATGATGAGCACAAAGCCCACGTGCGCGATCACAAAGTAGAGCCAACCGCCATGGATGGAGTTCTCGTTCTCCTCGATCACGACCAGGAAGTACGAGGTCAGCGACATGAGCTCAAAGGCGACCAGGAACCAAAACACGTTGTCGGCGGTGATGACGAGCATCATGGACACCACGAAGGTGTTAAAGAAGAAGCCGGCGCGGCCCTTTTTGCCCGGGTACTCATCAAAGTAGTTGAGACCGTAAATCGAACCGGCAAACGCGAGCACCGAGATGAGCGCCATGAACAGGCCGGACAGCTGATTGAGCAGCAGCTGGAAATGGGCAAACGGGAAAAACACGATGGTGTCGACCGACGTGACATCGCCCAGCACGGCCTGGATACCGGCCACAAACGAAAGAACCGCGGCGACGGCGCCGATAAGGCAGCCGGCGGTCTTGGCGGCGTTATCGGCCTTGATCAGCAGAACCGAGGCGAGCGCACCGATGCACGAGACGGCAAGCGATGCGATAAACAGCGTCATGCTATCCATTGTTTACGCTCCCTTCTGCTTTCTCGGACAGGCCCTGGGCCACAGCGGTAACGTCGACAACCGGACCGTTTTCGATCGAGCGCAGGCGCTTGGCCTCGTCGAGCTCGCGATCGGCCGCGCCGCCCATGACGGTCAGCGCCTTGGTGGGGCACGCCGCCACACAATGCGGGCCGTCCGGATCGAAGGCGCACAGGTCGCACTTGATAGCGCAGGTGTACTGGCCGGGAGCCCACGTAAGCAGGCTGCTCAGGGACTTAGGATACGAAGGCGTCGGGTCGCACATGCCTGCGACACCGGCGATAGACGTGCCATCGGGATGGATGGCTCCGAAGGGGCACGCGATGGCGCACAGCCTGCACCCGATGCACTCCTGCTCCTTGACGTGGATGCGATCGCCATCGTGCTCGATGGCATTCACCGGGCAAACCTCGGCGCAGGGGGCACCCTCGCAATGGTGGCAGGCAAGGGCGGCCGAAATACCGCCGGTCTTCACGAGCGCCAGGCGCGGCGTATCCTGAAGACCCTGCATCCGGTGGGCGTCGGCACAGGCGGACTGGCATGTTCCGCAGCCGATGCACCTCTCCGGGTTGATGTCGATGAAGCGGTTCATCCCCACTTCCTTTCAAAATAACGGGCCGGGCTCCCGAACGTACGGGACGCCCGGCCCAAAAAGCCAACGAGAACGGGACTACACGATTTGGTTCACGTGCGTCTCGTCGTCGAACTTGGCGACGCCGGGCTCAACGTCCTGGGGAGCGGCGGCGTCCACCAGAGCCTGCTTGAGCTCGGTGTACTGACGCTCCACCTCGCCCTCGGCCCAGACCTGGTCGGCGATTGGATCGACCTGGCAGGCGGAGAACTTGTCCTCGGGCGTATGCGAGACCGGGTCGACCTTGTGAATGGTCAGCTCGTTGCACTTGCCAATCCACCACTGGTAGGTCATATAGACCGTGCCCTTGTTGATACGGTCGCTCACGTCGGCGCGGCTGTATACCTGGCCGCGGCGGCTGTGAATCGAGACGATGTCGCCGTTCTTGATGCCGCGCGCCTGGGCGTCCGCGGGATTCATGCGGACAAAGCCGGGCTCGTCGGCGAGCAGCGCCAGCGTCTTGCAGTTGCCGGTCATCGAGCGGCAACTGTAGTGGCCGACCTCACGGACGGTGCACAGGATGAGCGGGTACTCATCGTCGGGAAGCTCGGAGGGCGCCTCCCAGTCGTGCGCCATCAGGTTGGCGCGGCCGTCCTTGGTGGTGAACTTGCCACCAGCGAACATGTCGGGCGTACCGTGGTCGTTCACATCGGTGCTCTTGACGGGCCACTGGGCGTAACCGCCCTCGGGAGCCATCTTCTCGTAGGTCGCGCCCACAAAGTTGGGGCACAGGCTGATGCACTCGTTCCAGATCTGCTCGGTGTTGTCGTAGTGCATGGGGTAACCCATACGTGTAGACAGGTCCGCGAAGATCTCCCAGTCGTGACGGCACTCGCCCTTGGGAGGAACGGCCGCGTCAAAGTGCTGGAAGCTACGGTCGGATGCGGTAAAGACACCTTCGTGCTCGCCCCAAGAGGTAGCGGGCAGGATGACGTCGGCGAGCATGGTCGTCTGCGTCATAAAGATGTCCTGGCAAATGAACAGATCCAGCTCGGAGAGCGTCTTGCGCATACCGGCCGAATCGGGCTCGGTCTGCACCGGGTCCTCGCCGTAGTTGTAGAAGCAGTGCACCTTGCCCTCGTCGACCAGGTGGCCCAGGTCGGTGAGCTTGTAGCCCTCCTCGAGCGGGAGCTTTTCCTCGGGCACGCCCCAAGCCTTGGCAAACTTGGCACGCACAGCCGGGTCGGTGACCTTCTGGTAGCCAGGGTACAGGTTGGGCAGCATGCCCATATCGCAGGAGCCCTGGACGTTGTTCTGACCGCGCACGGGCGCGAGGCCGGAATTGGGTTTGCCGATCTGGCCGGCAACGCAGGCGATGGAGGCGATGGTGTGCACCGTCTTCAGGTTCTGCTTCTGCTGGCATACGCCCATGCCCCAGCCAATGATGGCAGAGGGCTTCGCCGTGGCGTACATCTCGGCAGCTTGGTGGATCAACGCGGGCTCGACACCCGTGATGTCCTGTACGGATTCGGGAGTGTAGTTCTTGATGGTCTCCCACCACTCGTCAAAGCCGTTCGTGTGCTCGGCGACGAATTCCTTGTCGTAGAGGCCATCGTTGACCAAGCAGTTGGCAAAGGCGTTGAGGAACGCAACGTTGCAACCGTTCTTGATCGGAAGGTAGAGATCGGCGATACGCGCGGTTTCGATATGGCGCGGGTCGGCGACGATGATCTTGCAACCCTTTTCTTTGGCTCGCACGATACGCCTTGCGACGATGGGGTGCGAATCGGCAGGGTTATAGCCGAAGAGGAAAATGCAGCCCGCATCCTCCATACCGGGGATGGAGCATGACATGCAACCTGAACCAACCGTGTCCATCAGACCGAGGACAGTAGGGCCGTGTCAAGTACGGGCGCAGTTGTCTACGCTGTGGGTGCCGATGCACGCACGCGTAAACTGCTGCATGACGTAGTTCGCCTCATTGCCGCCGCCTCGCGAAGAGCCGGTGGTCATGACAGCGTTAGGACCATATTCGTCAATTATGGCCTGCATCTTAGATGCGGTGAAATCCAGTGCCTCGTCCCAGCTTACGCGCTCAAGATCCGCGCCCTTGGTGCGGCGGATCATCGGGTGCAGTACGCGGGGAGTCAAGATCTTGGTGTCGTTGATGAAGTCGTAGCCGCTCATGCCCTTAAGGCACAGCTCGCTCTGGTTGGTGATGCCGTTGAGCGGTTCGGTACCCACGACCTGGCCGTTTTGGACCAAGAGGTTAAACTGGCAACCGGCGCCGCAGTACGGGCAAATCACTTTATGCTTCTCCATGACACCCTCCTTCCTTTCTCTGCTACCGAATACTCGGTACTTATTTGACAATCATTGGGCCTGTCGCCCGACGCTTACGCCTCGTTTTCGATGGTGGCGCGGGCACGCTCGGCAGTCAGTTCTGCCAGACGCTCCTCGTCTACCAGGGTGAGGCCCTTGGTCGGACACGCCTCGGCACACGCCGGACCGCCGGGACGGTCCACGCACAGGTCGCACTTGAGCACGAAGCTCTTAGTCTGCGAACCCACGCGAACGTCACCCATCAAGACGGGGACCTGCGTGGTCGCCACGCTCACGGCGCCAAAGGGGCATGCCATGACGCAGCTCTTGCAGCCGATGCAGTTGTCCTCGTTGACGCCGATGCGATGGTTCTTTGGATCAAAGAACAAGGCGCCCGTGGGGCAGGCCTTGGCGCACGGAGCGTCCTCGCAGTGGTGACATGCCACCGGCGCGGAAATCTCGTAGGTGCGCGTTACGCGCAAGCGAGGTGCGGCGATGTTGCCGGGAATATCGTGCGCCTCGATGCACGCCGCCATACAGGTTTGGCACCCAATGCAGCGTGAAGAATCAGCCACGACTCGTTTATTGCCCATGTTGTTCACTCCCTCCTGAATCCCATGCCGGAGAGACCCTGTCGACGTTGCCCCGGACCGCCCGTGGTCCGGCATCGACAAATCGAATGCATGCGGCGAAACATGCACTCGGTAGAGTTTCTCCAACGATATACAGGTTAAATATACGCAGTTGCAGGGGGCAAACTTGAGCATAGGCCCTGCAATACGGGTGTATTGCAGGGGTTTTGGCAGGTTGGAATTATTCTCTAGAAGCTATAAAGGTGAGTGTATTACATGCGTACGCCTCAGAGATTTTTATGCGCTCTCATTTTGGATGTACTACGCTTGTATTCGTGTTTATGGTTATCAACTTGAGTGAAATAAAGTAATCGTTATAAGATGCTCAAGTATCGGCACATGCCGCATTTGACCGACTATATTGCACGCTCATTAAGGGGGCCAGTGATGTCATCGACTCAAAAAAGAGCCATCCTGCAGGTGCGCATTCGCGAGGAAGACAAGCAGCATGCCGAGCATCTCTACGATGCCATGGGCACATCGCTCGCCGAGGCTGTCCGCTTATTTGTCGCGCAAAGCATTTTGATGCGCAAGCCCCCCTTTCAGCCGGTCGCCGTGCGCTCAAAGAACGGCACCGCCGCCTATGGATCGCTCAAAGCATATGGTGACCCCAATCGCCGCTCCGAAGAGCGCAATGCCTGGATTGAGTACCTTGCCACAGAAAGCGACGATTCGATTTTGGGTCCCGAGGAAGTAGATATCCATGAGTAGCACCATCATCGACGAGACCGTCATCCTGCGCTACCTGCTTGACGACGACGAGGTTCTGTCACCGCGCGCCGCCAAGGTCATCGCCACGCGCACCGCTCGCGTCTACCCCGAAATCATCACGCGCGTCGTGGTCACGCTGCGCGACGTCTATAAGGTTCCCCGCGTTGAGATTACTGCGGCCATGAAGAGGTTGCTCGATGACGTCATGGTCGACGAGCCCACCGTTGTCGCCCTTGCCGTCAAACTCTTTGGCAAGACCCATATGGACTTTACCGACTGCCTCCTCGCAGCCCGAACCGCCATCTACAACGATGATGTCGTGAGCTTTGGCAAGCCCATCATCCAAGGCATGATCGACTACCGCCGCCAGCGCCAAACCGCCGCCGACGCCCGCGACCGCGCCGCCGAAGCCCGCAGCCGAAGCACCGACTCCACCATCGACAAGCTCCGCCACCGCCCCCGCCACTAACCCCATCCCCTCCTAAGTTGCGGTGAAATACGGACTGATTTATGCCTTTAAAGGCCTCAACAGTCCGTATTTCACCGCAACTTATTGAAGGTGGACCGCGAACGATTTCGCTATCGGGGTTCGGCGTAGGGTTTTGTTGTCGGAATGCCGTAACCGCGCATCATGGCACCGAACGATTCTACGTCGTAGGTGTCCGAGAGTTTGAAATGAATGATGTTGTGGCCCATGGCGCGAAGGTTCGCGTCGCGCATGAGGGCCGCTCGATACGTTTTTGTCGCCGCCCGCTCTGGATCATTTTGAGCCTCGTCTTCAAACTTGCCTAGCCCATGCAGCTCTGCCAGCGTCCATGAGCCGTCTGACATCTGCCAGCCATAATCTGCTAGATAATAGCCAGCGTTTCCCGGTCGCGTTATCTCAACTTGAAGCTCGGGCGCGACAACCCCAGCGAGAATCATCGCTGCTCTCGCCTCAGACTCGCCGCCATTGTCTGACCTGCCGTCCATATACTCAAAAACGTCAAAAGCACGCGCGATGCCATGCAACCCTCGGCAATTTGCCTGCGCATATGCTCGCAGCTCTTCGCGTTCGACATCGTACTCACGGGCCAAGCCATCGACATAGCCCAGCGCATAGCGAAAGGCGCTCGTTCGAGCGATATCAACAACCGTTCGACACGGATCCGTCAGTGTAAACAGACCTAGCCGCCACACTTCGCCCGCCCGCCAGCGCTTGTATTCAACGAACTCATACGTATCACGCCTTGTAGACCGTGGCAGCAGTACTTGCACTTTATCCAGAAGCGTATACGCCGAGCCGATGCCGTAGAGCAGCGCTGCTGTCGATCCGCAAAACACAGCATCCGGTTCAACGACCGCAATAGCGGATGCCAGCTGAAAGATGCGATCTTCAACCCCAAGATTATTCCAATAGACCGGATCCGCATACACGTGGTTGTAAAGACGAAGCATGAGCTCTTCCTGCATAAGCTCACGCGCACGGCGTTCATCCCAAGGATCAATTGTTATAAGCAGCTGTCCATCTTGATGAATTCCAACGGCCGAGAATAGCATCCTTGCATATGACTGCGGAAAATGTTTGCCTTTATCGAGCATGGCCAACCCCATAACCATCACGGCAGAGAGAATACCATTACGCTATCGCATGCTTCCGTCCGCAGGCCTTACCAAAAGCTGACCAAAAGCTTGACGCCGCAGGTCAGAGCTTCAAAAAATATTTCCACTCTCGGTAGACGGTCGCTACGACCCTCCCAACGGCATCAAAATCCAACCTTACAAATAGTTGCGGTGAAATACGGACTACATGGGCCATAAAAGCCGAAAAACAGTCCGTATTTCACCGCAACTTAGAAGGGGATGTGGGGTCCCGGCATGTATATGAAAACGGCTCTGGCACCAAAAGGAGCCAAAGCCGTTAAAGATATCCTATGGAGCGGGCGACGGGAATCGAACCCGCGTCATCAGCTTGGAAGGCTGGGGTTCTACCATTGAACTACGCCCGCAAGATATGGTCGGGACGACAGGATTTGAACCTGCGACATCCTGCTCCCAAAGCAGGCGCGCTACCAAACTGCGCCACGTCCCGAAGGTGTTGAGCAGCTAAGGTCTAAACCTTGCGTGTCCCAAAGCGAAGGAAATTATAGGGGAGACTCCCCGCCTGTGCAAGCGCAGAAACCCTAGCTCCTCGAATGTGCGACAAACTTGCTGTGGAGCAGACCGATCACAAACGCCGCCACGGCAACCGGCGCCCACGCGGCACCGATATCCGCCAGCGGAAGAACATCAAACGGTAGCCACGCGCCCGCAAAGAACGCATCGCGGACCGAGGTGATCACACTCTGCACAGCAACCACGCCGCCGACCCACACCCACACCTGCGGATGAGCGTCGCAAAAGCCGTGCACCAGGCCCATCAGTACCAGTACGATGGCAACGGGATACAAGGCGTTGAGCATAGGCACCGAGAACATGAGGATCACGTCGAGGCCCACGTTGGAGAGCAGGCACGAAAACGCCGCGAACACAAAGGCGAGGATCGCGAAGGGGCGGCGCATGGCCTCCTCGGAGGCCTCCGCTCCCCCTTCAACCACGTACGTCTCACAGAAATAGCGCGCGCAGCAACTAATGAGGCCAATGCACACGTTCATGCAGGCGAGGAAGAAGATGGCGAAGACCACGACCGTGCCGGCAAGGCCAAAGTGCATGGAGGCCGAGCGAGCAAGGATTGCAGCGCCGTTGGTGGCGTCGGGCATCACGGTGCCGAGCTGCATACCGGCAAGGGCCAAGCCGCAATAGATAATGGCCATGAGCACGCCGGCGATCACACCGGAACGCGAAATCTCGAAGGCCACGCGCTTGTCATCGGTAACACCCAACTCGTGGATGGTCTCGGCGATGATGATGCCGAAGGCGAGCGACGCAAGCAGGTCCATGGTCTGGTAGCCGGTCAAGAAGCCTTGAACCGCAGCGCCGGCATCATAGGGAGCTTGCGGGGCAGCAGCCGGTCCCAGCGGCGAGATCACGGCAGCACCCACGACCAGCACGATGAGCGCGATGAGCGCGGGGCCCGTAATGCGACCGAGTACGCGTGTGATGACCCCCGGGCGCAGCGTAAGCACAAACGCGACGACAAAGAAGCCGACGGCAAACACCAGGCGAGCCGTGCCGAGCGAGACGCCCTCGGGCAGCAGCGGCACTAGCATCTCGAACGCCGTAGAGCTTGTGCGCGGAATGGCCAGGCACGGACCGATGGCCAGGTAGACCGCCGCAACGAAGAATTCACCAAACTTAGGATGCACGCGCCCGGCCAGCTCGCGGGCCGTGCCGGCGAGCGCGACGGCGATAAATCCCATGACGGGCAGACCGATGGCGGCAATCAGAAAGCCGAGCATGGCGACCGGCGTGGCAGAACCTGCCTGGAGCGCCAGCAGCGGCGGAATAATGAGGTTGCCGGCGCCGAAGAGCATCGAGAACAGGGCGATGCCAACGGTAACGACATGATCGGAGCGTAGACCACGCGGGGCGGATGAGGCCATATGCACACCTTTCGGGTCGAAACAAAAACGGGACGGGCAAAAACACCCGTCCCGCAAGTATAAACGGTCTAGCAGCTTTAGCAGGCTAAATCGCATAGAGCATCGATAGCCGTGTCAACTTCTTCGGTAGTGTTGAAATACCCAAACGAGAAGCGAACGATACCCTGGCGCTCGGTCCCCAGCGCGCGGTGCATGAGCGGAGCGCAATGGGCGCCGGGGCGCGTCGCAATCCCCCACCCTTGCATGAGCGCGTCCGAGATCTCGGCAGAGTCGATATCGCCCACGTTGAGCGACGCAATCGCAGAGCGCATCGGCTGGTCAAAGGCACCATAGAGCTTAATCCCCGGAATCTCGCGCACGCCGGCGAGGAAACGCTCGGCAAGCGCGCGCTCACGCGCCGCAATCGCCTCGGCCCCACCCTGGGCCTCGATAAAGTCGAGACCGGCAGAAAGGCCCGCGATGCCGTGACCGTTGAGCGTGCCCGCCTCAAGGCGCGTGGGCCACTCAAGCGGCTGCAGCGCATCGAAGCTGTGCACGCCCGTGCCGCCCATGGCCCAGGGAGCCACGTCGACACCCTCCGCCACGGCCAGACCGCCGGTGCCCTGCGGGCCCATCAATCCCTTGTGGCCGGTAAAGCACACGACGTCGAGCCCCATGGCCTGCATGTCGATCTTCGCCGTACCGGCAGACTGGGAGGCGTCGACGATCACCAGCGCACCGGCAGCATGAGCCATGGCCGCCACGCGCGCAATGTCGACCGCGTTGCCGGTCACATTGGAGGCGTGCGTCACCACCACAGCACGCGTGCCCAGCGTGACCAACCGCTCGAGCTCGTCGTAGTCGAGCACGCCGCTCGCATCGCAGCCCGCATGCTCAACGGTCACACCCTGCTCTGCCGCAAGGCGGTTAAGCGGACGCAGCACGGAGTTGTGCTCGAGCACCGTTGTGACCACACGGTCGCCGGGGCGCACCACGCCGTTTATGGCAGTGTTGAGCGCCGCCGTGGAGTTGGGCGTAAAGCACACATGGTCCGCCCTCGGGCAACCCAAAAGGCGCGCGAGCTTGGCACGGCAAACGTGAATCGTACGAGCGGCATCGAGGGCACCCGACGTGGCGCCGCGCCCGGCATTGCCGAGCGAGCACATCGCCTGCGTCACGGCATCGATGACCGTCTGCGGCTTGTGCATGGTCGTCGCCGCGTTATCCAGATAGATCATCGCACGACCTCCCACATATCAATCACGGTATAGCCCTCGGTGGGAACACCCGCCTCGGCGAGTTCGCCGCGCAGCAGTTCCTCATCGGCAGGCAACGCCTTCCACGCCAGACCGCAGCCGGCAGCGACCTCCCCGGGCACGGGAATCGTTCGCCCGGGAAGGCCGCGCTCAATGCACAGGGACTCGCAGCCCATGGCGGCCGCCGTGGTGGGAAACGTGATGACAAGCGCCGGGCGCTTCTCCCTCATGGCAACTCCAACCAATACGCTACGGGCGCACGACGCGCACGGCCTGCTCCATCTTCTCCACGATCACGTACATATTCGTGACCTCGCCCACCGCAAGCTGGTCTTTAATGCCATAGTGGTCGAGGCAGGTGCCGCAGGTGAGAATCTCGACACCCTGCTCCGCCAGGCCCTTCAGGTCGTCGAGCACCGGCGAACCCTCGACGGTGAGCTTGGCACCGCCGTTGTAGAACAGCATGGTCGCGGGCAGTTCCTCCTGCTGCGTCACGGCAAAGATAAACGCCTTCATGAGCTTGTGGCCCAGCTCGTCGTCGCCACGGCCCATGCAATCGGTGTAGACGGAAATGACGAGTTTGCCCTTGCCGGCGATGGCATCACAGAAGGCAGCGCCATCCTGCTCGGGATCGGCCACGGCAACGGCGCCAGAGGTCGCCACGGTCACGTGCCACTCGGCGTCAGAAACCTTCTCGACCGAGGCCGTGCAGCCCTTCTCCTGCGCCATCTTGGAGATGTTCTTGACGGCGGTCTCGTTGTCGACCGAGGTCACCACGGCACCCTCGCCATCAAGCTGTTTGAGTGCCTTAAGCGTCTTGACGACGGGCAGCGGGCAGGCATCGCCCATGGCATTGACTTCAATTTTGGTAGACATAGTTTTTCCTTTCGAAAGAACCGTTCTAGAGAACGGTAAACAGCTACATAAACGTGCGGGCTAGCGAACAACACGGACGGCAGGGCCGCCCGGCACCGGCTCGCACACGCGCCCGACGACGGCGGCGATGCGACCCTCGGCATGCAGGCGACGCGCAAGCCCATCCACATCGGCAGCAGGCGCCGCGATGAGCAAACCACCCGAGGTCTGCGGATCGTACAGCGCGTCGAGCATGCCCGGCTCAAGGTCCTCGTCGGCAGCCACGCGCGGGTCAAAGAAGTCCTGGTTGCGGTAGGCACCGGCAGGAATAATGCCCAGACGCGCCATATCGAGCACCTGGTCAAAGAGCGGCACCGCCCCCGACGCAAGTTCAATCTGCACGCCCGAGCCCTCGGCCATCTCACACGCGTGCCCGATCAGGCCAAAGCCCGTAAGGTCGGTGCAGCCGTGAAGTTCGAGCCCCTCGGCCAGACGAATCGGCGCCTCGTTGAGGATGCGCATCGAGTCAAACATGGCCGCGGCCTCGTCCTGCTCGATGAGCTCGCCCTTAATGGCCGTGGTGATAATGCCCGAGCCGATCGCCTTGGTCAGCAGCAGAACATCGCCCACGCGTGCGCCGCTGTTGGCGAGCATGCGGTCGAGCGCGACAAAGCCGCTCACAGACAGGCCATACTTGGGCTCGTCGTCGTTGATGGTATGGCCGCCCGCGATGGAGCAACCCGCCTCGACGCACTTGTCGGCGCCGCCCGCCAGAATCTGACCGGCAACCTCGATGCCCAGACAACTGGGTATGCAGAGTAGGTTCATGGCATGGCTCGGCCGCCCGCCCATGGCGTAGATGTCCGACAGCGAGTTGGCCGCGGCAATCTGGCCAAACAGAAACGGGTCGTCGACCATCGGCGGGAAGAAGTCGATGGACTGCACAAGCCCCAGGTTCTCCCCTACGCGGAAGACGCTCGCATCGTCAGAGGTATCGAACCCCACGAGCAAGTTGTCGTTATGCACATTTGGCAAGTCGCCCAGAACCTGGGCGAGGGCTCCGGGAGCCAACTTAGCGGCTCAACCGCTCGCGGCAGTCATAGACGTAAGCTTAATCTGATCGTCAGCCATCGATACCTCCTCTCATCGGTCAATCATTTTCTCCCAGTATACGCATGAATGCGAGCCTACGGCGGATGCATTAATTGAGCGCCTGTGCGCGAATCGCCGCGCCGATGGCACCGGCAAAGCGAGCCTGGGGCGAGGTGGTCACCGGCGACCCCAGCAGCTCGCCCAACCGCTCCACCACGAAGGCGTTCTCGCACAGGCCGCCGGTCAGGTAGTACGGGGCGCCCGCGGCCTGCCCGGCCATGGTCGCCACGCGCGAGACCACGCTGTCGATCACGCCGCGCGCAATGTTCTCACGCGGCTCGCCACGACCGATCAGGCTGATGACCTCGCTTTCGGCAAACACCGTGCACATGCTGCTGATCTTGGTGGGTTCGCCGGTGCGGGCGAGGTCCGTCATCTGCTGTTGGGAAATGCCTAGGCGGTCGGCCATGATCTCCAAAAAGCGCCCCGTGCCGGCGGCGCACTTGTCGTTCATGGCAAACTTGGCCACGCGGCCACTTTTAAGCTGAATGACCTTGGTGTCCTGGCCGCCTACGTCAATCACCGTGCCGTGATCGCCAAACAGGCGCACGGCACCGGTGCCGTGGCAGGTAATCTCGGTCACGACCTTATGCGCATAGGGCACGGCGACACGGCCGTAGCCAGTCGCGATCACGCGCACGTCGTCGGCAGCCACGTCGTAGCCAGCCGCTGCCAGTGCCTCGCGCAGCCGCTCGGAAGCATCGACCGAGGAGAACCCGGTTGGCTGCACGCACGTCCACGCCACCGAACCCTCCCCGTCGACCACAGCAGCCTTAGCCGCCGTAGACCCGATATCGATCCCGATCCCTATCATGGCTCTCTCCCAATCTAAACATCAAAGACAGTGGCACGTTCAGGCACCTTAGCTCTAGGTTTCTCAGGTGCCGGAGATTGCCCCGAAAGAGGAGCGCAGCGTACTTTGGGTACGCAAGCGACGGTTTGAGGAGCAAGATCCGGTGCCTGAGGAAGCTAGAGGGTTTCGATGAAGGCGGCGATGCGCGTCTCGATCTGGCCCATGTCACCGTTGCTGTAGTCGGTCTCGATCTTCATATACGGAATGCCCGCACCCTCGACAGCCTCCTGCATGCGCGCGCTCTCAACGTTGAAGGTGTGGCAGGCCTGCAGCACGCTCTCTACCACGGCATCGACATGGTACTTCTCGCACATAGCCAGCGTGTTTACCATGCGACCGTCGTTGGGCGTCATGACCGAGCAGTTGATGTCCAGGTAGCGGTCGGCGATGGCGCGCAGGATATCGGGAGCCTCCGGGTCGATCATCATGGCCGCCGTGCGCTCGCCCGAGCAGTCGTCCATGCACACGACCACACCGCCGTTGAACTCGATAGTACGGCCGATCTTGTTGATCACGCCGCCCACCGGGCAGCCGGTGATCAGAATGCGCTTGGCGTCTGCTGCGACCGGGCGCTCACCCGCGTCGTAGGTCTCGCGCAGCTTGGCAACCTTTTGCTCCAGCTGCTGCGTATAAGCCTCGATATCAAAGCTGAACGTACCGGCGAACATGGTGCTCATCAGGTCGACACCGCTCATGGCCGCCGGCTGGTTGGCCTGCAGCGCAAACATCTCGAGCTGGGCCGCACGCAAGCGGTTGCGACGACGGACGGCAGCGCGCAGGTCATCGTCGGTAATCGTAATGCCGTAGAAGCCCTCGAGCTCCTCCTTGAGCAGGCGGCACTCCTCGTACCAGCCTTCACGCTCGTAGGCGCGATCGCGACCCTGCGGAAGATGCAGAATGTGCGTGCGCTTGAGCTCGTTGAGTAGCTCGTACATCTTCTTCTTGCCGTCGCAGGTGGTCTCGCCGATGATCATGTCGCTAAAGTACGTAAACGGGCACTTTTGCGAGTAGGCAAAACCGTAGGTCGACTTGATGAGCGGGCAGAGGTTTGCCGGCAGCACCTTCTCGGCCTCGGGAATCACCTCGTCGGACGTGCCGCACAGCGCCACGCTCGCAGCCCCCGCGGCATCGATAATCTCGAGCGGCGTGTAGCTGCACAGAAAACCGACCAGGCGATTACCCGCCTGCTTATAATCCTTGACGCGAATAAACGCCGCCTTGCGCTGCTCGTTGAACTCCTCAAACGTGGATGGCAACGGCTGCTCCATATTTTCCGACATATAACTCCTTAACAAACCTTTTGACCAACCAAGGAAACGGCTTTCCCAGGTGCCCGAGGTTGCCGTGAAAGAGAAGCGCCGCGTACTTTGGTACGCAAACGATGGTTTGAACGGCAAGATCGGGTGCCTGGGGAAGCCGCCGGGACGGATACCCCTAAATGGTTTCCAAGAAAGCTTCAATGCGCGTCTGCAGCTGGCCGGCGTCCTCACCGGCGTAGTCGGTCGTGATGTGCATAAACGGAATGCCTGCCTCCTCGGCGGCCTTCTCCACGGCAAACGACTCCATCTCGTAGAGCGTGCAGAACTGCAAGGCCACGTCGACGACGCCGTCGGCATGCAGGTCCTTGGCCATCTGGACAATGTCCTTCATACGCTGGTCGTTGGGCGTAAAGACGGCGCAGTTGATCTTAAAGTAGCGCTCGGCGATGGCGTCGAGCATCTCGTCGACCGTCTCGCCGGACTCGTCGACCAGGTCCTTGTAGTAGCGCGAACCCGTGCAGGACTCCTCGCCCACCACAACGCCGCCGGCCTTCTCGATGAGGTTGAACAGCTTCCAGTTGGGCACGGCCATGGGCGTACCGGTGTACAGGATGCGCTTGGTCCCCTTGGGCGCCACGCCCTCGCCGGCCTCGACACGCCGCTCGCACTCAGCCGCCATATCGTTGATGGCTCCGGTCAGACGCGGCGTGTCGTCCATAAAGGCGGCCTGAACGGTCAGCAGGCTGTCGAGACCGCTGATGGGCGCCTGATCGGCAGCGCGCGTGGCAGCCAGACGCTGCAGGGCGCGACGCTTCTCGTTGACGGCGTGGATGGCAGCCTTCAGGCGCTCCGGCGTAATCTTGACGCCGCACTCTTCCTCGATCTTGGCGGCAAGCTTTTTAACCTCGGCCTTCCAGGTCACGAGCGTCGACTCGTCGTGCACGTTGGGGATATCCATGACGTACATGTTCTTTTGCGTGGCAAAGAACTCGTAGGCCTTCTTCTTGCCATCGCAGGTGTTCTCGCCCACCACCAGGTCACTCGACTCAATGTAGGGGCAGACCTCGCCCAGCTTAAAGCCGGCAAAGCTCTTGATGAGCGGGCAGGTGTTGCGCGGCAGATGCTCCTCGACCTTGTCGGTCGCCCAGTCGGCACCCGAGCACAGGCCAACGGGGATGCCATCGCAGGCAAGCACGATCTCCTCGGGCACGTACACACAGAACGAACCGACGATCTTGGTGGCCTCGCCGGCCTCCTTCTTGTCGAGCATCTCCTTAATACGGCCGCTGTGGATGTTGGTGGCGACAAAATCCAGGTAGGACGTGGACTTGGGGCGATTGTTCTGCGTCAGGAACATATCGCCGTACATCTGGCCCACAGCGCCCAGCAGCATGTCGTGATCGGCAAGATTCATGCCGAGGCTCTCCCACATCGGATGGAAATTGAATTCTTCAGCCATGACGGTTCCCCTCTCGAACCAAATACGGACAGCTACGGTATTGCTGCACGGCGGGCGGCGAAAACCCAGCCGTGCCTAAACCCGGAATTTTGGGGAACCTGCTTTGCGGTCGATTATTTAGTTGTGCGTCGTCTCTCCCGGAGCCGTGAACATACCTGCTCATATGCGGCTCCGAGCCATATACAGGGCGCGCGCGGCAACGCGGCGAATGTATGTCGTCTGCGGCATGTGCGCACCCTCCTTTACAAGTTGAGGTCAACTATATCAACGGTCATCGACTATGCGAACACCGTTGACATTCGTACGACAGAGGTACCCGTTGCCTTTTAATAAATTATTATCTTGCTTGATAATTAATCACCATTCTACATTCGGCGAACGGTAGGGAACGAAACGGCGGGCTGCCGAGAATCCTCGACAGCCCGCCCTCTGCCCTACCGACAAACCAAATGGATCCTGCTGGCATCAAAATGCATGCGCAGCGTCTCGCCTGCTTGCGGCAGCTCGTCGACAGGCACGCCCACCTTGTTGACCTTCCACTGCAGACGCGTGGGCGCATCAGCACGCGGCACGTCCAGCAGCACCAGCCGCTCAAAGCGCGAATCGCTCACACGTGCCACGTGCAAATCGTAGCTGTTACGGCCCCGCTCCGCACGATTGTCAACATGGAAGTAGCTTGCGCGAATGCCCAGGTACGCCACAGTATCGGGAACCTCGCGACCCACGTTAAAGGTCATGCCCCAGTCGAGGGCCTCAACTTCTTCGTCGCCGATCTTGCGCGCCCGGCTTGTGTTCTTGCAGCCCGTCAGGCGCAGCGCCGCCAGCGTCTGCGGACGGCGGACCACGTCCTCGACGGAGCCGATCTCCTCAACATGCCCGTCGTGCATCACGCAGATGCGTTGGCACAGGCGGCACGCTTCATCGATGTCGTGGCTCACGTAGAGCACAGTACGGTTACAGACGTCGAACAGGTCGAGCATGCTTTGCTCAAGCGCGCTCTTGAAATACGCATCGAGCGCGCTCATGGGCTCATCGAACATAAAAATGCCCGGATGTGCCGCCACCATGCGCGCGAGCGCCACGCGTTGCTGTTGACCGCCCGAGAGTCGCGCGGGATAGCGGTCGGCAAAATCGGCTAGGCCAAAGATGCCCAGGTAGCGCTCGGCAAGTTTTTTACGCGCCGCGGCGTCGCCCGCGTCCTTTACGCCGGCACATACGTTATCGGCCACCGTCATGTTGGGAAACAGCTGATAGTTTTGGAACAGCAGGGCGCATTTTCGCTCCTGGGGCGACAGATTGATGCCCGCCGCCGAGTCAAAAAAGGTCACGCCGTTGACGACGATCTTGCCCTCGTCGGGCGTCTCCACGCCGGCGATGCAGCGCAGCGTACAGCTCTTGCCGCAACCCGAGGCACCGAGCAGCGCCACACGATCCTCGCCGGCCTCAAGCTGCATGTCGAGCATAAACCCGGGATAGCGCTTTTTGATATCCAGAACGAGCGACATGGCCTATCGACCTCCCTGCAAAGCGGCATCATCGCGCATGAGCTCGGCCAGCGCCTCGCGATCGATACGCAAGGCATCGCCGCCCGCCGGGTCGAGCGAATCGCCCTGTCCGGCAAGATCTTTGATCCGCTTGCGCTCCGCACGGGAAAGGCCCCGCTTGCGATACTTTTGCGAATGCGCCGTGTACATGTTGATGAATAGGATGACCAGGAAACTGAACGCAATCACAACGGCGACCCAAAAGAGGGCCACCGAGGTGTTGCCGCCCATCCACTCAAAGTAAATCGCAATGGGGATGGTCTGCGTAATGCCGGCGTAGTTGCCCGCAAAGAACAGCGTGCAGCCAAACTCTCCCATCGCGCGGGCAAAGGCGAGGACCGTACCAGCGGCAATAGAAGGCCACCCAAGCGGCATCATAAGCTTGGCAAAGATGCGACGCTCGGACCATCCCAGGGTTCGCGCGGCGTCAAGCATCTGCGTGTCGAGGCTCTCAAAGGCGCCGAGCGCCGTACGGTAGACCAGGGGGAACGATACCACCACGGCAGAGATCACCGCCGCAGGCCACGTAAAGACGATCGAGATGCCGTGCGCGATGAGCCACCGGCCCACCCCGGTCGAGCGGCCAAACAGCATGAGGAGCAAAAAGCCGCAGACCGTGGGCGGCAGCACCATAGGAATCGTAAAGACCGAATCGAGCAGGCCCTTGATGCGACTCGAGGTACCCATAGTCTTCCACGCGGCAAACAGGCCCAGTGCAAAGGCAATCACTAGGGCGAGGCCGCTCGTTTTGATAGACACCCAAAACGGGCGATAGTCGATGTCGCCCAAAAAGGAAGTCAGAGAGGTCAAGGGCCCCTGCTCATCCCGCAACACGACAGACGATGCTTCTACCATTTGAGCGCTATCAAGCCAACGCGCGCCGCCCTTGGCATCACCCGAGGCCGATGCAATCACCACATAGCGGTCCCCATCCGCACCGCGCTCGTCAAAGCCATAGGTATACCCGCCGGCGTCAAACGTTGTTTCCGCCGTGACATACCAAGGAAGATCCACGTCCCCTAGCTGCGCACCTCCCATGCAGTTTACGCTGTCGAGCTCACAGACGAGGGCCTTGAGACCCGATACGCACTCGTTGTCCTGCGGATCCAATCCATACTTCTCGACCGCCTTGGGCGATATCCACACCACAACGCGATCGGCAGCAGGCGCCACTACAAGGTCCACGTCCTCGTCAACGGGAAACCGGTAGCCCTCAGGCTGGCCCTCCATGGCACGAGCGGTCCCCTTGGCCAACCGCTCAAAACCCTCGATCCCATAGGAAAGCCCATGGGCGGTCGCAGCAACCTGAGCTCCATCCTCAGCGTCTCCAGCAAACGCAAATCCCGGCACCCAGCAAAGCGTGAAGGTTAAAGCACAGGCGACAAGGATGCGGAATCTATTAAGCACGAAAAGCTCCAAGCGAATACAAGGACGGAGTGAAACACAAAACGATGGAATTATCGCGCCAAGCCGCACTACGCGGAAAGCTCAAAGCCGTACTTAGCCCAAATCTTCTGAGCCTTCTTGTTGGTCAGGCAAAAGTCGATAAACGCCTTGGCCTCGTCGGCGTGCTCGGAGCTCTCGGCAACGGCACCCGGGTACACGATGGGCTTGTGCGAATCCTCGGGGCACACGAAGGCCTCCTCGATGCCGTCGTAGCGGAAGATATCGGAGCTGTAGACAAAACCGGCCACGCAGTCGCCTGTGGACACATAGGCGGCGGCGGTACCAACTTTGTCGGCCAGGGCCACCTTGTCGGCGATCTCGGGAGCATACTCGCCATCGTCGCCCTCGGTGCCGGTGTAGAGGCCCACGGAGGCCAGGGCCTGGTTGGCGTACTTGCCGGCGGGAACGGTCTTGGCGTCGCCGATGGCGATCTTGCCGTCCAGATTCGCGACGTCGGCGATGGCCTCGACCTTGGTGTCGGAGCCCTCGGCGCGAATGATCACGAGGTCGTTGACGAACATATCCTCACGGGTGTCGGCGTCGACGAGCTCGGCGGCTTCGGCGTCGTCCATGGTGCCCTTGGAGGCCGTGATGAGCACATCGACGGCGGCACCGGCGCGCATCTGCTCGACAAGGTCGCCAGACGCCTTAAACTGCGTGTCGGCAAACGTGGTGCCGGTCTGCTCGGCGTAGAGTTCCTGAACCTCGGGCAGAGCTTTCTCGAGCGAGTTGGCGGCAAAGACCTGCAGCTCGACAGCCTTCTTCTTAGAGGAAGACTTGGCGGAGCCGACATCGGAGCCAGCGGGCTCGGACGTCTTGTTGCCCGAGCAGCCGGCAAGGCCAAGGCCGGCGGCAGCGACAGCAGAAAGCGTGACAAAACCGCAGCGTGAAACCATATCGAACATATTCAACCCTTTCGAACGCTATGCCCGGGCACCCCGCCGCAGGCTTTATTCTGTTACTAGATTATACTTACGCGCGAATAATGATAGTGAGAAATTATTCTCGCCAGAGAATATAGTTTCGAGTTGCCGTGCACCTCGGCGTCGCTTCGGCGGAAAACAAAGGCGGAGCAGCCGTTCAGGTCGCCCCGCCGCAGGTAAACCGCTTAGTTGGTATGTCCGCCGCCCGCTGTCATCTGAGCCGCATGCTCCAGCTGGTCTGCTATGGCCTCCCAGCTTTCGCGGGCGGCCTTCGTAGAACCGGGAAAGTTTACGACAAGCGTATGACCTCGTTGCATGCAAATAGCGCGCGAGAGCATAGCGCGGCGCGTCTTGGTCATGGAGTACGCACGGATTGCCTCTGCAATACCCGGCACATCGCGGTCACAGACGGCACGCGTCGCCTCGGGCGTCACGTCGCGCATCGAAAGTCCCGTGCCGCCACAGGTGAGCACGACATTGGCGTGGCACTCATCGGCAGCCTCCACAATGGCATCACCGATCTCGCTGGCGTCGTCGCGCACGACCACATGTGAGACAACCGCCCAGCCCTGCGCCTTGATAAGTTCCTCGAGTGCGGCTCCAGCCTCGTCCTGAGCAAGATCGCGCGTATCCGAGCACGTCACGATCGAAATCTTCAACTCCATAGTCTTCCTCCTACAACACCGTGCCCTCGGGCAGGTCGACACGCACGACACCCACGACGTCGCCCGCCTTGAGCTCGCACGGTCCTTCGTCAATACGCAGCAGGCAGTTGGACCGCTGCATCGTGCCGAGCAGCGCCGAATTCTGCGTCTTGGCCTCGGTCACCAACAGCTCACCGGTCTCGGGGTCGCGCAAAACCGTGGCGCGATCGAAGAAGCGTCGGTCCTGGCGCTTTTTCACGCCGTGCGTGAGCGTCGCCTGCTGCACGGGACGCGCACCCTCGGAAAAACCGCGCATCTTGCGAATCGCCGGACGGGCAAGCATCTCAAAGCCCACATACGCCGCGGCCGGATTGCCTGAAAGCCCCAGGTAGGGCTTACCCCCGAGCAAGCCAAACGTGATGGCCTTGCCCGGACGCATCGAGATGCGATCGAACAGCACCTCGCCCTCGCGCCGGACGAGCGCCGTCACGTAGTCGTAATCGCCCGCCGAGGCGCCACCACTTGTAATGACAAAATCGCACTCTCGCGTGGCGCGATGCACCAGCTCGGCAATCGCCTGCTCGTCGTCGGGCGCAATACCGTAGAACACCGGATCTGCCCCGGCATCGAGCGCCTCGGCCATCAGCGCCGAGGAGTTGGAATCGCGAATCTGACCGCGCGCCGGTACCTTACTCGGTGCGACCAGTTCCGTGCCCAGCGAGATAATGCCCACGCGCGGGGCGGCATGTACCTTCACGCTCGCGTATCCGGCGCTTGCCAGCAAGCCGGCGCCCGCCGGGGCCACGACCTCGCCGGCATGCATCACAACATCGCCGGCATGGGCCTCCTCGGCGGCAGAGCGAACGTTCTCCCCTACCTTGGCAGGCGCCGAGAAGCGAACGTGCGAGCCCTCGTTGCCATCGCCGTCGAGCACGTCGACGATCTCGTACTTCACCACGGCATCGGCACCTTCGGGCACCGGCGCGCCCGTCATGATGCGGACGGTCTCGCCCGTGCCGATTGCGCCGTCAAACACATGGCCCGCGGCCTCGTGTCCGATAACGTCGAGCGTCACCGGCGCCTCGCCAGATGCCTGCGCCAAGTCCGCCGAGCGCACGGCATATCCGTCCATAGCGCTGTTGGCAAACGGCGAGATGTCGATATCAGCCACCGCGTCCTCGGCCAAGGGAAGACCGGCGGCCTGCCACACGGGAATCTCGATGAGATCGGTCGGAGCAACGTGCGACAGAACAATCGACTGCGCGTCCTCCAGCGGAATGAGTTTCTCTGCCATATGCACCTCTTAATGCCACGGCGCACAACAGGGGCGCCGATTCTTTATGCTTGTCTCAGTATAATCCCCCGACGCACGACCGCGACTCGGCCTGTACCCGCAAATACACCTGTCGGTTGCAGGCCGCGAAACAGAATGGAAACCAACCCACCGGCTCGTCGCGTTTACCGCGTTTTATAATGCTTGCGTTGCAACCTAAAAGAGGAACGTATGGCTCATAACGACAAACCCGAAAGCGCAAACGAAGCGCAGGATCATTCCCAGCCGCTCGACGAAGGCGGTTTTTTCTCCCTGAACGACGTCATCACGGCAGGCAGGCATCAGCTCACCCGCTCTGAGCATCTCTTGGCTGCCGACACGCGCCGCAACGCCCGCAACCTACTCGCGAGCACCAAGTTGCTCGCACTCGTCGTCATCGTCTCGCTCGCCATGGGCGTTGCCGCTTGGGCGTTTTTGGCCTCGCTGAATATCGCGACCGACTATCGGGAGCACCATGCGTGGGTCTACGCCTTGCTTCCCGTTGTGGGCATGGCCACCGCATGGGTCTACAAGAACCACGGTCTCGCCGCAAAGCGTGGCAACAACCTGGTCATCGACTCCGCTCTGGGCACACGCCTCATCCATATGCGCATGGCCGTCCTCACGTTTGTGTGCTCCACGCTCACGCACCTAACGGGCGGATCGGCCGGTCGCGAGGGGGCCGCGGTGCAGATCGGCGGCACCATCGCCAGCAACATCTCGAGCCTCGCCCACCTCAAAAAGCATGACCACCACGACCTCATGCTCGCCGGCATCTCGTCGGCCTTTGGTGCCGTATTCGGTTCGCCCCTTGCCGGAGCTTTCTTTGGCATGGAGATGTGCTTTATCGGCAAGATCGACTACACCGCAGGCATCTACTGCCTCGTCGCCTCGTTTACCGGCTACTTTACATCGCTTGCCTTGGGAACCGAGTACGAGGCGAATGTTATCGCCAGCGTTCCCGCCATGTCGCCCAAAACGGTCGTCATCGTTGTTACCAGCGCCATTATCTTCGGTCTGACGGCACGCCTCTTTGCCTGGTCGGTTCGAACCGTCAAGAGCCTGTACGGTCGCTTTATCACCAATTACCTTGTTCGCGCACTTATAGGCGCACTCGTGGTGCTCGCGGCCTACGCGATGCTCGACGCCTGGAAGTATGCCGGCCTTGCCACCTGGCTCTCAGGTGCCGGGTTCGCTGGTAACACAACCCTGGCGGACGCAGCCATCAAGCTCGTGGTGACGGCGCTCACCCTGGGCGCCGGCTTCCAAGGCGGCGAGGTCACGCCCCTGTTTGGCATCGGTGCGGCGCTCGGCGGCTGGATCGGTTGCCTCGTCGGAATCGACCCCAGTTTTCTGGCGGCTCTCGGCATGCTCGGCGTGTTCTGCGCCGGCCTCAACGTGCCCATCACCACCTGCATGATGGCCATCGACCTGTTCCACGGCACGGCCGCCGGCTTCTTCGTGATCGTGGCGTTTATCAGCTATCTCGCCGGCGGCCACCGCGGCGTGTACCCCGCCCAGCGCATCATCTCACCTAAGCGCCGCTCGCTTATTGTGGACGAGGGCGGCACGGTGGCAGAGGCTATCGAGCGCCACAACGACCTGATAGAGTAGACGTTAGTATTCGCCGTGCAGCCACAATCGGGAGCAATTCGACCCGAGCGAGACCGCACCGTCACGTCATACGCCGGGAGTCGCCCCATGCACGGAACTGATTTTGGTCGCACGCTCATCATCGCCAACCCAGCCGCCCAGTCGGGTGCGGCACGCGAAGTTGCCGAGCGCCTGCAACGCTTTTTGGATATGACCGCGCGCGAATCCCAGTTTGACCTGGTGCTAACCGAGCACATGGGACACGCCAAGGAGCTTGCCGCACAGGCTCAGGGCTATCGCACCGTTATCGCACTCGGCGGCGACGGCGTGATCCACGAGGTCGTCAACGGGCTTATGACGCAAAAGGAGGACGCCCGCCCCGCTCTTGCTATCCTGCCCGTGGGCTCCGGCAACGATTTTGCCCAGACGCTCGGCATCGAAGATTTCTCCGGCAAGGATTTTGGCGCGCTGCTCACCTGTGAGCTGCAGCGTCAGGACATCGGGCGGATTCGCTCATGGAACCCCGCAAGCGGTAGCGACGAGGCCACCGTTGAGTACTACGACCAGACGCTTTCGGTTGGCATCGATGCCGCCATCGGCCTTGGCACCACCGAGCTACGCAAAAAGACCGGCTTAACGGGCGCTCCGCTCTACACCCTCTCGGGACTTGAGCAGTTTGGCCTGCGCTATCGCAACTACCCCATGACAGCCAGCTTTGATCGCGCGCCCGCCGAGCGCGTGAGGGCGATTATCATGGCGATTCAGCTGGGCCCCACGTATGGATCGGGCTATCGCATCTGCCCCGATGCCGACCCCTGCGACGGCGTACTCGACGTCTGCTACGCCTGCGGCCCCGTCCCTCGCGCGGTAGCCCTGCCTATGTTCCTTTCGGCCAAGGACGGCCACCATACCAAGTTGCCGCCGGTTCGCATGCGCCGCTGCCGCCATGCGGAGCTCACCTTTGAGGAGCCAGACTACCCCATCCAGGCCGACGGCGAGCCCGTTGTCGCCTCGCGCATCGAGGTCGACATCCTCGCCGGCGCCCTCCACGTCTGGCACCCCTCCCGCTAACCCCACCTAAGTTGCGGTGAAATAGGGACTGTTTATGCAGCTAAAGCCGCAAAACAGTCCCTATTTCACCGCAACTTATTGAGAAGATCATTCCTCCCCACCCGGCTTGCGTCGGTTGGCTTTTTTAATGGCGTTGAAGTGCTTGTCATTGAGTCTGCGCTGGCGAGACCGCTGAGGCACCTTGGTCTTGACGCGGCGGCGCGGCGGACGGCCACGACGCTCAAGCTCAGCGCGCAGCTTACGCAGACAGCAGCTACGGTTCTGGAACTGACTGCGGCTCTCGCGCGCCGTCACGACAATCCCCGTGGGCCCATGCTTCATGCGTACCGCCGAATCAGTCGTGTTCACGCCCTGTCCGCCCGGACCCGTCGCGCGAAATACCTGCACCTCGCAATCGCGCGCCAAATCCTCGACCGACATCTCGGCATAGCGCGCATACTCGCGCCATCCCATCTTGTTCTCATCCATATCAACACCTCCCCTCATACAAAAAAATGTGACAAAGGGAAAGCCCCTTTGTCACATCGCATACCAATCGCTTATGTCGCGCGCTTACGCGAAGGTGATCTCGCCGCTCTCGCAGTCCATATCGGCGATACGAGCCAGGCTCTCAACGCGGAAGCCGCGCTCGCGGAGCTTATCGCCACCGCCCTGGAAGCCCTTCTCCACCGCAATGCCAATGCCGGATACCTCGGCACCTGCGGCCTCGCAGATCTTGATAAGACCCTCGAGCGCGCAGCCGTTGGCCAGGAAGTCGTCGATAATCAGGACCTTGTCGCCCTCGGACAGGAAGCGCTTGCCGACGATGACCGGGTACTCCTTCTGCTTGGTAAAGGAGTAGATGGTCGTGGCATACTGCTCGCCGTCAAGGTTGATGGACTGGGCCTTCTTGGCAAAGACCACCGGCACGCCGCCAAAATGCTGGGCTGCAATGCAAGCCATGCCAATGCCCGAAGCCTCGATCGTCAGGATCTTGTTGATCTCGACACCCTCGAACAGACGGGCCCACTCGGCGCCCATGTGGTCGAACAGCTCAACGTCGCATTGGTGGTTGAGGAAGGCATCAACCTTAAGGACGTTACCGGCCTTTACGATGCCGTCATGGCGAATACGATCCTCAAGCTCCTGCATGGCGCAACCCCTTCTCGCGGCAACGATACCGCGTGATTAATAAACGTTGTTCGATAGTCTACCACGGACCTACCCCCGCCCGCCCCACAAGCCGCATCGCACTATAAAGCTGCAAGACCAGTAGATAGGCCCGATTCGTGGCAGACAGCCTCCCAACACGCTAATGCCGGGTGCGCGTCCTCACCAAACGTACCAATGTGAGCGCAAAGCCCACGGTAGCAACGGCCATCAGCACGTAGAATACCAAACGGAAGCCAAAGAGGAACACGTCCGGACGACCCGCCACATAGCTCGTGACCGTCTTGCCCATCGCCGCGCTCGTCTGTCCATACAGGATGCGCGACGCCGCCGTAATACCCAGCGCTATGCCCGCATAGCGCGCCAAGCTGCTCAAGCTGCCCGCAAAGCCAAGCGCCTCACGCGGAGCCGAACCCATATACAGCGAATTATTGGGACTCTGGAAGATCGACGTGCCGCACGACATAAACGCGACGCAGCACACAATCATCAAGATGGAAGAGTGCTCGTCAAGCGTGCTCACCGCAAAGAGACCGCACACGTACACGCCCAGGCCAACGGCCGTGGGCGCTTCACAACCAACACGGTCGGACACCGAGCCCGAAAGCGGGCCCACAAAGGCATTCACGACCGGCATCGCCAAAAACAACAGGCCGGAGATATCGGAGCTAAAGCCGTGGGCATCCTGAAAGTAGAACGGCAGCACAAACTCGGAGGCACCGATACCCACGAACACGATAAGCATGCAAGCCAGGTTAATCGTGAAAGCCGAGCTCGCAAAGCAGCGACGCGCCGCCTCTGTCAACGGCATAGGGCGTTCGCCAGCCTCCGGCTTCACATGCGGCAGCGTATAGAGTCCCACGATAAACGAGATTACGCCAATGGGCAGATTGATAAGGAAGATGCTCTCCCAGGGAAAGCTCGCCACCAGCACGCCGCCGAGCACGGGGCCGCACATCATGCCAAGAGCCACAAAGGTCGCCAGAATGCCCATGGCACGTCCGCGCTCACGCGCCGGAAACGACTCGGTGATGATGCCCATATTGTTGGCCATCGCGGCGGCACAGCCAATGCCCTGCACGAAACGCGCCAAGATAAGCACCTCGAGCGAAGCCGAAAGCCCGCAAAGCAACGAGCCACCCGTAAAGACGATTACACCAAGCTGGAACACATTCACCTTGCCGCGCACATCGCCCAAGCGGCCAAACGGCAGCATGGCGACGCACGTCGCGAGCAGATACACCGAGCTCACGAGCTGAATGCGGTCGAGGCCCACCCCCAGCTCCTTTTGCATCACTGGGAGCGCCACCGTCACGATGCTCGCATCCAGACACGCCATAAAGGTCATGACGAGCACGGTGAACAGAATCGCCCATTTATTCTTACCGTGGGTGTCGCCCTCTAGGGCAATGTGTTCGCGGCGCAGCTGCTCGGCAGTTTTCTCCATGTATATCCTTTCTATCGTGCAACGCAAAAACGGGACCCCAATCGCCTACAAACGGACACGATCGGGGTCCCGCCTACGGAATCGGAACTATGAGGACGTCGTCAGCCGAAAAGCCGTCCCACGCCTCGCACGCACGCTAGCCTAGCACTGCTCGAGTGCCTGCTCAAGGTCGGCAATCAAATCGGCCGTATCCTCAAGGCCGCACGACAGGCGCACCATATCGGCGGAGATGCCGCAGGCGATGAGCTCTTCGTCGTTCATCTGGCGATGGGTGGCGTTTGCCGGGTGCAGGCAGCAGGTGCGGGCATCGGCCACGTGCGTGGCAATCTGGGCGAGCTTAAGACTCTTCATAAAGGTCTCGGCCGCCGCGCGACCACCGGTAAAGCCAAAGCTCACGACGCCGCAGGTACCGTTGGGCATGTACTTCTGAGCCATGTCGTAGTACTTGTCGCCCTCTAGGCCCGGATAGCTCACGAAGCGCACTTTGGGGTGGCCCTGCAGGAACTTGGCGACCGCCAGACCGTTCTCGCAATGGCGCGGCATACGCACGTGCAGGCTCTCGAGCGAGCTGTTCAGGAAGAACGCCGCCTGCGGGTTCTGCATGGGGCCGAGGTCGCGCATGAGCTGCGCGGTAGCCTTGGTAATAAAGGCGCCCTCGCGGCCGAACTTCTCGGCATAGGTCACGCCGTGGTAGCTCTCGTCGGGCGTGGTGAGACCCGGGAACTTGTCCGCATGGGCCATCCAGTCAAACTGACCGTGATCAACGATCACGCCGCCCAGGTAGGCCGCGTGACCATCCATGTACTTGGTGGTGGAATGCGTGACGATGTCGGCGCCCCACTCAAAGGGACGGCACATCACGGGCGTCGGGAAGGTGTTGTCGACCATCAGCGGCACGCCGTGGTCGTGCGCGGCCTTGGCAAAGCGCTCAATATCGAGCACGGCAAGCGCGGGGTTAGCGATGGTCTCGCCAAAGACGAGCTTGGTGTTGGGCTGGAAAGCGGCCTCCAGCTCCTCATCGGTGCAGTCGGGTGCGACGAACGTGCAGGTCAGGCCCATGCGGCCCATAGTGTGAGCCAGCAGGTTGTAGGTGCCGCCGTAGATGGCAGAGCACGCAACCACGTGATCACCGGCACCGGCGACGTTAAAGATGGCGAGGAAGTTCGCAGCCATGCCCGAGCTCGTGAGCATCGCAGCGGTGCCGCCCTCCATCTCGCAGATCTTGGCAGCAACCAGATCGCACGTGGGGTTCTGCAGGCGGCTGTAGAAGTAACCGGACTCCTCCAGGTCAAACAGCTTGCCCATATGCTCGGACGTATCATACTTCCACGTGGTGGACTGGTAGATAGGCACCTGGCGCGGCTCCGCGTCACCCGGGCGGTAGCCGCCCTGAACACATGTGGTACCGATAGTCTGCTCGCTCATATCTTGCTCCCTTGCCTGGGTTTTAGTTTTATTCGGTTCACGATACCGCTACCCTGCACCCCTCTCAACCCATCCCAAAGGTAGGTTATGGGACTAATTAATCAAGGGTTTTATCTCAAGCCTTGGGCATTTGCTCGATAGATAAAAATGAGGCATACATGAAGCTCTCGATGATTACATGCACCGTCACGGGTACCATAGGCGAGTACACCGTAACCAAGGAGACAACGATGAAGCAAATCGATACGGCCCAGCTCGACATCAACGCCTGTCAGGCTCAGGCTGCCGAATACCACGCCCGCGGCTTTAACTGCGCCCAGGCCGTCGCCTGCACCCTCGCGCCTGCCGTCGGACTCGACCCCCAGATCGCCTTTACCCTCACCGAGGGCTTTGGTGCCGGCATGGGCGGCATGACCGAAACCTGCGGCGCCATCTCGGGCGCCGTGGCCATCATGGGCTTCGTGATGAGCGACGGCATGGAAAACCCCAAGACCAAGGGCCAGACCTACAAGCTGTCGCGCGAAATCGCCAAGCGTTTTGGCGAGAAGAACACGACGACCGTCTGCGGCACGCTCAAGGGCATCGGATCGGACAAGGGTCCGCTCCGCAGCTGCCCCGGCTGCATCGACGATGCAGTCGAGATCGCCTGCGATGTGCTAAAGCAGCTCGCCGAGTAAACGGCAGCAACATAAAAACGACGGCCGGCGCTGTTAGAACTCCGCAAATTCGGGAGCGCCGACCTCGATCTCCTCGCGCCCCGCCATAAGCTCACGCATCTTAGCGCAAAACAGCTCCTGCTTCCCCGCTTTAAACACCAAGTGAATCGTCACGGTATCCGCGTAATCGGTATCCGAAACCTTGGCACCCGAATCCTGCGCCAAACGAAGCACCTGCTCATACTGCGGATAGGCAACATGCACGTCAACCGGCACGACACTCGTCATCTCGACGATCTGCCCAGCCTCCCGAGCAGCTGCCACCGCCGCCTGCGTCGCCGCGGTATAGGCGCGCACCAAGCCACCAGGCCCCAACAGCGTGCCGCCAAAATAGCGTGTCACCACGCAGCAAACATTTTTGAGCCCTGCGCCGCGCAGCACCTCGAGCGTCGGCATGCCGCTCGTGCGGCTCGGCTCACCGTCATCGCTCTGGCGCTCACGTCCATCGACCAAAATCCACGCGGGAACATTGTGTCGAGCGTCGTAATGACGCTTGCGAACCAGCTCGATAAAGGCATTCGCCTCATCCTCGGACTCAATATGGACCAGCTGGGCAATAAACCGGCTCTTGCGGTCCACAAACTCGCCCGAAGCCTCAATATTCGATTGCAGAGTAAAATAGCTGTCCAACAAAGCCCCTCAACAAAATAAAGCGCAGCAACAAACAGCCTCAATAATACGGCAAAGCCCGTACCGTTAGCCCCAGTAAATTGAACGGCAACGTCAATGACCAGGCAAAAACAGCGAGACGACGTCAGCTGAGTCGATTTGGCCCGAAAGAGGAGGGAGCACGCCTTATGGCGGCGACCGACGAATGAGCGCCAAATCGGCCAGCTGACGCCGTCGCAGCGTCAACAAAGTGCCGAGTGGGCCTATAAGCCGGGTTCTGTCGTGAACGGTCATTTATCTTGTCTGCACGTTACCATGCAGCTCCACGCACGCTACCCGAACGCGGACCGGGCCGGCCCATAGCGTTCCTATTCGCGCTTGCTCCGGATGGGGCTTGCCAAGCCGCCGTGTTGCCACGACGCTGGTGGTCTCTTACACCACCGTTTCAGCTTTTCCCTTTACGCCTTGCGACGCAGGTGGGAGTCTTCTTTTCTGCGGCGCTTTCCGTCGGATCACTCCGCCCGGCCGTTAGCCGGCATCCCGCCCTCTGGAGCCCGGACTTTCCTCACGCGTGCTGCAAGCAGCACATCGCGCGACCGTCTGGCCCACTCAGCAGTGCAAGAGTGTAGCACACCGTTGCCGCAGGCAATGGCACAACACAAGCGTTCGACACGATAAACCAAGAACCGCGCTATGCAGTACAATAGAGTCGTCGATGGGCAACGTCGTCAGTCGAGACGCGACCGCGCTCCGCACCCCTCCGTCTACTCGGTGCGTTCCCGCCTCCTCCCCGAGGCGGGATGTCGGCATTTTTTCATGCACCGACAATCTAATAGCCTGTGGACAGCCCGGCAGCATCGCGCATCTCGGCGTCAAATGCAAAAAGGGATCCGTCCATTGCGGACGGATCCCTTAAAACAAGTGATCGTCAAACCGATTTACTCGGCGTCGGTCTCCTCGTCCTTCTTCTCGGAAGGCAGCGGGGTGACCTCGATCTCGACGCCCAGAGTCTCAGCAGCGGACTTCATGGACAGGGAGATACGACGACGGTCGAGGTCGATCTCCATGACCTTGACCTGAACCTTGTCGCCCACGTGGGTGACCTGAGAAGGCTGATCGACGTGCTTGTTGGCCATCTCGGAAATGTGCACCAGGCCCTCGATGCCCTCGCCCAGGTCGACGAAAGCGCCGAACGGGACAAGCTTGGTCACAGTGCCCTCGACGATAGCGCCGACGGGGTACTTCTTGACCAGTGCGCGCCACGGATCCTCGGTGGTCTGCTTGAGACCAAGGGAGATGCGCTCGCGGTTGAGATCGACGTCGAGAACCTCAACCTCGACCTCCTGGCCGACCTTGACAACCTCGGAAGGATGGTTGACGTGGTTCCAGGAGAGCTCGGAGATGTGGATGAGGCCGTCGATACCGCCGAGGTCGACGAAGGCGCCGAAGTCAACGATGGAGGAAACGGTGCCCTGGAGACGCATGCCAGACTTGAGCTTGGACAGAATCTCGGAGCGCTCGGCCTTACGGGACTCCTCGAGCACGACGCGACGGGAGAGGACGACGTTGTTGCGGTTGCGGTCCATCTCGATGACGCGGGCCTCGATGCGGGTGCCCATGTAGGAGGTGAGGTCCTTGACGCGACGGAGGTCGACGAGGGAAGCGGGCAGGAAGCCACGCAGGCCGATGTCGAGGATCAGGCCGCCCTTGACAACCTCGATAACCTCGCCCTCGACGTTCTCGCCGGAGTTGAACTTCTCCTCGATGCGGTTCCAAGCACGCTCGTACTCGGCACGCTTCTTGGACAGGACCAGACGACCGTCCTTGTCCTCCTTCTGGAGAACCAGAGCCTCGATGGGATCACCGAGTGCAACGATGTCTGCAGGGTTAGCGTCCTTGCGGATGGACAGCTCGCGGACCGGGATAACGCCCTCGGACTTGAATCCGATGTCAACGAGCACCTCGTCATGCTCGATCTTAACGACAGTGCCGTTAACGAGATCGCCCTCATCAAAGTCGGTAATCGTACCGTCGATGAGGTTGTTCATCTCCTCCTCGTTGACATCGTCAAGAGAGAAAATGGACGAGTTCTGAATCTCACTCAAAGGTGGACCCCTTTCGAACTACGGGGCCCCGATTGCTAGGACCTACAGAAGGGTGCGACAAGCACACAACGTTTAGGAACACTCGGGAGCCGACAGATACTAATGTGACGCTTATGCAATCACGTTCGTATAGATTACGGGGAAATCATTTCGATTTCAAGCGTGAACTGCGATTTTTTACTCGTATGGAGACTTTTTCGCAATCTTATGGACGACCGTCCCCATAAGCTGACGATAGGCAGTTAGGCATACGGCTTTGGGGTAAAGTATCCGGAGCCAACGATTCTGGAACGATTTTTCGAGAAAGGTGCCCGCGTGCTCAAAGCAGTCGTTTTCGATATGGACGAGACGCTTCTTAGCATCAACCTCAACGCGTTCATCCTTCGCTATTTTAAGGATGTCTCGTCGATGCTCGCGGATATCGGTCGCCGCAGCCGCGGTGGCACGATGGCGCGCCTCGGCACCATCCTGGTCGACCTCAACGCCAATCGCCGAAGCGGCACGGATAACCGCACCAATCTTGAGTTTTACCGCACCGAGGTTGAGCGCCGATGCGGCATCTGCCTCTCCGATCCCCTCATCTACGAGGCGTTTACCTACTACGACCGCGAAGTGCTTCCGTACAAGAACGACGATGTCATCAACGCCCACGCCATGCCGGGCGCACACGCCGCTCTCCAGGCCGTACAGGACGCAGGACTGCGCTGCGCGCTCTTTACCAACCCCAGCTTTCCCCAGGGGGCCATCGAGTGCCGCATGGGTTGGGGCGACCTGGCCGACGCCCCCTTTGAGCTCGTCACGCACATGGGAAACACCACCCGCTGCAAGCCCGATGCCACCTACTATCTCGAGCAGCTTCAGGTGATGGGGCTCGAGCCACACGAGGTCCTTATGGTGGGCAACGACCCCAAACGCGACTTCCCGTCCCCCGATTGCGGCATCCAAACCGCCTTTGTGGGCCAGGGCAAGCCCAGCCGAGCCACCTGGCGCGGAACCATGGAAGACTTCGCCCGCGACTTTAACGCCGTAGTAGAAGCCTTCTACGAACACCAAGTAGCCGACGAACTGTCGTAGGACCCCTCCCTCGCTCCAAAAAAAGCGCCACAGGTTGAGCATAAGTCAGCGAAAACGCCCCTAAGCGAGCAATGTGCCTTGAAAGAGGAGGGCATAGGCCTTCTGGCCATGCCCGACGATTGAAAGGCAGATTGCCGCTTAGGGGCGTTTGCAGCGTCGACTGGTTACGCGGTTTGGTAAAACCGCGTAACTAACAAACCTGGGTTTTACCGATCATGATGTTGAGGATCTCGATGTCGGTGTCCTTCATGCCCACGCGGCCCACGTAGCCCATGCTGGCAATCGTCTGCTCGACGGTATCCTGAATGAGACCCTCGCCGGCGCGGAAGCCGCGGCCCTGCATGGCCATATCGTGGCCCAGAATCGCAGCATCAACGGCAGCGGAAATCTTAGCCGCGCAACTCGCCTTGGCGCCATCGCACACGATGCCGCCAACGTTGCCGAGCGTGTTCGAGACTGTCGCGCCGATCTGCTCGCGCGTGCCGCCACACAGCCAGGTAATCGCGGCGCCGGCGCCGCACGCGGCGCAAATAGCACCGCAAAACGCCGAGAGCGCACCAATATAGCTCTTGATATGTACGGCGATAAGATCGGACAGCATCACGGCGCGCACCAGGCGCTCGTGGTCGCAACGCAGGTACTCGGCATACTCCATGACGGGCAATGCGCAGGTAATGCCCTGATTGCCCGAGCCGCACACAATGGCGACCGGCAGCGCGCAGCCGTTCATGCGGGCGTCGGACCCGGCGGCCGCACGGGCACGGGCACGGCAGGCGACGTCATCGGCACGAGCACCCAGCAGCGTACGACCCACCTCGGCGCCCCAAGCGTGCGCAAGGCCCTCGGCACTGATTGCGCCATTCAGCTCAATCTGACGCTCAACGGCAGCACGGGCGTCCTCAATGTCACCGTCCTCGATAAAGTCGATGATGGTCTCGATCGACATGGGCGTGTCGGCGTTATCTGCCGCCCGCTCGGCCACGACGCGCTCGGCGCAGGCGGCACACTCCCCCGCCGACTTGCCGCACACCGGAATACCGTCGAGCGTATGGCACGTGACATTGGTGTGGTGATCGGTAATCTCGACGACCGCGGTATGGCCCCCGGCCGTCGCAGTCACCTTGATGTAGAGGTTGGGCACACCCTCGACAAGCAACACATCGCAGTAGTCCGCATCGGCAAGCAGCTCGGCCACGCGGGCGCGGTCCGCGTCATCGACGCTCTCGAGCACCTCGAGCGCGCTCTTGGCGTCGCCGCCCACGGCACCCAGCACGGCCGCGGCTTCAATACCATGCATTCCGCCCGAGTTGGGCACGGTCACGCTCTTGACGTTCTTGATGATGTTGCCCGAGCAGGCAACATCCATATGATCGGGCTCGCAACCGAGCGTCTGGCTCGCCAGCGCCGCTGCATAGGCAACGGCAATGGGCTCGGTGCAGCCGAGTGCACAGACAAGTTCGCGGTTCAAAACATCGCAAAACGCGGCATCACGAAGGGAATCGGCAGGCATAGGTATCTCCTACTTGTATAACGGGCTGGGCTCTCAAAAAAGTTACCTCCTTTATTTGATAACAATGCATCAAAAACCGCAACCATGGTTCCGGCAGACGGCGCTCAAGCGCAAACTGACGACATTCATTCACGAGAAACCGGTCTTGTTGCATGCTAAAGCGTTTGACCAAAAAACGCCCAAGCGTTTACACAAAAGTCGCGCTATCATGCAGTCGAACGCGGTAAAACCTTTAGCAATCTCGCCGCACAGACCAGAGAGGAACTATCCATGAAGATCGGTATCGGTAACGACCACGCCGCCGTCGAGCTCAAGAACATCATCTCCGAGCACCTGAAGGAGCGCGGCTGCGAGGTCGTGAACTTTGGCACCGACACCTCCGAGAGCTTTGACTACCCCATCGCCGGCTACAAGGTGGGTAAGGCCGTTGCCAACGGCGACGTCGATCTAGGCATCCTGATCTGTGGCACCGGCGTCGGTATCAGCCTGGCTGCCAACAAGGTCGAGGGCGTACGCGCCGTCGTGTGCTCCGAGCCCTTCAGCGCCAAGCTCTCCCGCATGCACAACAATACCAACGTGCTCGCTTTTGGCGCCCGCGTCGTGGGCTCCGAGCTCGCCAAGATGATCGTCGACGAGTGGCTCGACGCCGAGTTTGAGGGCGGTCGTCACGAGCGTCGCGTTAACCTCCTCAACGAGATCGATCACACGCGCGCCCTTAAGATCGTCGACGAAGCCTAAACTATTCAGTGCCACAAGCTAACAGCAGGGGCCCGCTCGGAACACATGTCCGAGCGGGCCCCTGCATAGATTTTGGAATAAAAGGGCGCCGCGGATGGAGTTCCGCGGCGCCCAAGCCACACGCTAACAGCTTTAAGGAGTCAAAGCTGGTTTAGCCAAAGAAGCGCTTGATCTCAATCTCGGCGTTCTCCAGGCAGTCGGAGCCGTGGATCACGTTGGCGTTGACATCGACGGCAAAGTCGCCGCGGATGGTACCAGGAGCAGCCTCAAGCGGGTTGGTAGCGCCCATGAGGGTGCGCATCTTAGCAACAGCGGAGAGACCGGAAACGACCATCTTGACGACCGGACCGCTCGTCATAAAGTCGCAGAGACCGCCAAAGAAGGGCTTGTCGGCCAGATGGGCGTAGTGCTCCTCGACGGTAGCGCGCTCGAGCGTGGTCATCTCCATGCGCTCGATGACAAGGCCGCTGCGCTCAATGCGAGCAACGATCTCGCCGATCTTGCGGTCGCGCACGGCGTCGGGCTTAATCATGATGAAGGTCTTCTCGATAGCCATAAAAGTAGCCTTTCAAGTAGGTTCGCGCGTGCCCAAGTCCCATTCCGGCACCCGCCTGGACTGCATCGTAACAGAGTTTTAGCTGCAGTTAAACAAAAAGCTGTTTATTGAAACGTTGCAATTTATTAAAGCGCTCCATATGTGTCACTTCTGTTTCGAAGCCCGATTAGAGTACCATCCGACCGCCCATCAACCGCGCCGAACAGAGCAGGCGGTCGGTTGCCGCCCGCGAACGTATCCCCTTCACAACCTGCCCAAAGGTCCTACAGAAGTTCTCGACAAGCCCCTCCCCCATAGCAACAAAATACGGGCTCCCACATCAGCAGGCGCCCGTAAAGCGAAAACGATTTATCAATACATGGCCAAAACGGCTTCAGCCAAACCTCTACTTTGCCCCGTGACCCATCTCGACGACCTTGGTCAGCGATCCAAACACGCCCTCGTCAGCCACGAGCTGTGCCTCGGCACGCTGCAGCTGCACGGCAACGGCGGCAGGGGCGGTGCCGCCCTCGGTCGTGCGCGCGGCGACAATCGACGGGATGTCGAGCGCCTCGGTAATGTCGCGCTCAAAGAGCGGGCTTGCCTCATGGAACACCTCAAACGGCAGGTCCTCAAGATTGCAGCCGCGCTTCTCACACATCAGAACCAGATGCCCCACCACGGCATGAGCCTCGCGGAACGGCAGACCACGCTTAGCCAGGTAATCGGCAACATCGGTGGCGGCAAGGTGACCCACGCCGCACTCGCGCGCCATGGCATCCTCGTTGACGGCCCAAGTCGAAATCATACCGGCCATAACCGACAGGCACTGCATGAGCGTATGGGCGGTATCGAGCGCGCCCTCCTTGTCCTCCTGCAAATCCTTGTTATAAGCAAGCGGCAGGCCTTTCATGGTCACGAGCAGCTGCACCAGGTTGCCATACACACGGCCGCTCTTGCCGCGAATAAGCTCGGCAAAGTCGGGATTCTTCTTCTGCGGCATGATAGACGAGCCGGTGGAGTAGGAGTCTGAAAGCGTGATAAAGCCAAATTCGGAGCTCGACCACAGCACGATCTCCTCGGAAAGACGCGACAGGTGCATCGCCATGACGGATCCGGCGTAATGCAGATCGAGCAGGAAATCACGGTCGGAAACCGCATCGAGCGAGTTGGGAATCACGCCCGCAAAGCCAAGTTCGGCAGCCGTCATCTGGCGATCGAGCGGATAGCTCGTACCGGCAAGCGCGGCAGCACCCAGCGGGCAGTTGTCGGCGGCATCAAAGGCGGCCTTCAGGCGCGTAAAGTCGCGCGCGAACATCCAGGAATACGCCAGCAGATGATGCGAGAGCAGCACGGGCTGAGCGTGCTGCATATGCGTGTAGCCCGGCAGAATCACCTTGTCGTACTTCTTAGCCGCATCCACCAGCACATGGCGCAGCTCAAGATTGGCCTCCATGAGCTCCTTGGCCAGCGCCTTGACGCCCAGGCGCGTATCGGTCGCCACCTGGTCGTTGCGCGAACGCCCAGTATGCAAGCGCTTGCCAGCCTCGCCGATGCGACGCGTCAGCTCGCTCTCGATGGACATATGAATGTCCTCATCGTTGATGTCGAAGGTAAAGTTGCCGGCATCGATATCCTGTTCGATTCCGGTCAGGCCCTTGGCAATCGCCTGCTCGTCCTCGGCACTGATGATGCCCTGGGCGGCCAACATCTTGGCATGCGCCTTAGAGCCGGCGATATCCTGCTTATAGAGATGTTTGTCGACCGGCAGCGACGCGCCAAACTCCTGCGTGACCTCGGCCACGCCCGCCTCAAAACGACCGCCCCAAAGAGCCATGGAACCGTCTCCTTTCTCCAAATACCAAAACAAGCGTCCAAAGCAATGTGCCCTGTCGCTAAAGCGATTTATCAACCGCTAGTTTTACACACTCCCTGCCGCGCGCGGGGCCATGTGGCTAATTTGCAAAGAAGTGACGCACCATGCACTTGGCGCCCAACGTCTCCCTCCGGATGTTGCCCTGCGAACCATCGATCCAGGCCTTCAGGCTCATAGGAACGTCCTCGACCCTTACAGCATCGAACTCGGGCGCGAGGGCAAGCAAAGCATGCGCGATAGCATTGAACATAATGGATACTCCTCATATATATAGGCACAGAGCCGCCAAATTGATAGAAGGAGCCCCGCCGGACAACCCCGGCGGGGCTCGGACTCAGCCGCAGACGCGGCATCATATATGCGGGCGGAACGTAGGGGCCACCGATGTTAAGAAGTGTCAGCAAGCATAACGAAAGGTAGGGACCCCGTGCGCCCGTTATGTATCACGCGGATGGGCCGCGCGGATACCAAGGGAAGGAGGCGCTAGGCCTGGGCAGCAGCAGAGCTGGGGCCCTGGACCTTTGCCCACGTCTTGAGCGACAGCGTATCGATCTCGATAAAGCCGGCGCTGGCCTTCTCGTCAAACGTGGTGTCGCGGTCGTAGGTAGCCAGGCCGTAGTCGTAGAGGCTGAAGGGACTCTTGCGGCCGACGACATGGCAGTTGCCCTTAAAGAACTTCAGACGGACAGTGCCGGTCACGAACTTCTGGGTATCGGCCATAAAGGCGTCGAGCGCGTTCTTGAGCGGGCTGTACCACTGGCCGTTGTACACGGCGGTGGCCCAATCCTGCTCGAGCTTGATCTTGGTCTTGAGCAGGTCGCCCTCGACGCAGATGTCCTCGAGCGCCTTGTGGGCGGTGATGAGCGTCAGGGCGCCGGGAACCTCATAGCACTCGCGGCTCTTGAGGCCCACCAGACGATCCTCGACCAGGTCAAGACGGCCAAAGCCGTTGTCGCCCGAAATCTTGTTGAGGGCGATGACGATCTCGGAGAGCTTCATCTTCTTGCCGTCGACGGCGACAGGCTTGCCGGCCTCAAACTCGATCTCGGTATAGGTCGGGGTGTCAGGCGTGTCCTCGGGGTTCTTGGTCATAACCCAAGCGTCATCGAGCGGCTCATTCCAAGGGTCCTCCAGGTGACCGCACTCGATGGCGCGACCCCACAGGTTGTCGTCGATGGAGTAGGGGTTGTCGTTGGCACCCTCGGGAACCGGCACGTTGTGGGCGTGGGCATAGGCGACCTCGTCGGGACGGCACTTCAGGTCCCACTCGCGAACCGGGGCGATAACCTTGAGCTCGGGGTCGAGGGCCTTGACGGCGGCCTCAAAACGGACCTGATCGTTACCTTTGCCAGTGCAGCCGTGGGCGACGTAGGTCGCGCCAAACTCGTGGGCGACCTCAACAAGCTTCTTGGCAAGCAGCGGGCGAGACAGGGCGGAGAGCAGCGGATACTTATTCTCGTACATGGAGTTTGCGGCGATGGCTTTGGTCAGGAACTCATCGGAGAACTCGTCGCGCAGGTCGAGCACCTGGCAATCGAGAACGCCCAGGTCGAGCGCCTTCTGCTTCTTGGCATCCAGTCCGGTCTCTTCCTGGCCCACGTTGCCGCAGACGCAAACGACATCGAGATTCTTCTCGTCCTGGAGCCACTTGACACATACGGATGTATCAAGACCACCGGAATATGCGAGAACGACTTTTTCCTTGCTCATGGCTGTTTCCTTTCGCCCTTGGTAGCTAGTTAGAACATCGGTCAGTTGCAAGTCATTTCAAGGTCATATACCGTGCAATATCAGGTTAAATAGCAAAAATCAGCACATACATGCCCTAGAAACATGCAGCAATGTCGTGCTAAAACCCAACGACCTCAAAATGACTCTGTTGAGGCAATTCGCCCCATGCGGACAGAGACGATTGTTATCGTCGTCGGGAAATTGCGCGCTGGCGTCGGATGGCATTGTCTGCAGTGGTGATGATCTTTACGAACTGCATCTGCCTCTCCTTTCACGTATCGCCGGGCGCAATTCAAATATCGTAAACGGTACCTTTTACTCGGTAAGCGGTTGTTTTTCCGTCTCCGTTTTCGATGGTCGCTATATTACGCTAAAGTGCCCGCAGCACAAGCGACAAATTCAAATTTCTGAAAAGTTTTTTCATTACTTTGTGAAGCGTGGTGCAAATACGCACCATTCCTGCGAAAATACGCTCGACTACTAGTTGATGGTTATAACGTCTGAAACAATCTCGAAACGAAAGGCGCATTTTTATGCAAACTTACGAATCGGACGCCAACATCGGCAACATTAAGATTCTCGCCGTCGATATGGACAAGACGCTGCTGACCGACGAGCGTGTGCTGCCCCAGGGTCTTGATGAGCGCCTGGACAAGCTCGCCGACGCCGGCATCGTATTCTGCCCCGCCAGCGGACGTCCCGCCCCCAAGCTCGAGGAGATGTTCGAGGGCATCAAGAACCGCCTCGCCTTTTGTCCCGACAACGGAGCTTGCGTGATCTATCGCGGCAGCTATATCTATAAAAGCAATATTGACGTGGAGCTGTATCAGCAGGTCTTGAACCGTGCCTCGGAGGATCCTCGCGCTGTCCCCGTCCTGTGCTGCTTCGACGAGTTCTACGTGCTTGCCCGCGACCATCAATACCACGACGAGATCAGCGTCTACTACAACACAATCAACTACGTAGACAGCTTTGAGGGCATTGATTTCGAGTCCAACAAGATTTCGGTCTTCTTCCCCGGCTACGACGCCGAGCCCGCTTTCCGCGAGACCTATAGCCCCGAGTTCTCAGACAAACTCTACGTCACCAACGCTGGGCGCGAGTGGATCGACTTTATGAACCTGGGCGTCGACAAGGGCGCCGGCGTCGCTCACCTGTGCGAGCACCTGGGCATCGATATTGCCGATGCTGCCGCCGTGGGCGATACCTACAACGACATCCCCATGCTGGAGCGCGTCGGTCACAGCTTTATCGTGGACAACGCCGAGGAGCACATGAACGCGCATGCCAAGTGGCGCATTCCGAGCAACAACGACGGGGGCGTACTGACGCTCATCGACGCCATCTTGGCGGCTCGTTAACGTAGCTCATCGGACCTGGCCGGGCGAGGCGGGTAAGTTTTTCGCTCGGTCAGGTCCTGGGCTCGCTCGGAAAGCACATTAAGTGCTTTCCGGCTCGTGCGGAATCTACGAAAAACTTACCCGC
>JAGZQO010000042.1 GCA_018382125.1 Collinsella sp.
GGCGCCCCCGGGGCCCGGATGGGGCCTCGGGGGCGTTCGGCTAGCTGCGGGAACGGCCTGTCCGCCTAATGTGTTCGGCTGAGATCGGAAATCAACCAATTCCGAGGAAGACGCGGCGCAACGGCCCACTTTAGAAGGCAAAAGCGAGTCAGATAGTATAAACTCTCATGCACCATATATACACGGCTCGCGATGCGGGCCGTTTTTGCAAAAGTTATCCATCGAGGTGAGAGGCACACCATGATTGCAATTTTAAAGCAGAGCGCCAGCGACGAGGCCGTCAGCCATATCGTCAGCTGGATTGAGAAAAAGGGCCTGAAGACCGATGTCTCGCGCGGCGAGAACGAGACGATCATCGGCCTGGTGGGCGATACGACCAAGATCGACCCGTTCCTGCTCGAGTCCATGGATGTCGTCGAGCGCGTACAGCGCGTCTCCGAGCCGTTCAAGCGCGCCAACCGCAAGTTCCACCCCGAGGACTCCGTCATCGACTGCGGCCACGGCGTCAAGATCGGCGGCGACCAGTTCCAGGTCATCGCCGGCCCGTGCTCCGTCGAGGGCGAGAACCTCATCCGCATCGCCCGCCGCGTGAAGGCCGCCGGTGCCACGATGCTGCGCGGCGGTGCCTACAAGCCCCGCACCTCCCCCTACGCCTACCAGGGCATGGGCCCCGCCGGCCTCGACCTGCTGTGCGAGGCGTCTGCCGAGCTCGACATGCCGATCGTCACCGAGATCATGGATCCACGCGACGTGCAGGTCTTCTTGGACAAGAAGATTGACGTCATGCAGATCGGCGCCCGCAACGCCCAGAACTTCCCCCTGCTCAAGGAGGTCGGCAAGACCCAGACCCCGATTCTGCTCAAGCGCGGTATGTCCGGCACGATCGACGAGCTGCTTATGGCAGCCGAGTACATCATGAGCGAGGGCAACGACAACGTCATCCTGTGCGAGCGCGGCATCCGCACCTTCGAGACCCGCACCCGCAATACCTTCGACCTCAACGCCGTGCCGGTGCTGCACCACCTGTCGCACCTGCCCGTCGTCGCCGACCCCAGCCACGCCACCGGCTACACCCGCTACGTTGAGCCCATGGCGCTCGCCGCGACCGCCTGCGGTGCCAACGGCCTGGAGATCGAGGTCCACGACGAGCCGAGCCGCGCCTGGTCCGACGGCGCCCAGGCCCTCACCCCCGATCAGTTCGACGACACCATGCGCCGCATCCGAGCCATCCGCGAGGTCGTCTGCCAAGAGACCATGGAGTAGCTCATGGGTACGGTGAGAAACGCGCGTGTTAACCAGGGCGGCCCCAAGTGCGCCGGTATCGTCGGCCTGGGCCTCATCGGCGGTAGCTTTGCCCGCGGCTATGCACAGGCGGGCGTTCGCGTGCTGGCCTGGGACCCCGATGACGATGTCATGACGGCCGCCAGCATGGGCACTGTCGCCGGAGAGCTCAACGACAAGACACTCGGCGAATGCGACATCATCGTCCTTGCCTGCTATCCCGAGGCATGCATCGAGTGGCTCGAGGCGCACGCCCAGGCGCTCGCCGACGCCACCGACACCGACGCCATCATGGGTCCCGTGGTGATCGACACGGTGGGTGTCAAGGGCATCGTGTGCGAGCGCGCCTTTGAGCTTGCCCGCGAGCACGGCTTTTACTTTGTGGGTGCGCACCCCATGGCGGGCACGCAGTACTCGGGCTATGCGCACTCCCGCGCCGACCTGTTCCAGGGCGCCCCGCTCGTGCTCGTGCCACCCGCTGTGGACGATGCACTTAAGCTGGAGCTTTTGGGCCAGGTGCGCGAGATGGTGCGCCCCTTGGGCTTTGGCAAGTTCAGCGTGACCAGCGCCGCAGAGCACGACCGTGTCATCGCCTTCACGAGCCAGCTTGCGCACGTGGTATCCAACGCCTACGTCAAAAGCCCCACTGCCCAGGTCCACCACGGCTTTTCGGCCGGCAGCTACCGCGATCTCGCCCGCGTGGCGCACCTCAATCCGCAGATGTGGTCCGAGCTCATGATCGACGACGCTGACGCGCTCGCCTTCGAGATCGACCATCTGATCGAGTCGCTTGGCGCCTACAGCCGAGCGCTCAAGAACCGCGACCAGCGCTATCTGGAGAATCTTCTTGCCGAGGGCGACCGCATTAAGCGCGCGCTCGACGACGAGGCCTCCCACTAGACCACCTATCACGCCAGGTCGAAAGGACCGAAGCTTATGGCGATTACCATCGATATCGACACCGCACGCCCCTACCAGGTGTATGTCGGCACGTTTTTGCTGGAGCAGGCGGGACCGCTCGTGCGCGCCACTGCCGGCGGCACCAAGGCCGTCATCGTGACGGACACCAACGTGGGCCCGCTCTACCAGATGCCCGTTAAGCAGAGTCTGGAGGCATCAGGCTACGAGGTGAGCATCTGCACCTTCGAGGCCGGCGAGGCCCATAAGCGCGCCGAAACCTATGTTGCCATTTTGGAGTTTGTGGCCGAGCACGAGCTTTCACGCTCCGACGTGATCGTTGCACTCGGCGGCGGTGTCGTGGGCGACGTGGCCGGCTTTGTGGCCGCCACCTACATGCGCGGCTGCAAGTTTGTGCAGATCCCCACGAGTCTGCTCGCCATGGTGGATTCGTCGGTGGGCGGCAAGACGGCCATCGACCTGGCTGCCGGCAAGAACTTGGCCGGCGCCTTTTGGCAGCCGAGCGTGGTTATCGCCGACGTGGGGTGCCTGGCAACCCTCACGCCCGAGCAGTTCGCCGACGGCTGCGGCGAGGTCATCAAGCACGCCGTGATCGCCGACCCGGAGCTTTTCGCCGAGCTGGAGAAGACCCCGCTCACGCTGGAGCTGCTCAACCGCGATGTGGCCCGCGTAGCGCTCATCATCGCCCGCAATATCGACATCAAGCGCGCCGTGGTCGTCGCCGACGAGCGCGAAACCAACCAGCGCAAGCTCCTCAACTTTGGACACAGCGCCGGACATGCCGTCGAGGCCTGCGAGCACTTTGAGCTCGGACACGGCAACTGCGTGTCGATCGGCATGGGCATCATCACGCGCGCCGCGGCCCTGCACGGCGCTTGCGATGCCGCACTGCCCGGTCGTATTGAGGAGCTCTGCGCCCGCCATGGCCTCAAGACCCGCTGCGACCTAGATGCCGACGCCATCTTTGCCGAGGCGCTGCACGACAAAAAACGTGCCGGTGACACTATCGACCTGGTGATTCCGCACGGCATTGGCCGCTGCAGCATCGACCGCACGCCGCTTTCCACTTTCCATGAACTCATTGCCGAGGGCCTCGGCCAGAAGGGAGACGCATCCGCATGCTAGCCCGCATCACCCCGTCCCCGCTCAAGGGCACCGTTCCCGCCATCGCATCCAAGTCGATGGCGCACCGCTTGATTATCTGCGCTGCGCTTGCCAACGGCGAGACGCACGTCACCTGCAACACCACCTGCGCCGACATCGAGGCTACGGTGCGTTGCCTTACGGCCCTGGGTGCCCGCATCGAGACCGTCGAGGACGGCTTCCAGGTCCACCCCACCATGAAGAGTGTTGAGTTTGGCCTGCTCAAGGCCCTTGCCGGCGGCACGCTTGACTGCGGCGAAAGCGGCTCCACACTCCGCTTTATGTTGCCCGTCGCCTGCGCGCTGGGCGCAGAGGCCACCTTTGTGGGTCAGGGACGCTTGGGCGCACGCCCCCTCTCCCCGCTCTCGGACGAGATCGTCGCCGCCGGCTGCGACCTACAGGGTCTGGGCGGTTTTCCGCTCAAGACGAGCGGCCGCATGCGCCCGGGCACCTTTGTGCTACCGGGCAACGTGAGCTCGCAGTACATCTCGGGCCTGCTGCTGGCAGCCCCGCTGCTGGCCCAGCCCTCCTGCGTGCAGGTGACCGGCCTCATTGAGAGCCGTCCCTACATCAACCTGACGATCCAGGCCATGAAGGCCTTCGGCGTCGAGGTCAACGTCGAGCGTATTCCCGCCCGGGACGGCCAGCCCGAGGTCACGAACTTCCGCGTGAGCAGTGGCTCGTATCGCACGCCCGGCAGCGTGGCCGTCGAGGGTGACTGGTCCAACGCTGCCTTTTGGCTGTGCGCCGGCGCCATCGGCTCCGACCCCATCACCGTCGAGGGTGTGTCGCTTAGCTCGGCCCAGGGCGACCGCAACGTACTTGCCGCGCTTTCGCGCTTTGGCGCCCGCATCGTGCGCTCCACCAACGCCGCCACCGTGCAGTCTGACAAACTCGCCGGCTTTGAGATGAGCGCCCACGACATTCCCGACCTCGTGCCCGTTATCTCGGCCGTGGCCTCACTGGCACAGGGCCGCACCTTTATCCGCGATTGCGCCCGTCTGCGCATCAAGGAATCCGACCGTCTGGCCACCACCACCCGCGAGCTCACCGCGTTGGGCGCGCAGGTGCGCATTGCCGGTGACGACCTCATCATCAAGGGTGTCGATGCCTTTACCGGCGGCGAGGTCGATTCGCACAACGACCACCGCATCGCCATGATGGCCGCCATCGCCGCGAGCCGTGCCACCGGCGAGGTCGTGATCCACGGCGCCGAGGCCGTCAACAAGTCCTATCCCGATTTCTTCGACCACTACCGTCTGCTGGGCGGCAAGGTCACACTCGAGGAGGAATAGCATGTCCTCGACCTTTGGCAACGTCTTGCATCTGAGCATTTTCGGCCAGTCGCACTCCCCCGCCATCGGCTGCTCACTCGATGGCATCCCGGCGGGCATCGCTGTTGACCAGGAGCAGCTGCAGGCCTTCCTCGACCGTCGCGCCCCCGGTCGCGACGAGACCGCGACCAAACGCCGCGAGGCCGACGCCGCCCACATCATCGCCGGTGTTGTCGATGGACATACCACCGGCGCGCCCATCGCCGCGATTATCGAGAACACCAACACGCGCTCCAAGGATTACTCCGAGCTGCGCCGCAAGCCCCGTCCCGGACATGCGGACTTCCCTGCGCGCGTAAAGTATCACAACATGCACGATGTCGCTGGTGGCGGGCATTTTTCCGGCCGCCTAACGGCACCCTTATGCATCGCCGGCGGCATTGCGCTGCAGGCACTCGAGGCCCGCGGTATTCGGGTGATGGCTCACGTGGCGCAGATCGGCGGCATCTCCGACCTGCCGATGGACGATATGGTCTATCGCGAGGCCGACCGCAAGGCGATCCTTACGAACGATCTGCCGTGCATTGACGCCGCCGCAGCCGGCCGCATGCGCGAGGAGATCCTAGCCGCGCGCGACGAACTCGACAGCATCGGCGGCATCGTGGAGTGCGGCATTTACGGGCTTCCCGCGGGCATCGGCGACCCCATGTTTGACGGCATCGAGAACCGCATCGCGCAAATCGCGTTTGGCATTCCCGCCGTAAAGGGCGTGGAGTTTGGCATGGGCTTTGCCGTGGCCGCCATGCGCGGCAGCGAAAACAACGATCCGTATCGCATCGATGCAGAGTCGGGCGAGATCGAGGTTGAATCCAACAACGCCGGCGGCATCCTGGGCGGTATTTCGACCGGCGCGCCCGTCATGTGGCGGATGGCCGTAAAGCCGACGCCCTCAATTGGCCGCGAGCAGCAGACCGTAGACATGGACGCCATGGAAAATGCCGAACTCTCGGTGCACGGCCGTCACGATCCCTGTATCGTCCCCCGAGCTGTCCCCGTAGCTGAAGCAGCAGCTGCCCTCGCGATTTGGGACGCCCTCCTTGAGGACGCAGGCCAGCTTTAGTCCACCCACCCCAAGGGTAGTTAATTTGGGACGGGGCTATTTTAGCTACCCCCATATGCCAGTTAATATTTGCCCTGGCACCCATCGATTCGTCGACAGTCAAAGGGTAGCTAAAAAAGCCCCGTCCCAAATTAACTACCCCAGGCAACCATTCACGAAAGGGGTCCCTATGGACCTTGCTGACATCCGCCAGGCCATCGATGGCATCGACACCACGCTGCTCAACAGCTTTGTCGAGCGCATGGATATTGCCACCGAAGTCGCCAAATCCAAGATCGAGATGGGTAAGGCCGTCTTTGACCCCGCCCGCGAGCGCTCTAAACTCAATAACCTCGCCAGCCGCGCACCCGAGCGCTACGAGGCTCAGACCATCACCCTGTTCCGTCTCCTCATGAGCATGAGCAAGGCCGAGCAGCAGCGCTACATCAACGAGCTCAAGGGCATCACGGTGTCGCAAAAGGCCCATGCCACGGCCGCAGCTTTTAACACGCCCTTCCCCCAGACGGCTACCGTCGCCTGCCAGGGCGTCGAAGGCGCCTACAGCCAGATCGCCGCGTGCAGGCTCTTCGACGTGCCCGATATCGCCTTCTTTGAGACCTTCGAGGGCGTTATGCGCGCCGTACGCGACGGCTTTTGCGAGTTTGGCGTGCTGCCCATCGAAAACTCAACCGCTGGCTCAGTCAACGCCGTCTACGATCTGCTCGCACAGTTCGACTTCCATATCGTGCGCTCGCTGCGCCTCAAGATCGACCACAACCTGCTCGTCAAACCCGGCACCAAGCTCCAAGACGTGCGCGAGGTCTACAGCCACGGTCAGGCCATCGCGCAGTGCGCTAGCTTTATCGAGTCCCACGACCTGCACGCCACCAAGTACCCTAACACGGCCATGTCGGCCGAGATGGTCGCCAGCTCCGAGCGTACCGATGTCGCCGCTATCGCCTCGCGCAGCTGTGCCGCGCTGTATGGTATGGAGGTGTTGGAATCCAACATCCAGGACTCGGACAACAACTACACGCGCTTTGTCGTCATCAGCCGCGAGCCGCGCGTCTACCCCGGCGCCAACCGCACCTCGCTCATGATCACCACGGCCAACGAGCCGGGCGCCCTCTACCGCGTGCTCGAGCGCTTCTACGCGCTCAACATCAACCTCATCAAACTCGAGAGCCGTCCCATCCCCGGGCACGACTTTGAGTTTATGTTCTACTTTGACCTGGACTGCCCCTTTGGCAGCAAGGCACTCGACGACCTGCTCGATTCCATCGACGACGTGTGCGAGAGCTTTACCTACTTTGGCAGCTACACGGAGGTGCTCTAGATGACCGATACCGCCGCAACCCGTCCCTATGGCGTGCTGGGCCGCGTGCTGGGCCACAGCTACACCCCGACCATCTACAAGGAGCTGGCGGGGCTTGAGTACGTGCGTTTTGAGCGCGAGCCCGAGGACCTCGCGGCCTTTATGAGGGGCGACGAGTGGGAGGGCACCAACGTGACCATCCCCTACAAGCGCGCCGTCATGGAGTACCTGGACGAGCTGAGCCCGCTGGCCGAGCGCATGGGCAACGTTAACACCATCACACGCCTGCCCGACGGCCGCCTGCGCGGTGACAACACTGACTATTTCGGTTTTCAGTGCCTAGTCGAGGAATTGGGCGTAGAGGTTGCCGGCAAGAAGGTCCTCGTCCTCGGTGCCACCGGTGGTGCCGGCACCACGGCAAGTATGGTGCTGGGAGACCTGGGCGCCATCGTCGTACCCGTGGGTCGCACGAGCGAGGTCAACTACGGCAACATCGCGCAGCAGTCCGACGCCGCCCTGCTCGTCAACTGCACGCCTGCCGGCATGTTCCCCCACTGCCCCGACGCGCCCTGCACACTCGAAGGGCTCGATGCGCTCGAAGGCGTTATCGACATTGTCTACAACCCCGCCCGCACGGGACTCATGCTCGAGGCCGAGCGCCGCGGCATCCCCTGCATCGGCGGCCTGCTTATGCTTGTTGCCCAGGCGGCACAAGCTGTCGAGCGCTATACCGGCAAAGCCACCCCGCGCGAGAGGATCCTGGACGTAACGGAGTGCCTGTCACGCCGCGAACAGAACATCGCGCTGATCGGCATGCCGGGCTCGGGCAAGACCCGCGTGGGCGAGCAGATCGCCCAGCTCACGGGCCGCGAGCACATCGATCTCGATCGCGCCCTCGAGGAGCGCCTGGGCATGCCCTGCGCCGACTTTATCATCAAGTGCGGCGAGGCGGCCTTCCGCGAGCAGGAGACGGCAGCGCTGGCCGACATCTCCAAGCGCAGCGGCTTGGTGCTCTCCACCGGCGGCGGCGTGGTTACGCGCGACGAGAACTACCCTCTGCTGCACCAAAACAGCCAAATCGTGATGCTCAACCGCAAGCTCGACGAGCTCGCCCACAAGGGCCGCCCCATCACCGCGCGCGACGGCATCGACAAGCTGGCCGAGCAGCGTATGCCGCGCTACCGCGCCTGGGCCGACTACATCATCGACTCACGCGACTGCGCCGCCAACACCGCCCATGCCCTCCTCGACACCCTCCCACCCGCTCTCTAACCAAAACCACCACAAAGGGGGCAGGCACCTTTGTGGTGGTTTTTCAACTGCAAAGGAAGCAACCATGAAAGCACTCGTCATTAACGGCCCCAACCTCAACATGCTCGGCATTCGCGAGCCAGGCATCTACGGCAGCGACAACCACGATCGCTTAGTGCAGATCTGCCAGGAAGCGGGTGCCGCACAGGGCTTCGACGAGGTCGAGGTCTTCCAGTCTAACCACGAGGGCAGCATCGTCGACAAGATCCAGGAGGCTTACGGAAAGGTCGACGGCATCGTCATCAACCCGGCCGCCTACACGCACACAAGCGTGGCCATCCTGGACGCGCTCAAAGCCGTCGCCATCCCGGCTGTGGAGGTCCACATTAGCGCAGTCGAGACCCGCGAAGACTTCCGCCAGGTGAGCTACGCCCGTCTGGCCTGCTTCGCCACCATCACCGGAGAGGGCCTGAAGGGCTACGCCCACGCGTTGGAGCTGCTGAAAGAGCATCTCGAAAAGTAAAATGCCAACCCCAACAAACAGCAGCGGCTTGCTCGCGCTCGGCTCCAGCAACACACAAGATGAAAAAAGCCCAGACCACCAAGCGGTCTGGGCTTAATAAACGATGGTGCTCCATGGCGGATTCGAACCGTCGACCTTGGGATTAGAAGTCCCCTGCTCTATCCAACTGAGCTAATGGAGCAAATAACCGCACGCCCAAGCAAGCACAAGCCTGTCAGGCGCAAGTAATTATAACCTAGTTGAACTGCTCGCGGTACGCCTTGCAGACCTCATCGACCGGGCCGTCCATGCGAAGGTCACCCTTCTCAATCCAAACGGCACGCTGGCAGATGCGCTCAACCTGCTCCATAGAGTGCGAAACGAACAGAACCGTCACGTCGCCGCTCTGGATAAAGTGCTGGATGCGGGCCTCACACTTTTGCTGGAAGAACACATCACCGACGGACAGCGTCTCGTCAACGATCAGAATATCGGGCTCGGTAATCGTCGCGATTGCAAAGGCGATACGCGCCACCATGCCCGAAGAGAAGTTCTTAAGCGGCATATCGACAAAGTTCTGCAGCTCAGCGAACTCGATAATGCCGTCAAAGTTGGCGTCGATGAACTCCTTGGTATAGCCGAGCAGGGCGCCGTTCAGATAGATGTTCTCGCGGGCGGTCAGCTCGGGGTCAAAGCCGGCGCCAAGCTCAATCAGCGGCGCGATGTTACCGTGCACCTTAACGCTGCCCTCGCTAGGCTCAAGAACGCCAGCGATAATCTTGAGCATCGTAGACTTGCCGGAGCCATTGGTGCCGACCAGACCCACAACCTCGCCGCGATGAATATCAAACGAGATGTGCTTAAGCGCCCTAAACTCCTCAAAGAACAGCTCGTGCTTGGCAAGCTTAATGAAGTACTCCTTGAGGTTGGTCAGCGACTCGGACGCCATGTTAAAGATCATGGTGACGTCGTCGACCTCGACAGCCAGAGGCTGTTCGCTGTAATCAACAACAGATTCAGTCATCACAGCACTCCTTAGATGTAGAGGATAAATTTGCGCTCGGACTTATGGAACACGGTATAGCCAATAATAAGCGCAAGAACCGCCCAAGCGACGCACATACCAAACGTCATAAGCGAGGGCGTAGTCTGGAACAGGAAGATATCGCGCATAAACTGCAGGTAGTTGAACATGGGGTTCGCATACATCAAGATACGCACGAGATGCGGCATTTGCGCAATATAGTCAGTCGTCCAGAAGATGGGCGTAATGTAAGTCCACGCCGTAATGACGACGCTCCACAGATGCATAACGTCGCGGAAGAAGACCGTAAGGGCAGAGAGCATCATGCCCAGGCCCATGCAGAAGCACATAAGCAGCAGCAGGCAAACCGGCAACAGAATCAGGTGCCAAGAAGGCATAACGCGGAACCACAGCATGACGATGGCGACGGCGACCAGCGAGAAGGCAAAGTTGACCAGCGAGAAGAGCACCTTCTGCACCGGGAAAACCCAGCGGTGCACCTTAACCTTCTTGAGCAGAGGGGCAGCGCCCACGATCGACGTCAGGGCCTGGTTAGTAGACTCAGACATGACGGCAAAGGTGATGTTACCCACGATCAAGTACAGCGGGTACATCTCGGGCGTCATTGAGCCATTGCGGCCCTGGCCAAAAATCGTCGAGAACACGATGGCCATGACGATCATCATCAGCAGCGGGTTGAGCACCGACCATGCGACGCCCAGAACGCTACGGCGATACTTGATCTTAAAATCCTTGGTAACCAGCTGACGAAGGATAAACGCGTCCTTCTCAAATTCGTTCTTAGCAAACGTCGCAGGCAGACTGCGAGTTTCTTGTTGCTTTGTCTGATCCGACACGGATGCAACTCCTTTACTCGTAATCGTTGACAAACGAACAGTATAGACCCGACGGCCATGCAAACGATTCGCGCAACAAAACTGGAGAACTAACCCACATCTTAGGATGCCAGGCCCAAACGGCTATACTTTCTAGGATTGAATGTATAAGGAGCATTAAGTGAATTCTGAATCCATCGCCGTCATCATCCCTTGCTACAACGAAGCGCTCACGATCGGCAAAGTCATCGACGACTTTCACCGCGAGCTTCCGCAGGCGACGGTCTATGTCTATGACAACAACTCGTCGGACGATACCTCACGCATTGCCACCGAGCACGGCGCCACAGTCCGCTTTGAGCCCCGTCAGGGAAAGGGCAACGTGTGCCGCCAGATGTTTCGCGATATCGACGCCGATTGCTACCTGATGGTCGACGGAGACGACACCTACCCCGCCGAGGCGGCCAAGGCCCTCTGCGAGCCCATCCTTAACGGCACGGCCGACATGACCGTAGGCGATCGCCTTTCCAACGGCACCTACGCCGAGGAGAACAAGCGTGCCTTCCACGGCTTTGGCAATAATCTGGTCCGCGCCATGATCAAGTGGATCTATGGCTACAGCTTCGATGACGTCATGACAGGCTACCGCGCCATGAGCCGCCCGTTCGTTAAAACCTTCCCAGTGCTTTCCGAGGGCTTTCAGATCGAAACCGAGCTCTCGATCCACGCCGTCGACCACCGCTGGCGCATCAAAGATGTGCCCATCGAGTACCGCGACCGTCCCGAGGGTTCCGAGTCCAAACTCAACACCGTGAGCGACGGCATTAAAGTCGTTGCGATGATCGGCACGCTGTTCAAGGACTACCGCCCGCTGAAGTTCTTCAGCCTCGTTGCGCTTCTGTTCGCGGTATTCGGCCTCGCCCTGGGCATGCCCATCGTTGTCGAATATTTCCAGACCGGCCTCGTCCCGCGCTTCCCCACCGCTATGCTCGCCGCCTCGTTTATGTTCCTGTGCGGCCTGAGCCTTGCGACCGGCTTCATCCTAGATTCTGTAGCAAAGGTCGAAAAAAAGCAGTGGGAGGTCAACGTGTACAGCAAATACGCCTACGACGACCAGCCCGGCCACCCTACTTCCATGCCAAGCGAGAGGTAGATCTTCCGCAAAATACTATTGGCACCACTGCGCAGATAGCCACCAACAAGAAAAGCCGCCGTTAAAGAACGGCGGCTTTTACTCTCGAAAAGTTAATAGCGGCTAGAGCGTCTTGATGTACTCCCCCAGCTCTTCCTCCCAGTCGGGCATGTGGAAGCCGGCAGCCTCGAGCTTGGACAGGTCGAGCGCGGAGTGGACCGGGCGCGGGGCGACGGGCCCCTCGGCGCCGGCGTAGTAGTCGGCGGTCGATACCGGCACGACCCTGTCGCCGTTGCCGTTGGCGGCCTCGAAGACGGCGCGGGCGATATCGGCCCAGGACTTGACGGTGCCGGAGCCGGTGCAGTCGTAGGTGCCGTAGGGGGCGTGCGTCCCCAGCACGTGGAAGATGGCCTCGGCCATGTCGCGCGTGAAGGTCAGGCGGCCCAGCTGGTCGTCGACGACCGTGACCTGCTCGAGCCCGTCCTCGGGGTCGGCGACGCGGTCGGACAGGCCCTTCATCGTCTTGACGAAGTTGCGGCCCTCGCCGATGACCCAGCTGGAGCGCATGATGTAGTGGCGCGGGCACCCGGCCACGGCGATGTCGCCGGCGGCCTTGGTC
>JAGZQO010000043.1 GCA_018382125.1 Collinsella sp.
GATCAGCACGTCGAGGCCCTTGAGCATTCCGCGGTACTCCTCGATATCGCCCAATGCACCGTAAATCATCTAAATCCCCTCTCGGATCGTTTCTTTGGCGGCTACTCGGCAAACGCATTACCGACGCTGTTGCCACCCACATGCGTCTCGACCAGGGTAAGGTCGGGATTGAACACGACAGTGTCGGCGTCGCGCCCCGGCATAATGCTACTGCACTTGTCGTCGACATGAGCTAGCAACCGATGCCGGGGCCGCAGCACAAGCTCCTACAGCTCGGTCACGACAACGCCGTTGTAAACCTCGTCCCAACGATCCATAACCAAGTGGCCAGTCATGGGATCCATGGCATTGAGCTTGCCGCAGGTGTTGGCGGTACGCAGCACCGTCTCGTCGTCGGCTCCGGCAGCAATCGCATGTGCGAAGCCGGCAATGGTCGAATCGCCAGAGCCCGTAGCGTTAACGGCAGGGATATCGGGCGTCTTTGCGCGGAACGCACGACCATTGTGGAAGCCCACGGAACCGGCGGCACCCATGGACACGACGACCCAAGGGATATCGGAGAAGCGGGCGTCAGAGGCAAGTGCGGCGCGGAGCTCGTCCACATCGTCGGTGGTAAAGCTCGTGCCCAGAAGGCCGTTAATCTCGGTCAGGTTAGGCTTGACCAGCTCGGGCTTAATTTCGGACTTAAGGGCGGCCTCGAGCGAGGCACCCGAGGTATCGAGCAGCACCTTGGCGCCGGCGTTCTCGGCAATGCCCGTGATCTTGGCGTAGTAGTCCGCCTCGACGCCGCGGGGCAGCGAACCCGAGATGGTAACGACATCGGCCTTGCTCGCAAGCTCGGTAAACTTGGTGGTAAAGGCATCGAGCTCCTCGGGGGCAATCGTCGGGCCGCTCTCGAGCAGCTCGGTCTGGTTGCCGGCGTGGAGGATGTTGAGGCAAATGCGAGTCTCGCCCTTGATGGGCACAAAATCATTCTTAATGCCGTTAGCGTCCATGAGCTCGGCCATATAGGCGCCCATATGGCCACCAAGCAGGCCGGTTGCCACAACGTCGTCGCCCAACTGACCAAGGACACGGGCCACGTTGAGGCCCTTGCCGCCGGCGGTCTTTTCGGGCGTCACACGGTTGACGTCGTCGATGACGAGCTCATCGAGCTGATAGCGCGTATCGACAGACGGGTTCATCGTAACGGTGAGGATCATTTTTAGCTCCTTATCTCGCAGGCTCCTTGTGCCTCGCGATACGAGTCGACAAAACGGAATTACAGAATCTCAATCGTGAACGAGCGAACGACGGTCTCCTTGGGCTTGGCGACAAGGCAGCCGCGCTTATGCTCAAGCACATCGTCCTCATCGGAACAGGTCGAAAGACCGCCCCAAGGCTCAACCGCCACAAAATCGCCCTCGGGCTTGCTCCACACAATGAGATATGGGAAGCCCTCGAAGCTCAGGCGGACGCCCTTGTCCTCGCCCTTTTTGGAAAGCGTGACCTGACGGCTCTCGAGCACGTCAAAGATGGTCTCCGCAAAATCGAAGAGCTCATGTGACAAAGGCAGCGTCTTCCCCACCACGGGGCTCTTGGAGCGGTTTGCCACGTCAATCAAGCCAGTCGAAGGGACAGCGGTGCAAAGCTCCGCAGCCTCGTCTTTCTCAAAGCGCAACTCGTAGTCCGTATAGGCCTCGCCCTCATCGAGCGGACACCTAAAGCCGGGATGACCGCCGATAAAGAACGGCATGTCCTCGGTACCCTCGTTGGTCACCTCATAGGAGACGCGCACAGCAGCGTCCTCGAGCGTATAACGAGCGACAAGCTTAAACGGGTAGGGATAATCGCTCAGCAGCGCCGCGTTATCCTCCGAATCCAGGCACATCGCCAGCTCGTTCTCGCTCTGGCTCAGCAGCTTCCACTCCTGTTTGCGCGCAAACCCGTGGCGAGCGAGCTTTACATGATGCCCGGCAAACGTCATGGCGTTGTTGTCACGCAAGCCTCCGCAAATCGGGAAGCAAATCGGCGCCTGGCCGGACCACACGGCGGGATCGCCCTGCCACAAATACTCGCGACCGTCGGCCTCAATCGAGGTAAACGAGCCGCCGGCCGTGGACACCTTAATAGAAATCGAATCGTTGGAGAGAGCGTATTCCATTGCCCATCCTTTCGAACAACTGCTTTTGCTCGCAAGTACCTGTCTCGGCCCTGACCAAAGGACAAACTCGCACGTTCATCGATGCGTCCGGTATCCCAGCCATGCAACGGGGTACCATACAGACATTGAAGCAATTACAGCTGAAAGGCCTTCTTATTCGAACCATCATCCTCTACGCCTCGCGCCATCACGGCAATACGAAAAAGCTCGTGGACGCCATCGTTGAGGCACACCCCGAAATCGATACCCTCGACGTCAAGGCGCTTGGCAAAAACGAGTACCCCGACCTGCACGAATACCATCTGATTGGCGTCGCCACGGGCATTTATTACTCAGAGATCGACAAAGATATGGCACGCGTGCTCACGAACGTGCTGCAGCCGCAGAACAAGGTGTTTGGCCTTATGACCTACGGTGGCAAAAACAAGTGGTACGGCAAGGATATCGATGGTATCTGCCGCATGAGGCAGGCCATCTTTATGGAGGTCTACGGCTGCCCCGGCTTTGATACGTGGGGGCCGTTCAAACTCACCGGCGGTGTCCAAAAGGGGCACCCGACCGCTGAAGAAATTAAGGGCGCCATCGACTTCTTCGACAAGATCGAAGACGAGTATGGCGACATCATCGTCGAAGAGTACGCCAAGCGCGAGAAGCGTCTAGCCTACGAAAAGGAGCATCCTGCGGGAGGTCTTGTGGCCGGCGTCAAGCGCACGACAAAGAAGATCGCTAACAAGCTGTAATTGTGAAGGTACTTTTGAGCGTTTAACCCATACGGCGGGTCCGAGCAGATTCGGGCCCGCCGTTTTTTCTATCGTTACTCGGTAAAGGCGTTGCCGACGCTCTGACCGCCAACATACGTCTCGACGAGGGTGAGCTCATGGTCGAACACGACAAAGTCGGCGTCGCGACCCGGCATGATGCTGCCGCACTTATCCTCGATGTGCGCAGAGCGTGCCGGCACCTCGGTTGCCATACGAATGGCGATATCGGCGCTGGCGATGCCCCAGTCGACGATGTTCTTGACGCCCTGGGCAAGCGTGAGCACCGAGCCGGCAATGCTCTTGCCGTCGGCGAGCCAGCACAGGTTGTCCTTCATGATGACATCCATGCCGCCACTGGTGTAGCTGCCCTCGGGCATGCCGCCGCAACCCAGACAGTCGGTGATGAGCACCGTGTGCTGCCAGCCCTTTGCCTGCAGCAGCGCCTTGATGGCGGCAGGGTTTACGTGCTTGCCGTCACAGATGATCTCGGCATAGGTCTCGGGCGTGGACATGGCAGCACCCACGACACCGGGCTCACGGTGATGCAGCCCGCGCTGGCCGTTATAGGTATGCGTAAAGCAGCTGGCGCCGGCGTTGATGGCGGCGATGCACTCATCGTAGGTGGCGTCGGAGTGACCGATGCTGGTCACCACTCCCTTGGCATTCAGAGCAGCCGCATAAGCAGCGGCACCGTCGCGCTCGGCCGCCATGGCGCTCTTAACGATGCGACCACCCGCAGCCTCCTGCCACTGATCGAAGACCTCCTCGGAGGGATCGATCAGGTAAGCGGGGTTCTGCGCTCCCACGTGCTTCATGGTAAAGAAGGGGCCCTCCAGGTAGATGCCCTGAATGCGAGCACCGCAGAAGTCGGGGCCACGGCCCTCGTCCGCCTGAGCGATGGCGGCGCAGGCGTCCTTGATCTGCTCGACGCCATCGGTGAACGTCGTGGGCAGCCAGCTGGTGGTACCGCGACGGGCGAGCTCGGTCGAGCTGATATCGATGCCCTCGGGATCGTTCTCGGTAGTTGAGTGGTTGTAGAAGCCATGGATGTGAGTATCGACCATACCCGGTGCGATCCACGATCCCGTATAGTCCTTAATCTCGCAAGAGGGCTCGTCGGCCTGCCAGGCGCCAAAGACGCCATCCTCGACCATAAGATAGCCGCCCAGTTGCGGACCTGCCGGCAAGAAGAACTTGTCAGCCTTAATTGCGTACGTGCTCATATGCACTCCTCGCTTTAAAGCAGTTGACTGTGGTGATGCTTATACCCAGCTCACGTAAAACAAAAAGCGCCCGCCCGCCGTTATGAGCGGACGGGCGCCCTTACAGGGGGACGCGATTAAGCGGTGAAGGGGTGAATCGTCACGCCCTTAACCACGCGGTTGACCGTGCCGGTGGGGCTCGGCGTATCGGGCGTGTTGCCCACGCGCACGGAGTTGAGCAGGCTGATAGCCTGGGCAAACATCACGAACGGCAGAGCAAGGTAGCCCTCGGGAAGTGCCTCGTAGCCCTTAAAGGTGAAGGACTCACCCTCATAGACGGTGGCACCTTCCTGCTGAACGGCGATGGTGTGCTGAGCGATCTCGTCGCCACCGATCTCGTTGAGGATGTCGATGTCGTACTGACGGGTGTAGGCGTCGTTGTTGACGAACACGAAGACGAGCGTCTTATCGTCGACGAAGGACTTAGGTCCGTGACGATAGCCCATGGAGGTGTCGTAGGAAGTAGCGACCAGACCGTGAGCGAGCTCGAGGATCTTGAGTTGGCTCTCCTGGGCAAGGCCACCGAAGGAGCCAGAACCCAAGTAGGTCACGCGGTTGAAGTCGCCAGCCAGGTAATCGGCGATCTCGGGCTCACGGGAGATGACCTCCTCGCCCATCTTGGCGATGGTCTCGACCCACTCGGCCTTCTGCTCGTCAGAAGCAGTGTCGAAAATAAGGGTGGAGAGCAGGGTCATGCAGGAATAAGAACCGGTCATGGCGAAGCCCTTGTCGTTGGCGCGCGGAATGAGCAGCGTCAGCGCGTTGGGATCATCGGCAGACTCGACGGCGAGCTTGCCCTCGGGAGCGCAGGTGATGTTGAGGAACTTGACGTTGTGGACGAGCTCCTTGGCAACGGCAACGGCGGCAAGGCTCTCGGGGCTGTTGCCAGAGCGGGCGAAGGAAACCACGAGCGTGGGATCCTCGGCGCGCAGGAAGTCGCGCGGGGCGCTCACGATGTCGGTCGTGGCGATGGGCTTAAAGTCGTAGAGATCAGTGTTGCCAGCGTGACGCAGGTACGGGGCGCAGGTATCGCCAACGTAGTCGGACGTACCGGCACCGGTGAAGACAACGGACAGACGACCCTCGCCCATAGCGCGAGCCTCGGCCAGGAAGGCCTCGATGGCCTCCTTGTTCTCGCGATAGATGTTGAGCGTATCACGCCAAAGCTCGGGCTGCTGAGCAATCTCGGCCGTGGTGATCTGGGCGCCGAGCTCGGTGAGCTCCTCGACACTCTTCTCGAACATTTCTAATACCTCTTTCTTTACTAAATTGTCTGATATATAAAGACTTAATCTGAAAAGTTAAATCGGGTAGTAGTCATAGGCTGTTTTTCTTTCGTTAACACTCGTATCCGATCACAGAGTATCTCGATAATGAGAAATCCTGTACTTAAACTTGTCCGCGCGAGCCACCGAAAGCGTGAACTCGACAACATCATTTTGGGTGTTGTGAGTAGTTCGGACTATGTCCAGAACTGGCGCACCCTCACTAATACCTAGAAGCCGAGCGTCACATGGACGTGCTATACCCGCAGAGAACTCCTCATCCGCTACTCGAATTTTCTGCTGATAATCCTGCTCAATAACATCGTAAAGGGGCTTTTGTTCGAGTAGAGGACGCTTGAGTGAAATAAAGAGCCTTGCTGGAAGATAGCTACGCTCAACCATCATAGGTATACCGTCTGCCATTCGTAAACGTTTGAGTTTTAATACCTTTTCACCCAAATGAATCCCCATTTGCATCGAGAGCGTTTTATCTGCTTCCATTTCACAGAACTCTAAGATGGTTGTTTCTGGCAGCCGGCCCATCGCTTTCATCTGTTCAGTAAAACTGTACGATTGGGTAAGATTTGTTGCTTGAGCTAGTCGATCGGCAACAAACGTACCGCGACCTTGTTTTCGCACAATCCGACCAAGATACTCAAGTTCCTGAATTGCAAGCCGGACAGTCGACCGCGAAAGCCCGAAACGTTCGGCAAGCTCACGTTCGGACGGAATCAAATCACCTGGCTGATATTCATGATCAATTTTTTCGATCAGAATATCTACGAGCTGGTCATATAGCGGTTGTCTGTGCCTCGTGCACGTCATGATATTCTCCACGTAATGAGCAATTGACCAATACTTCAGCCTTCAGGTAACGCACCAACATGTCCAATAAATGGGCTAATAGCGACACTACATCTCATCGTCTTCATCAATGTCAGCACTCTCGAGTTTCTTGAGATCAACTCCCTCACGACCAACGACCCGTGCGCGTTCGGCAAGTTCATCAAGCGTTGGGTCTCCAAACGCACGCGTCATAACGAGCTCCACCAACATAGGTAGATTTGTTCCGGTGACAACGGTCACGTTATCGAGCTCAGTCGTCATTGGGATAGCTTGATTGAACGGAGTACCGCCAAGCAAATCAACAAACACCAATACGCCATCACAAGCTTGACGCATCTTGGCAATGCAGGTTCGCAAATCATCACCAAAAGTAACCGCCTCCGAGCCCGCAAAAGGAACTACCTCAAAATTAGGCTGTTCGCCGGCGACCATATCCACAGCGCTTTTCAAACCAGGTGCAAACTGACCGTGACCAGTTAGTACAAATCCAATCATTCTATCTACCTTTCTACCGTTCGCTTTCTCTAGCCATAGAACCCCTCAAAAGGGCTCTTACGACCACTGCATCATTAAAGTTTAGTGAGTATTTTGTTTTATCGTGGGAGGTCTGTGAGCGTCTCTAAGCTGCTTTTCAAGGTTGCGATATCTACGTGCTTCGCTCTTGTTCCCGCTACTCTCATATTGATATGAGAGCAGCAGATAGAGCTTTCCGCGTAACCCAAGGTCGTTCGTATCTAGCATGGCTTCCATCTCATCGATCTTATCATGCCGACGGCGAAAGACTATGTCGTAGGTCAATTGACTGTCCGCCAAAATACCCTTCGACACGACGGGACGCATCTCTTCCAACATGGACGCCGCCCGCTTGCGGTCACCCGTCTTGATATAGAAATTAAAGGCGCGAACCGCAAGCTGTCGACGTTGCTTATCGCTGCACGACATCTCCAGCAAGTGGTCAAGCATTCGATCTGCATATGCGTCCATATCAGCAGCTTCGTAGATAGTGAAACGAAGGTAATACTGCTTATACGTAGACATTACTATACGCGCTAGTTTGCGATCGAGCAGGTCTATGCAATCTTGGTATAAGCCCAAGTTAAACAATACCTGCAATTTCATATCGAAGTATTTTTTCGCTCCTTCGGTCACAGCGAAATAAGCCACGACAACACAAATGAACAGGACAATCCAAAATGGCATTGCACTATATTCCCTTCAAGGCAGCCTTAATGAATTAATCGAACACGATGACTGCATAACCGCCTATGAACAGCGGTGTCCGACAAAACAAAAGAGGCGCACACTCCAGGGGATATGGCGATAAAGTCGCCTTGGAGGTGTGCGCCACATCTTAATTGAGGATCAAATGTCGCGACAATATGGGGTACTTAGCCCTTGCAAATGATACCGAATGCACCCAAGGCAATGGACAGAACCAAGACGATAAAGATAGCCTTCGTCGAGGTCATGCCCTTCTTACCAAGGAGCCAGTATACGAAGCCGACGAGCGCGGCAGGAACCAGCTTGGGGCAAATCATATTGCAGATATTCTGCAAGTCAACGGTAACGCCACCGATAACAGGCTTCGCTGCAATGACGATACCGACATTGGTTGCGACCAGGGCACCGACCATAAAGACACCCATTACGGAGGCCGCGTCGGTCAACGCGTTCAGGCGGTCGCTCATGGTGGTGACGAGCTTCATACCCTGCTCATAGGCCATGTGGGTCTGCTTGCAGCGGAACCAGTCAACAAGGATGTTAACGGCGACCCAGATGAAGATACCCAAGGGGTTGCCGTTCATGGCCATATTGGCAGCCAGGGCGCCAAAAATGGTCGGGAGCAGCGAACCGAAGATGGAATCGCCGATGGAAGCCAGCGGTCCCATGAGACCAGTCTTGAGACCGGCAACAGCCTCGAGGCCCTCAATGCCCTCCTCTTCCTCAATCGCCAAATCGATACCGGTGATGATCGTGTTGAGGAAGTTTGAGGTGTTGAAGAACGGTGCGCACTGGGCGCGGCAGGCTTCTTTTAGCTCCGGCGTGCCGTCACCGTACAGCTTGCGCAGCGTGGGCAGGATAATCCAGAGATAACCAGAGTGTTGCATGCGCTCGTAGTTCCAACCATCCTGGAAACCAAGCAGGTTACGACGGTTGATCTGCGCAAGGTCGTCCTTGGTAATCTTGTAGCCAGTGGTGCCATTGGCGAGTTTCTCATTAGAGCTCATCGTCGTCGTCTCCCTCCGCAGCGCCAGCAGCAGCGACGGGACGCTGGTTGTTCTTGTAGTACAGCAAAGACAGAGCAAAGCCAATAATAGCGATCGCCAGCATCGACATGTTATTGAACATACCGACCATATCCACGGCGCCCTTACCAAGCGCACCGTTCACAGCGACGATGTTGGCGTTGAGGTTCATGATGCTCGTGAAGGCCGTACCAAACAGGGCGGCGACTACAAAGCCGAGCAGCAGGTAGGCGACGTGCTTTTTGACCGGCAGGTAACGGAGCAGGATGGCGAAGCCAACGGCGGGCAAGGCACCGCCAGCAACAGACAGACCGTCACCCAGCCACTTCAAGTCGCCGTTAAGGGCGGTGGTGATGCCATCGACCAAGCCCTGGCCAAATGCGAGAGCCAGGAAGACCGGAATCATGCGGGACAACATCCAGGAAACGGCACCGAGCAAGTAGTGTACGTTGTAGGCGCCCCAGTTCATCTTCTCGATATCGGCATCGCACATGTGACCGAAGAACGTGTTGGCGAAACGACCGGCGATATCGGTGTAAACGAGAATGGCAGCGACAGGTACGCCGATAGCGGCAAGAGCCGTCTCGGGATTCATGCCCGCGCCCACGGCAAAGGCCGTGGCGACCAGAGTGCCGGAGTTGGCATCGATACGAGAGGCGCCGCCAAAGGTACCAACGCCCAGGACGGTGAGCTGCATGCTGCCGCCGATAAACAGGCCAGTCTGTAGGTCACCCATAATCAAACCGGTAATCATACCAGAGAAGACGGCTGAGCCGGCACAGGTGTACCAGTTCAGCTCATCCAGAATCTGATAACCCGCATACAGGGTTAACAGAAGAATCTGCCACCAAGCAATCATGGTTAACTCCTTATTTAAGGTGTAACAGTTTCTACAATACCAATACGCTTATATAAACCGTGCATCCCCCTTCACGGCCTAGCGTTAATTCGACTAGAGCGTGAGAGCCTCTGGGTTATCCTGCGGCGTCAGCTGAATGACAATAGGAAGATTATCGGCCTTGAGTTTGGCAAATGCGTCAAGGTCCCCCTGGTCGCAACTAATGTTGCGATTCAGCTTCTTGACCGGCTCCATTGTCGTCATATTACCGACGATGAGCTGCTCAAGCTTAACACCTTGTTCCAAAAGTCGAACGTAGACCTCAGGCTTTTTCGCAACAATGAAGAGACGTTGCGCATCATATTTGCCAGCAGTGATGTTGGCAGCGGCCTTGTCGACAGGAAGCACGGACAACTTCACAGTTGCCGGGCAAGCCATGCGAAGAACCTGCTTTTGGGTAGCATCTTGCGATACCTCGTCGTCAACTACCATGAAGCGGCTTACCTGACGGGCGTTAGACCAGAGGTTTGCCACCTGTCCGTGAATCAAGCGAAAGTCGATTCGTGCGCCTACAATCATTTCTACTCAACTCCTTCTTGTTCAAGTGTACGGATAACGGGCTCAGAGCGAAGGGAGATTTTCGCATCATACACGCCCTCTGTTTCGAACATAACGAGTTCATTGGTACCAGGGTGTAATAAACCGTGCGGAACATAGAGCGTCATGATGGGACCCTTATCCCAAAAACGTCCGACGTTCGTTCCGTTTACGAATGCCACACCCTTTCCAAAACCCGTAGTGTCGATAAAGGTATCAGCCGGCTCAGATATATCAAACTTTGCGCGATAAAAGGAAGGTTGCCCCTCTACCCAGCCGGCGGAATAATCAAGATTATCGATGTTATCGAGTGGCAGACAACGCATCTCCCAACCGGTAACAAAGTGAAGATCAACGCAAACTCCTGTCCTAATGCCCTTATGCTGCGTATCAGCGAGCAATTTGTGACCATAATTGACGCGACCCATATCCTCGGTCAGAACATCCAGGCGGTTGTGTTCACAGGGAAGAACGCAGTGAATATCTTCCCCGATGTGCTCCTGATACTGCGTCGCCACCTTGTCACCGTTCACAAACACCTGAGCGCGGTCGCGGGCGTCAATAACCCGAATACGCTCTTCATCTGCACGGTCACGCTCGACAGTCGTGGTATATAACGTATATCCATACGACTGACCCATCTCTTCCATGGGCATAGGATATTGGGCTTCAATCGGCTCCGAAAGAATATCGAGCACATTAAAGAGACTTACGCGCTCACTCACCGAAATATCGGGCATGGAAAACGCCTTTTTTGTTAACGGCTTGCTTTGCGCGATATCGGGATACAGCTCGTGAACTGTCCTTTGAATTGCGAAGTATTTCTCGGTCGGGTTGCCCTGTTCGTCCAATGGAGCATCGTAGTCATATGATGTCACCTGGTGCAGGTCATGCGTATGGCGTGCAGAACATCCGTTCATAAATCCAAAGTTGGTGCCTCCATGAAACATGTAGAGGTTTAAAGATCCTCCAAGCTCGAGCACCTCGCGAACGCAAGAGGCAAGATCTTCGGGATCGCGTCTGATGACGTTCTCCCCATAGCGATTGAACCAGCCGTCCCACAACTCCATGCACATAAGAGGCCATTGTTTTCCATGCTCCTTGTGAAAAGCAGAAAGAGCCTCAAAGTTCTCCTTTGCATGAGAACCAAAGTTGCCGGTGCACAACACATCATCGTCAATGAGCGTACCGGCACGAAGGCACCCACGCCACGGGCCATCGGAAGTACAAAGGGGCACGGAAACCCCACGCTCGACCATAAGGCGACGAATCGCGCGAAGATAGTCCTTATCCTCGCAATATGATCCATACTCGTTTTCAACCTGCATCATGATGATATTTCCGCCCTTGTCAATCTGACGCGAGACGAGTATCGGCATGAGATGGTCGTAGTACTGCGCAACGTGAGCAAGAAATTTGGGGTCGCTGCTACGCGGCCTCATATCATGTTCGCGCAGCAGCCATGCTGGCATGCCGCCAAATTCCCATTCTGCACAAATAAACGGAGAGGGCCGAACAATTGCATACAGACCGAGCGATGCTGCCTCATCAAGAAATGCCGCCAAATCGATTGAGCCAGAAAAATCGAAGACGCCAGGCTTTGGCTCATGAAGATTCCACGGTACATACGTTTCGACCGTATTAAACCCAAGAGCCTTAAGGTTATAGAGCGAGTGGTGCCAGTCGCTCGGATGAACACGCATATAGTGAATCGCCCCCGACAAGATGGTGAACGGCTCATCATCAAGTAGGAATTGATTGGTGATCTTAAACGAATGCATGCTACTCCCGATCTTCGTGCTCTACGACGCGGATGCCGGTTCCTCGGCCCTCGGCTAAACGCCTTGCCTATTATGGACGCATTGACGCAATTATGTAGTCAGAATCTGAAGTGGTCCGTAAACGGTAGCCAAATGACGATGAACGGCTTTAATGAACAAAATATAAACCCGCTGGTAAATTACTTTTTAACTATAGATTTCTAACGATTCTATATTTGAAAGGTGGTTTGTACCAGCTATCCACTATTTCATACTAGTTACATTATGCTTCAATCGCATTTCTTCAAATGCTTATCTACTTTGTTGTTGCCGATTTGAGTGCGCGTGCGCCAACCCAAGCATCGTCACGGCTTCAGTTCCCCTATTCATAAACATAAAACCCCGCCAAACGTGATTCCCCTAGGGAAAACACGCTTGGCGGGGTCGTGGCGTGATTTCCCTAGGGAAATCACGCCATCAGGCGAACAGCTCAGCCGAGCAGCTCGCTACTCCTCCCAGTAAGCGTCTGCAAGCAGCTTAAAGCAGATCTTCTTGACCGGCTGCGCGCCATCGCCCGGGAACTCGAGCGTGGGCATGTGAGGC
>JAGZQO010000044.1 GCA_018382125.1 Collinsella sp.
GTGATTGCCGGCAAGTCGGTTCGCGTGCTCGATGCTGAGCCGGCTGATGTGTCGCTTGGCGAAGGCGCTGTTGCCGTTCAAGCCAAGCGCGTCTACCTTGGTCTTTCCGATGGCCCGGTTGAGTTGCTCGAGGTTAAGCCCGATGGCAAGCGTGCCATGGCCGCTTCTGCTTGGGCTGCTGGGCTGCAAGGCGCCGATCTTATCTGGGGTGTTTTGTCATGAGCAAGCTGTCTCCCGCGCGCAAACTTGCGCTCGATGTGCTAATGGAGGCCGATCGCCGCGGCATGTATGCGCGTGACGTGCTGTCCACTCGCGCATCGGCCAAGGCTATTGACCAGCGCGATTCCGCTTTTGCCGCCCGCTTGGCGCTGGGTGTGGCCGCTACGCAGGGTATTTTGGACGAGCTGCTCGATCAGTTTCTCGATAAGCCTAAAAAGGTTGCGCCGCGTGTTCGCATGGCACTTCGTATCTCAGCCTTCGAGATGCTCTATCTGCATACGCCTGGCCGCGTTGCGGTGAGTCAGGGCGTTGAGCTGGTGCGCAGCGGAGCTAAGTCTGCCGCCGGTTTGGCCAATGCCGTGCTGCATAAGGTCGCGGACAACGTTGAGGACTTTGCCACGGCGTCCGATGTAGACGAGTCTGAGCGACGCTTGGTTCGTCTGTCGCGCCTGATGGGTCTGCCGCGTTGGCTGTGCGCTCGTATTATGGCGTCGTTTGACACGCCCGAGGGTGCGCTTAACTTTGCCGGCAATCTGGCCCCCGCGCCGCTGGCCCTGCATGAGAACGCCTTTGCGACTAAGCCCGATCCGTATATCTCGCAGCTCGTCGCGCCTGTCTTCCCGGGCTGCCATGCTCCGGTTGATGCCCAGGTTACCGTTGCTTCGGGTGTGTTTGAGCGTGCTGCCGCGGTGGCCTCGGACCTTAACGCTCAGCTCATCGCCACAGCTGCCACGCGCCCTGGAAGCTGCCTTGAGATTGGCGCCGGTCGCGGTACCAAGACCTATGTGATGATGTGCCAGGCCAAGCGCGCCGGCTATGAGCGTCTGCATACGGCACTTGATCTTCATGACCGTAAGTGCGACCTAGATCTCGCGCGCCTTCACAAGGCGGGTATTCAGGGCGTTCGTACGGTTTCGGGCGATGCCTGCGAGCTTGATGAGGTGCTCACATCGTTTGATGCCATGCTTGGCGAGCCGGTTAAATTCGACACGGTCTTTATCGATGCGCCGTGCTCGGGCACCGGAACCATGCGTCGTCATCCCGAGATTCCGTGGCGTCTGACCGAAAAGGATGTGACGGTTGAGCTGCCCAAACTGCAGCTGTCGATGCTCAAGGAAGCCGCCGCGCGCGTGGCTGCCGGCGGCGAGCTCATCTATGCGACGTGCTCCGTCTTCGACGAGGAGAACACGCAGGTGGTGGACGCGTTCCTTGCTTCTCCCGAGGGTGCCGGCTTTAGCGTGGCACCGCTTTCCGAGGCACAGATTCTGCAACTCCCCGAGTTCGATCAGGCCAAGAAGCTCGTATCCGTACGCCAGAACGATCGAGGCCTCTTCCAAAGCGTGCCGGTAAACGCCGACTCCTACGACGGCCACTTCTGCGCCAGACTGGTCCACAAGTAACGACTAAGTTGCGGTGAAATAGGGAATGAAAAGCCGCTTCTGCCCGCCAAACAGTCCTTATTTCACCGCAACTCACAAGGAAACCTGGGTAGCTTAATTAACTACCCATAGAGCAAAGAAATAGCCCCGCGATCGGTTTTGGTCGCGGGGCTGCTTGGTTCCTAGTGGCTATGCGGGCAGTTGGCGCAGCAGCCACTGGTGGCGTTGGTACTGGAGCCGCCGCTTCGTTGATCGGTGTTGTAGAAACCGCTGCCCTCAAATTTAATGCCGCTGGCCGAGAACGTCTTGGCCGCCGGGGCACCGCAGCTGGGGCACACGACCTCGGGAGTCTCGGACATGGGATGCTCAACCTCAAACACGTTGCCGCAGCTCGAGCACTTGTAATCGTAGCGCGCCATAATACTTCCTTTTCAGCACAAAGCGGGCAGATTACTCTGCCCGCATAAATTCAAACGTCTGTAACTGTACCCTATATCGGGGGTTTTATCACGCTTCACCCCAGAATCTATGGTTGTTGCGCAGGAGCTGTGCGGTTTTGTTCTCGGCGGCTGCAATGTCCGCCTCGTCAGCCTGCCAGGTCCAGTTGCCCGTGGCCACGCCCGGAACGTTCATGCGCGCGTCGTCGCCAAGCCCCAGGACATCCTGCAGTGGCATCATCACCAGGGGAGCGTCGCTTGCCAGCGCGTCGCTCATCAGCTTGGCCGCCACCTCAACACCGCTCGGTTCATCGCCGCCCGCAAAGGTACGGGTGCACCAACCGGCCAGCGTCGACGTATCGTGCGTCGAGGTGTACAGAATCTTGCCGGGCGTGGGATGCACACCGCAACGAACGTCGTAGTCGCTAAACTCCAGTACGTCCATGCCGGGGAAACCGCAGGTCGATGCCATGGCACGAACACCGGGCGTCAGATAGCCCAAGTCCTCAGCGATAAAGTTGAGCGGACCCAGTTCGTCATAGGCGGTCTGGAACAGGTCCTTGCCCGGGCCCGCCAGCCAGCGGCCGTCGGCGCATGCCTTGCCCGCGGGAATGCTGTAATAGCTGTGGAATCCCAGGAAGTGATCCAGACGCACGCGGTCGTAGAGCGAGAACGCGCGGCGCAGGCGATCCATCCACCAACTATAGCCGTTCTGCTTCATGTGGTCCCAGCGGAACGTCGGGTTGCCCCACATCTGGCCCTCGGGCGCAAAGTTGTCGGGCGGCGCGCCGGAAATCTCAATCGCCTTGCCGTTATCGGACAGCCAGAAGTTCTCGGGTTCGCTCCACGCGTCTGCCGAATCGTCGGACACGTACATAGGAATATCGCCGATGACCTCGATGCCCTTCTTGTGCGCATAGTTCATGAGCTCACACCAAGCGAGGTCAAAGCGGTACTGCATGTACGCCTGAAGCTCGGCCTCGTTGTGGAAGCGCTTGTCGTCGATTAGATGCTCGTTGTAGCGAGCGACATCTGCCGGCCAATTGTGGCGAGACTCGCCCTCAAAGTACTTTTTGACGGCCATGTAGACGCAGTACTTCTCGAGCCAATCGGCATTGCGATGTTTAAACGCGGTGTACAGCGGATCGGCATCCTCGCCTCCGCGGGCCTTCCAGGTCTCAAAGTCGGCTGCCAGCTCCTCGTGGCTTTCGGGCAGCAGGTCGATATTGCCTGCAAAGGCCGAAGGACCGGCGTAAGGGGAGCGGAAGAAGTCCGTGGGGTTGACGGGGAGAACCTGCCAGTAGCGCATGCCCATGGCGGCCAGATGGTCGATAAAACGACGCGTGGGCGCGCCGATCGTACCGGGCTCGCCGTCGTCGGTCGGCACTGATGTGATATGGCATACAACACCCGCACCGTGATCGAGCGGCTCCTGCAGGCGCTGCTCGGCGTGGTGATAGATGATCGACGAACCGAGCGGGTACAGGTCGAGCGTGACCGTGCCGTTGTGGATCTCGCACTCATGACCGCTGATCACGTCACTTGCACATTCGTCGAGCGCCGGAATCGTCACACGATGCGAGTTGCGCAGGCTGCGGTTGATGATGACGGTCGCGGACTCGCCGTCTTTACCGGTACGGTTGTAGGCCAGCACCTCGTCATTGAGCGCAAAGGCCTTGATTTCACCGTCGATCATAAACGGCAGCGCGCGGCGCACAGCAGATGCGTTCTTGACGATTGCGAACGTATCGAAGTCGTGCAGGTCTTCCTTGGTCGGCAAGGTGCGGCGATTACCCGGATCGGTGAGTCCCTCCAAGCCGTACTCGTCACCGTAATAGATTGAGGGAACGCCCGGGAACGTCATCTGCATGAGCGTCGCCAGCCAAAAGCGGCTCTTGGCCAGGCCCATGGAGTTCTCGTCCAGGCGCCATTTGCTGCGCTCACTCTCGGGCAGCTGCGACTCGTCGGGGCCACCGCCGAGCACCGAGATAATGCGCGGGCGGTCGTGGCTCGACAGCAGATTGAGCGCGCAGGATAATCCCTCGCGCGGGTAGTTCTCGCGCAGGGTCTCGATATCCTCGGCTGCCTGGTAGGCGTTTTTGTAGCCCATCAAAAAGCCGATGACCATGTCGCGGAAGGGGTAATCCATGGCCGAGTCGAGCTCGGAGCCTTGTAGATAGCGACGCAGATGGCCGTAGCTGATCTTGTTGGAGGCATCTTCCCAGACCTCGCCGAGCAGCAGCGCGTCGGGCTTCTCGGCGAGCACGGCCTTTTTGATCTCGGTCAGGAAGTCATCGGAAAGCTCGTCGGCCACATCGAGGCGCCAGCCATGGGCACCGGCGCGCAGCCATTTGCGGATGATACCGTCCTTGCCCAGAATCCGCTCGCGTACCAGTTCGGAGCTCTCATTGATGGCGGGCATATTGCCCACGCCCCACCAGCAGTCGTACGAGCCGTCCTCGTGGAAATAAAACGCATCACGCCACGGAGAGTCCTCGCTCTGCCACGCGCCGACACCGGGATAGTTGCCGTAGCGGTTAAAGTAGATCGAATCGTCGCCCGTGTGGTTGAACACACCGTCCAGAATGATGGAAATGCCCAGCTTCTCGGCCGCCTCGCACAGCTCAGTAAAGTCCTGCTCGGTGCCCAGAATCGGATCGATCTTGGTGTAATCGGCGGTGTCGTAGCGGTGGTTGCTCGCGGCTTCAAAAATGGGGTTGAGGTAGATGGCTGTAAAGCCCAGTTCGGCGATGCGAGGCAGGTCATTCTGGATACCCTTGAGCGAGCCGCCGTAAAAATCCCAGGTCTTGATGGAGCCGTCTTCGGCACGCTCGTACTCGGGCGGTTCGTTCCAGTCCTCGACCATGCGGCGCTGGATTCCGTTGCGCGGTTTTTCAACTTCGGCCAGCGTTCGCTCGCGCCAGTTTTCGTCGCGGGCATAGCGGTCGGGGAAGATCTGGTAGACCATGCCCCGCTCGTACCAGGTGGGACGGTTCTCGCGATGCTTGTAGACGGTAATCTGGAACGACGGGACCTCGGCGTAATCGTAGGTCACACCCTCGCCACCGGTGCGACCCTGCGGTGCACCCAAGCGGACCTCGGGCTGGCCCTCGATGTTGCAGATAAAGCTGTACCAAATAAGACAGGGCTCGGTGCACTCAAGCTCTACGGTAAATATGCCGTCGCCCTCGTGCGTCATGGGATACAGAGACTCACCGATTTCATCGACCCAGGTACGCAGGGTAAGCGTTGCCTGGTTGGGGTCGGCATCCTCCAAAATCACCGATAGCGAAACGGAAGTTCCAGTGGTCACAGCGCCAAACGGAGTACGAAACTGCGGCAGACGGCTGTTGTGAATCAATCTCATAATACGGTCCAGTTCAATAGAATCACGGCCTGCGGGCCATGGGCTTTACGCACAGGATGTAAGTATATCTGTTGTACACAGGCTGTATAAACAACATCCGTTTACCATCGGCGAACGGTTGTCCTAGAAAATCGTTTTACCAACTACCTACAGAGAAGGGGCGCCCGGTTGGAGCGCCCCTTGCATAGGGTTTGATTAGGTTTTGGATCGTCTGTGGGCTAGCGGCGCTTGCGGGTGGCCGTTGCCTTGCGGACGGACGTCTTCTTGGACGGGGCCTTTTTCTCTGCCGGAGCGGCGGGGGAGACCGGGGTCTCCTTGGCAGGCTCGGGCTTAGTCTCTGCCTTCGGTGCGGCCTTGACCTCAGCGGCCTTCGGCGCCGGCTTAGTCTTTACCTCGGCCTTGGGCTCCTCTTTGGCAGCAGCTGGCTTAGTCTCTGCCTTGGGAGTCGTGGTCTTTGCCGTGGTCTTCTTGGCCGTCGTCGTGCGCTTTCGCGTGGTGGTCTTGGCGGCGGGCTTGGTCTCGACGGTTACCTCCGCCTTGGACTCTGCAGGCGTCTCCTCGACCTTGGCTGCCGGCTTTGCGGCTGACTTGGTCGTGGCGGCCTTCGTGGTCGTCAACTTCGTTGCCGTGGTCTTCTTGGCTGCCGTTGTCTTCTTGGCAGCAGTCTTTGCCGGAGCCTTGGTGGCCGGCTTGGCCTTAGCGACCTCGGCCTTTACCTCGGGAGCAGCCTCGGCTTCGGCGGCCTTCTTGGCAGCGGCGGTCGTGCGCTTGCGCGTGGTCGTTGCCTTGGCAGCCGTTGTTTTAGTCGCGGCAGACTTGGTCGTCGTAACCTTCTTAGTGGTCGTCTTGCGGGTCGTGGTCTTCTTAGCTGCGGGCTTTGCAGCGGGCTTGACCTCAGCCTTTGCCTCAGGAGCAACCTCAGCCTTCACCTCAGGCTCGGCCTTTGCGGGCTCAGCTTCAACCGGCTTCTCCTCGGCCTTGGACTCCGGCTCAGCTGCAGCCTCAGGCTCGTCGACAACAGACGCCGGTCTCTCAATCTCCGGATGCATAAAGAAGTACAGGTCCAGATACTTATCGGCCGAGCGCGTCCAGCTAAAGTCCTGGCTCATGGCCTGCGTGACCAGCTGGTTCCAGGCATCGCGGTTGTCCCAGAACAAGCGTGCCGCGCGGAACACGGCATCGCCCATCTCGTCGCCGTTAAAGTTGGTAAACGAGAAGCCCGTGCCCTCGCCGGTAAACTCGTTGTACGGCTGCACGGTGTCCTTCAGGCCACCGGTCTCGCGCACGATGGGCAGGGTGCCGTAGCGCATGGCGATGATCTGCGACAGGCCGCAGGGCTCAAACTTCGAAGGCATCAGGAACATGTCGGCGGCGGCGTACATGCGCTGCGACAGCGCCGGGTCAAACTCGATGCGTGCGGCCATGGTGCCGGGGTACTTGTCCTGGAAGTAGCGCAGGCCGTCCTCGTAGTCGCGGTCGCCGGTGCCCAGCACCGCCACCTGCACGCCGCCGGCCAAGATGCGGTCGAGCGCGTACATGACCAGGTCCATGCCCTTCTGGCGCGTCAGACGCGTGACCATCACCATGAGCGGGCGGTCGTCGCGAACCTCGAGCCCCAGCTCTTCCTGCAGCTTGGCCTTGCACACGGCCTTGCCGGAACGGTCGTCAACCGTGTAGTTGGCGGCAATGCGCTTGTCGGTTGCCGGGTCAAAGGCCGCCACGTCAATGCCGTTGAGGATGCCCTGCAGCGCATAGGAGCGCTCGCGCAGCACGCCGTCCAGGCCCTCGCCAAATTCGGGCGTCTGGATCTCGTTGGCATAGGTGGGGCTCACCGTAGTGATGGCGTCGGCATAGCGCAGCGCGCCCAGCATGTAGTTGATGCTGCAGGCGTCGCAACGCAGCTGCGAGGCGGCCGCCGGAATATGCGCCACGCCCAGGATGTCCTCCATCACGGTGTCGCTAAACTGGCCCTGGAACGCCACGTTATGGATCGAGAACACGGTCTTGACGCGGTCGTACAGCGGCAGGCCCTGGTAGAACTCGCGCAAAAACACGGGCGCCAGCGCCGTCTGCCAGTCGTTGCAGTGCAGAATGTCGCACTCAAAGCCGGCCGGCAGGTGCTGCAGGCTTTCGGTGATGGCCTTGGAGAAGAACGCGAAGCGCTCACCGTCGTCAAAGAAGCCGTACGGATAGTCGCGCGCAAAGTAGCGCTCGTTATCGATGAACATATAGGTGACGCCGTCGTGCTCGAGCTTCTCGAGTCCGCAGTACTCATTGCGCCAGCCCAGACTCACGTAAAAGTCGGAGAAGTGCTCCATCTGCGCCTTGTACTCGTCTTTGATAGTGGCGTACTTGGGCACCATCACGATGACTTCGGCGCCAGCGCGCACAAGCGCCGCAGGCAGCGAGCCCGCCACGTCGCCCAGGCCACCGGTCTTCACAAACGGTGCGCACTCGGCCGAGGCAAACACGATTTGCATCTTCTTGCTGGAATCAGCCATATTGTCTCCCATGTTGCAATTCGAGAATAGCCGCCTGGCGCTAACCGGGCGGCTATTCTGCATGTTACGAGCGATGTTGCGGTGCCAACGTTAACGTACGATGGTGGTGTCGGAAGTTAACGGAGCCTTGCCCAGCACCAAGATGTTCTCGGGCGTGCCGCGAAGCTCGGTGTTGGTGGGAACCACGTTGTTCTTGTCCAGGATGGCGTTCTCAACGCGGGCGCCGCTCTTGATGATGCAGCTCTGGTTGATGATCGAGTTGGTCACCGAAGCGCCTTCCTCGACCACGACGCCGCGAGACAGGATCGAGTTGCGCACGGTGCCCTTGATGATGCAGCCGGCCGAGATGATCGAGTTGCACGCGTGGCTGCCAGTCGCGTAGCGCGAAGGCGGAACGTCGTGGGCCTTGGTCAGGATCGGGCGCTCGGGGTCGAAGAGCTGGTCGGCCACGGTCTGGTCGAGCAGGTCCATGCTGCGGCGATACAGCGACTTCTCGCTAAACACGCCCACGACCTCGCCCTTGTACTCGTAGCTGCACACGTCGATGTTGCCAAAGTCGCCCTGGAGTGCCTCGAGCAGGTCCAGATAGTCGGCGGCCTGGTAGTGGTCGATGATCTCGAGTAGCGTCTCGCGGTTGACGATGCAGCAGTCCATAGAGGCGTTGTCGCCGTACACGACGCCGGCGCTCACGCCCGTCAGACGGCCGTTCTCGTTGATCTGCAGCTTGGTCTCGTCATCGACGTTGCGCGTGGCCTTGCAGTACACCACGGTCATCTGGGCACCGGAGTTCTCGTGCGCGTCGATGATGGTGTTGAGGTCCATGTTAAAGATGATGTTGGTGCCCATCATCACAACATAGGGCTTGTCCGAGCGCTGGAACAGCGTCTTGTTGGAGATAATGTCGCGCAGCAGGAAGCGCATGCCGCCCTTGGTGGTGCCATACGCGTTGCCGGGCACCATGAACAGGCCGCCCTTCTTGCGGTCCAGGCCCCAGTCCTTACCCGAGCCCACGTGGTCGATCAGCGAGCGGTAGTTGCCCGGCATGACGACGCCGACGGTCTTAATGCCGGCATTCATCATGTTGGACAGCGGAAAGTCGATCAGGCGGTAGCGGCCCAAAAACGGAACGGACGCGATGGGGCGGTCCTTGAGCAGCACGCTGCCGTAGGTCGAAGAGTAGTTAGCGGTGATATAACCGATGGCCTTGCGATTGATCATCGGATCATTCCCCCTTCCCGATAACGACGTCATTTCCAACGACGGCCGTATCCTTGGTGGTATCGACAGAGCCGAGCTTCACGCCCTCTTCGACCGTGGAGTTCTCGCCCAAAATAGCGCGGCAGATGTGCGCACCGCTCTTAACGTGCGCACCCGGCAGCAGCACGGAGTCCTCGACCACAGCGCGCTCCTCGATGATGACATCGGTCGAAAGGATCGAGTGGCGCGCGGTGCCGTAGATCTTGCAGCCGTTGGAGACCAGGCAGTCGTCCAGGCGGCCGTCCGGGCCAATGTAGTGCGGCGGACGCGTGGTGATGTTGGACATGATGGGGAAGTGCTTGTCGAACAGATCGAACTCGGGGTTATTGCCCAGCAGGTCCATCGAGGTCTCGTGGAAGCTGGCGATGGTGCCGACGTCCTTCCAAAAGCCGTGGAACTCGTAGCTGTACAGGCGCTTGCCCTCGCCGAGCAGCTTGGGGATGATGTCCTTGCCAAAGTCGTGGCTCGAGCGCTGGTCCAGAGCATCCTCTTCGAGCGCCTCGATCAGCACGTCGGCCGAGAAGATGTAGATGCCCATGGACGCGAGATTCGAATCGGGCTTATCGGGCTTCTCGGTGAACTTGGTGATGCGGCCGTCCTCGGGGTCGGTGGTCAGGATGCCAAAGCGGCTGGCCTCCTCCCACGGCACGGGCATAACGCTCACCGTGAGGTCGGCGTTGTTCTCAATGTGCGTCTTGAGCATCTTGCGGTAGTCCATGCGATACAGGTGATCGCCCGAAAGAATCAGGACGTACTTGGGGTCGTTGGCCTTGATGTAGTCGAGGTTCTGCGTAATGGCGTCGGCCGTGCCCGCATACCATGCGCCGCCGGTCTGCGTCTCGTACGGCGGCAGGATCGATACGCCGCCGTCACGGCTGTCCAGATCCCAGGCCTCGCCGGAGCCCACATAGGCATGCAGCAGGTAGGGACGGTACTGCGTCAGAACGCCCACCGTGTCGATGCCCGAGTTGGAGCAGTTGGACAGCGAAAAGTCGATAATGCGGAACTTGCCACCAAAGCTAACCGCCGGTTTAGCGATCTTTTGGGTGAGTGCCCCCAATCGGCTGCCCTGTCCTCCTGCGAGGAGCATCGCGATGCATTCTTTCTTACTCATCGATTTCTCCTTCTGTCATCGATGTTCCTAAACCCATTAGCGACGGGCGCGGCGCAACGTCACGCCCGTCGAGTAATGCCGTGCTGGCATAGGGGAGCTCGCGCGCCTTTACGCGTGCCAGATCTCGTCGCGGTACTCGCGAATGGTGCGGTCGCTCGAGAACCAGCCGCTAGAGGCGGTGTTGAGCAGGGCCTTGCGGTTCCAGGTCTCCTGGTCGCCATAGCTGCCCGTGAGTTTCTCCCACGCATCCACGTAGCTGCGGAAGTCTGCCATGACCAGGTCGGGGTCGTTGTTGTTCATGAGCTCGTTGTAGATGCTCTCGAAGTTGCCCGAAAGGCCGGCAAACGTGTTGTCCTTGAGCTCGTCCATCACGCGGCCCAGGCGCTCGCGGTCGCCGTTGAGGGTATCCCACGCAAAGTAGCTGTTCGACGCCCAGAGCTGCTCGACCTCGGGGGCGGTCAGACCAAAGATGGCCTCGTTCTCGCGACCGGCCAGGTCGGCGATCTCGATGTTGGCGCCGTCGAGGGTGCCCAGCGTAATGGCGCCGTTCATCATGAGCTTCATGTTGGACGTGCCCGAGGCCTCCTTGCCGGCCGTGGAGATCTGCTCCGAGATCTCGGCGGCGGGGTAGATGAGCTGGGCGTTGCTCACGCGGAAGTTGGGGATAAAGCAGGCCTTCATGACCTCGTTGACGCGCGGGTCGTTGTTGATGACGTCGGCCACGGAGTTAATAAGGCGGATGGTCTCCTTGGCAAAGGTGTAGCTCGAGGCAGCCTTGCCGCTAAAGATGAAGGTCGTCGGCGTTACGTGGAAGTTGGGATCGGCGATGCGACGGTTGTAGATGTCCATCACCTTCATGATGTTCATGAGCTGGCGCTTGTAGGCGTGGAAGCGCTTTACCTGAACATCGAAGACGGTGTTGGGGTCAATGACCAGACCGGTCTCGGCCTTAACGTAGGCGGCAAGACGCTCCTTGTTTGCGCGCTTGGAGGCACCCACGGCCTTCAGGAACTCGGTATCGTTCTGGAACTCTTTGAGTTTCTCCAGCTCAAAGGCGTTCTTCAGCCAGCCGTCGCCAATGGCCTCGGTCACGAGCTTGGCGTAGGTGGGGTTGGCCTCGGCAAAGAAGCGACGGTGCGAGATGCCGTTGGTCTTGTTGTTGAACTTC
>JAGZQO010000045.1 GCA_018382125.1 Collinsella sp.
TGCGGGCGCATCAGCGCCCGGTACGCCTCCCTGGCCACGTAGCGCTTGAGGCACCTCATGACCTCCCTGTCGCTCTTTCCCCGCGCCCTGGCCCTCTCGGCGTACTCGGCGGTCTCGGGGTCGCGCATGACCCTCTGCCTCGCGATCTCGTGCAGCGCGCTGTTCGCCTGCCGGTCGCCGCCCCTGTTGAGCCTGTGCCTCACGGTCTTGCCGCTCGAGGCGGGGATGGGGCAGGCGCCGCATATCGCCGCGAACGACGCCTCGGAGCGCAGCCTGCCCGGGTTGTCCCCGGCCGCGACCGCGAGCTTGGCCGCGCTCACGGGCCCGCACCCGTACATCGCCAGCAGCGCGGGGCAGTTCTCCTCCAGGGACGCCTCGATCGCGCGCTCCATGTCGAGCGCCGCGTCGCGCGCCGCCGCCCACAGGTCCGCCAGCGCGCCGAGCGCGGCGCCCAGCGCGCCCTCGGCGCGCACGGAGGGGAGCTCCTCCATCAGCCTCGGCCCTCCCATGCCGCGGAACCTCGACCTGAGCCCTTCCGGCGCGGTGGTGAGCAGCGACCTCGCGGTGTTGATCGCCGAGGTCCGCGCCTTCACCGCCCCGGAGCGCGCCGCGAGCATGCAGCGCACCCCGTCGACCCACCCGTCCTGGCTCTTGGGGGTCCCGAGCCTTGAGCCGGACATCGCCGCGCGGGCGGCCCTCTCCGCGTCCGCCTCGTCGCACTTTCCCTGCCCCGGGCGCCTCCTCTGCATCCTCGCCGGGGAGAGCGCCTCGCGCACGGGCATCCCCAGCGACGCGAGGTGCCTGGCGAGGCCCGCCCCGTAGGACGACGTCCCCTCCATCGCGATGCAGGCCGGCTCCCCGGCCGCGGCGATCGCCCCGGCGAGCGCCTCGTAGCCCGCCGCGTCGGCGGGGAGCTGGCGGGACAGGACCCTGCGGCCCCTCCAGTCCAGGACGCACAGCCAGTGCGAGTCGGCGTGGGTGTCGACCCCGCAGAAGACCGGCCCGCGGGCGCCGGGTGTCGATTCGTTTTGCATGTCTCGCTCCGTTCTTTCCGTGCTCGCCTGGACCGGGCAGACGGCACACTGACGGGGCGCGATAGAATGCGGTTGTTCGGGTCCGCGGTATCGCTCCATGCTCCTATTAGGTCATGCGGCGGTCTCGGCTCGCCGCGGCCCGCGCGGGACATGTCAGGAAACGAGGGCAGCCCTGTGGGCGCCAGCGGAATGTGGGGTCACCGCGCGGTCCGCATCTGATGGTGTCGACGTCAATGGTATACGGGTGCATCATCGACGTCTTCAATACAGAAAATATCAGTGAGCCCCCGTCACGCCCCCGGATTCCCTGCGTTTACGGCCTTGAGGTCGGCGGGCGTAGAAGGACGTGGTCGATAGGAGTACGTGTCCCTTCGCTGTTTCGCGCTTTGCGCGAAAGGCGCGCTACTTTGGGATGGGTGGGGAACGTGGTTGTTGCGGCAACTGATCCCCGCCACAAATTACCCTCGGCATACTTGCGCGAGCGATTGCTCGTGCTACACTTGCAAGTGCTGTTTCAGGGCGGGGTGAAATTCCCCACTGGCGGTAAATCGGGCGGTGCCAAAGGGGTGCCGTGGTGCAGGCGAAGCGTCTGCGACCGAGCCGATGAGTCCGCGACCCGTGCGTGTGTTGGTTCGCATGCCGGCTGAACTGGTGAGATCCCAGTACCAACGGTTAGAGTCCGGATGAAAGAGGCAGGTGATCTTATGTCTGAACAGTCGCAGCATATCCATTTTGAGAACACGAATAGGTGGAGCACCAAACAGCTCGTTACCATGGCGTTGATGTGCGCCTTGGGCGCCCTGTTTATGTATGTGCAGCTGCCCATCCTTCCTTCGGCGCCGTTTTTGACGTATGACCCGTCGCTGGTGCCAGCGATGGTGTGTGGATTTGCGTATGGTCCCGGCGCCGGTACCGCTGTTGCCGCCATGGCGATCGTTATCCATGCGCTCACCACGGGTGACTGGGTCGGCGCGCTTATGAACCTGGTTGCCACGCTGGGCTACATTCTGCCCGCGGCTATCGTCTACCAGAAGATGCATACCTATAAGGGTGCCGTGATTGGCCTGGTGCTCGGCGTCATTGCCGCTACGGCGCTGTCTATGGTCGCAAACCTTACCATTGGCGTATGGTTCTGGTATGGCTCGGTCGATGTGATCGCCCCGCTCATGATTCCTGCCGTGCTGCCGTTCAACCTTATCAAGACCGTGCTTAACTCGGTGTTGACGCTGGTGGTGTATAAAGCAGTCTCCAACCTCATCACGCCTAAAAAGGACCAGGTCAAAGGCCGCGCATGATTGAGTGTCGGGGCGTTTCCTTTAGCTATGACGGTGCCGTGTCGGCACTCGACGGTGTCGATCTGAACATCGAGGACGGGGAGTTTTTCTGCATCCTCGGTGGCAATGGGTCGGGCAAGTCGACGTTTGCCAAGCATCTGAATGCGCTGCTGCAGCCCGATGCGGGAACGGTGTGCGTCAACGGCATGGACGCGTCCGATCCCGAGCTGGTCTACGACATCCGCTCGACTGCTGGCATGGTGTTCCAGAATCCCGACGACCAGCTTGTGGCGACGCTTGTCGAGGACGACGTTGCGTTTGGTCCCGAGAACTTAGGGGTCGAATCGGCCCAGATCGCGCAGCGCGTGCGCGAGGCGCTGAAGGCCGTGGGTCTGGTGGGCTTTGAGCGCCACGAGACCCATGCGCTTTCGGGTGGCCAAAAGCAACGCGTGGCGCTTGCCGGCGTGCTTGCCATGGAACCGCGCGTTCTCATTTTGGACGAGGCTTCCTCGATGCTCGATCCGCGTGGACGTAAGGGCCTCATGAAGGCTTGCCGCGCGTTGCACGCTCGCGGTATGACCATCGTGATGATTACGCACTTTATGGAAGAAGCCGCCGAGGCCGATCGTGTCGCGGTGTTTCGGGCGGGGCACGTTGCCATGCTCGGTACGCCCGAGGAAATTTTGACGCGGGCGGATGAGCTTGCGCAGCTCAACCTGGATATGCCGGAGTCGTGTCGTCTGGGCATGGCGCTTCGTACGAAGGGCGTGCCTGTTCATGCGCAGGTGCGCGAGGTGGATATGGTCGCTGAGATTGCGCAGGCTTATGCCGAGCGAAGTGGGGCAGACACCGCGGGACAGTCTTCCGCATCCCAGTTGGAAATCGCTGACGGCACTGTTCCGGTAGACAACGAGGACAACGCGTCGGAGCCCGTCATCGAACTATCCCATGTTTCGTACAGTTATTCGCTCAGTCCGCGCGAGCGCCACCGCTGGCACAAGCGCTCGGCCACTGCGGACAAATCGAACAAACAGGCTCTCTGGGGAAACGACCCAAGCAGCCCGTGGGCGCTGCGCGATGTATCGCTGACGGTGCGTCGCGGCGAGTTCCTGGGCTTGGCAGGTCATACCGGTTCGGGTAAGTCGACGCTGGTCCAGCATCTCAACGGTTTGATTCGCCCCCAGGAGGGATCCGTTCGCGCGCTGGGGCTCGATCTGTCAAACAAGAAAGACGCCGCCGCGGTTAAGGCCAAGGTCGGCGTGGTGTTTCAATATCCTGAGCGTCAGCTGTTTGCCGAAACCGTGGCGCAGGACGTGGCGTTTGGTCCGCATAACCTTGGCTTGCCGCAAGATGAAGTCGACCGTCGTGTCGAGTCATCGCTCTCACGCGTGGGCCTCGACCTTGCCGCGATAGGCGACAAGAGTCCCTTTGAGCTTTCGGGCGGTCAGCAACGGCGTGTGGCATTCGCCGGCGTGCTCGCCATGGAGCCCGAAGTCCTGGTGCTCGATGAACCCATGGCGGGGCTCGATCCGGCTGCGCGCAGGGATTTCCTAGGACTCATCGATCGACTTCACCGCGATGGCCTGACCGTTGTCATGGTTTCGCACAGCATGGATGACCTGGCCAATTGCTGCGACCGTATTGTCGTGATGAACGAGGGCGCGGTGTTTGCCGAGGGCACGCCCGCTCAGGTTTTTGCGCATGCGGATGAGCTCAAGTCGATCGGCTTGGGCGTTCCCGCTGCCCAACGCATGGCGCTGGCGCTTGCGAAGGCAGGCGTGCCGCTGCGCTTTGACGGCCTCTATACGGTTGAGTCGCTGGCAGATGAGTTGGTGGACCTGCTAATCGGTCGCTCGGGCGGTTCCTCTAACGTTGCGGACATTGCTAAATCCAAGACGGTCGTGCGAGAGGAGGACTGCTGATGGAGGCGTTTTCGTTTGGCAGCTACTATCCCGGCGATAGTGCAATCCACCGCCTGGACCCGCGAACCAAGTTGCTCTTGGGCTTTGTGTTTCTGATCACGACGCTCACGGTCAGTGGCTTCCGCGGACTGGCCCCGGTCGCAATTTTCGTTGTGCTGACCTATGCCGTGTCTCGGGTGCCGGTTCGTCGCGTTTTGTCGTCGATGGCGCCGCTGCTGGCAATCGTCGTCGTGGTCGCGGTGCTCAACTTGTTTACCGATCAGAGTGGGCGCATCCTGTGGCAGCTCGGCTTTCTGCAGATAAGCGAGGGCTCACTGCGTTCTGCCGCCTTTATGGCGTGCCGCCTGACGTTGATGATGGCCGGCATGAGCGCCATTACACTCACCACGCCGACGCTCGACCTCACCGCGGGCTTTGAGCGCCTGCTCGCGCCGTTTGCGCGTGTGGGACTTCCTGCGCACGAGCTCGGCATGATCATGGGTATCGCGCTACGCTTTATGCCGCAGTTTGCCACTGAGATGAAACAGACGGCCGATGCACAGGCAAGCCGCGGCGCGCGCGTGACGGGCGGTCCGCTCGGCGGCGTGCGTATGCTCGGCAGTGTGGCGATTCCGCTGTTCACGGGCGTGTTCCGCCATGCCGAGACGCTGTCTGCCGCCATGGATGCACGCTGCTATCACGGCGAGCAGGGCCGCACGCGCCTGCATGCGCTTGCATTTGGCCGCGGCGATGCGTTGGCGGCGGTGGTGACGGCGTTGCTGCTCATCTGCGTCATCGTCATCAATCTTCAACTTGTTTAGGCGCGATTCGAGCGCAAGAAAGGGGTCCCTATGACCGACAACGACCGCACGGCTCAGCTTGAGCGCGCCTGTTCGTATCTCAGGCGCATTCCGGCGTGGTATCTGGCCACGACCGATGTGGCCGACGGACATCAGCCCCGCGTGAGACCGTTTTCGTTTGCCATGGTCGATGACGGTAAACTGTGGTTTTGCACGTCGCGCGACAAGGATGTGTGGGCCGAGCTCAGCGCGAATCCCAAGTTTGAGCTCTCGGGCTGGAAGCCGGGGGAATGTTGGATCGTGTTGACCGGTGAGGCCGCACTTGAGGACGACGCAGTTGCGAGCGACAAGGTGCGTCAAGCGGGTTTTAAGCACATGGTGGGCATTGGCGAGGAACACGAGAGTGCCAACGACGGCCGCCTTGCTTTCTTTTCGGTCCGCAATATTGCCGCGCGCTTCTGTGATATCGACGGCAGCGAGGAGCGCCTGGAGCTCTAGCTCGCACAAACCAGGTTCCCAAACTAGCTAGTACAGGAGGAAACGTGGACGGATTGAATACGGTTTTGGAGTATCTGACGTCGGTGCCGGCGTGGTATCTGGCGACGAGCGTGGACGGACAGCCACATGTGCGTCCGTTCTCGTTTGCACAGATTCAGGACGGCAAACTGTGGTTTGTAACGGCGCGCACCAAAGATGTGTGGCAGGAGCTGCTGCAGAATCAGCGCTTTGAGGCCACGAGTTGGTGGCCGGGCCATGGCTGGCTCATCTTGCGTGGGCGTGCCGGCTTGGATGACCGGGCTTTAGACGAAATGCGCGAAGCCGGGTGGAAGCATCTAGAGCGCCTGGGCGAGCACTATGAGGGGCCTAACGACCCCGCGCTTGTCTTCTTTAGCGTCGAGGATCCCGAGGCTTTTATCTGCAATCACGACGAATGGGTGCCGGTCGAACTCTAGCCAGCTGGCTCATCCTAACAACTTGGTTTTCGCATGGGCGGGCCCCGTATTGCCCGGCGCCGTTAGGAGCGCCGGTCAATACGGGGCCCGCTCCATTTGTCAATTCCTTCAAGCGAATGTGTCGGGAATGTTTCAATGCATGAATATGCAAGCCATTTACGTGTTCATGCATCTTTTGGTGCTAAAGTTTCAACCCACTTCATAACGACCGCTGCGAAATGCGCATCGGTGCATAAATCGCAGACAAGGAGTCTGATATGTCTTTCAAGGTTGGAATCGTCGGCGCGGCTGGATATGCCGGAGCCGAGCTCATTCGCCTCGTGCTCGGCCATCCCGAGTTTGAACTTGTTGCCATTACGTCCAACGCCGATGCCGGCCAGCCGCTGTCCGCGGTGTATCCGAGCTTTGCTGGCGTGAGCGATCTGGTTTTCACCACGCATGACGCCCCCGAGCTCAAGAGCTGCGATGCGGTTTTTCTTGCCGTGCCGCACACAGCTGCCATGGCACAGGTGCCCGCGCTGCTTGCATCGGGCGTCTCCTGCTTTGATCTTTCGGCCGACTACCGCCTGAACGACGCGTCCGTCTTTGAGACGTGGTATGCCGCCGCGCATACGAGCCCCGAGCTGCTCAAGACGCGTGCTTTCGGCCTCCCCGAGCTGTTCTGCCAGGACTTAGAGACCGCTGCTTCCAGCCATGCCGCTGGCAAGTCCGTGCTGGTCGCCTGCGCCGGTTGCTATCCCACCGCAACGAGCCTTGCCGCCGCTCCCGCCGTGCGCGCTGGCTGGGTTGCCCAGAGCGGCCCCGTGATCGTTGATGCCATCAGCGGTGTGACGGGTGCCGGCAAGTCCTGCAACGCTCGCACGCATTTTTGCAGCGCCGACGAGAACTTGGAGGCCTACGGCGTGGGCAAGCATCGCCACACGCCCGAGATTGAGCAAATCCTTGGCCTGACCGATCGCGTCGTCTTCACCCCGCATCTGGCACCGCTCAAGCGCGGCCTGCTCTCCACGGTGACGCTGCCGCTCACGCCGCAGGCCATCGACTCCCTGGCTCTTGAGGACGTTGTCGACTATTACAAGCAGTTCTACGCTGGTCGCACTTTCGTGTGCGTACTCGACGCCGGCCAGCAGCCCAAGACGGCTTCGGTCGTCGGCACCAACGCCGCCCAGATCGGCCTCGCGCTCAACAAGCGCGCGGGCGTGCTGGTGGCGACGGGCGCCATCGACAATCTGTGCAAGGGCGCTGCGGGCCAAGCGGTCCAGTGCGCCAATATCGTCTTTGGCTTTGACGAGCGACGAGGCTTGCCCACAGTGGCGTGCCCGGTGTAGCACATTCGATTGTTAACGATTTGGTAGTCGGGCATCGAGTGGGGCGCCACTCTTAAGCTAGTCTCATGATCACGACTGGCATGGCGCACCAACCGATGTCCGTTTTTTGTTTGACATAAGGAGTCATAAAGACGATGAATACCGAGCTGTTTGATATCAAGATTCGCGCCGTCGAGGGTGGCGTTACGGCTGCGGCTGGTTTTAAGGCTGCAGGCATCCACGCTGGGTTCCGCAAGAACCCCGAGCGTCTGGATTACGCGCTCGTCGTGCCCGATAAACCCTGTCCCGGTGCCGGCGTGTTTACCACCAATCGCTTTTGCGCGGCGCCCGTGCAGGTGAGCCGTGCCAACCTGGGCGGTGCCGACAAGGGCTACGGAATCATCGCCGGCGTTTCGATCAACTCTGGCAATGCTAACGCCGCCACGGGTGAGACCGGCCTTGCATGCGCGCGCGAGACGTGCAGCATCGCATCGCAGGTTATCGGCTGCGAACCCCAGCAGATCCTGGTTGCCTCCACGGGTGTGATTGGCCAGATTCTGCCGATCGACACGTTTGAGACCGCCATTCCTGCTGCCTACGAGGCGCTCTCCGCCCACGGTGGCGCCGATGCCGCTCGCGCCATCATGACGACCGACACGCACTCCAAGGAGTACGCCGTGTCCTACGTCAGCGAGGCTGCGGGTCATGCGGGTAATGTCTATACGGTAGGCGGCATGTGCAAGGGCTCGGGCATGATCATGCCCAATATGGCCACCATGATCGCAGTTATCACCACCGATGCCCCCGTCGAGCCTGCGGCACTTCATGCCCTGCTGCTCTCGACCGTCAAGCAGACCTTTAACAAGGTAACGGTCGATTCCGACACCTCGACCAACGACACCTGCATCATGCTTGCCTCCGGCGCCGCTGCCGCAGATGCCGAGCCTATCGTCGAGGGCTCCGATGCCTTCGACGAGTTGGCATTTGCCGTGCACGAGGTGTGCGAGAGCCTGGCGCGCAATATCGCCGCCGATGGTGAGGGCGCATCCAAGCTTGTTACGGTCAACGTTACCGGAGCCGCCAACGACGAGGAAGCTGATATCGCCGCTCGTGCCGTTGCCAACTCGCCGCTCGTTAAGACCTGCATCGCCGGCCACGACTGCAACTGGGGCCGCGTTGCCATGGCGCTTGGCAAGTGCGGCGTGAAGTTTAATCAGGAAGACGTTTCCATCGACATGATGGGCATGCCCGTCTGTCGCGACGGTCTGACTGTTCGCTTTGACGAGGACGAGGCTCTACGACGTTTCGAGGCGCCCGAGATCGTGATCTCGGCCGACCTGGGCGCAGGCGACGCGGCAACGACCGTGTGGACCTGCGACCTCACGCATGAATACATCTCCATCAACGGCGACTACCGTTCCTAGATTCCAGGCACGCTGCGCATCTTGCCGCGATTGCGGACAGCGGAGCACGGCGCGATAACGATACGAAAGACGAGGCAGATTATGAAATTCGCACGCGATTGTCGTTCGAGCGAATCCAACGAAGCAACCGCGCAGCTGCTGTTCGAAGCGCTGCCGTGGATTAAGAACCTGACCGGCAAGACGGTTGTTATCAAATATGGCGGAGCCGCCATGGTTGATGAGCAGCTGCGCCGCGACGTGATGAGCGACATCGTTTTGCTCAAGATCATCGGTATGCGCCCCGTCATCGTGCACGGCGGCGGCAAGGCTATCAACGAGGCGCTGAGCCATTACGATATTCCCGTCGAGTTTAAGAACGGCCAGCGCGTGACCACGCCGGCGACTATGGATATCGTGCGCGAGGTGCTGGGCGGCAAGGTTAACCAGGAGCTGGTTGCTGCCATCAACCACCACGGCAACCTGGCCGTGGGCGTGTCGGGCAGCGATGCCGGCACGCTCATCGCCGAGCCGCTCGACCCCGAGCTCGGTCGCGTGGGCAAAGTGATGCACGTCAACACCGACTATATCGAGCGCTTACTCGATAGCGAGTACATCCCCGTCATCGCTACCGTCGCGGCGGGGGAGGACGGCGGTTTCTTCAACATCAACGCCGACACCGCCGCCGGTGCCGTTGCCGCGGCGCTCCATGCGCATAAGGCGATCTTTTTGACCGATGTCGATGGCCTGTACAAGGACTTTAGCGACAAGGACTCGCTTATCTCCAACCTAACGCTCGACGAGGTTAACGAAATGCTCTACGGCGGCGAGGTCGATAAGGGCATGATTCCCAAGCTACGTGCGGCTGTCGACGCGCTTACCGCTGGCGTGTTCCGAGCCCACATCATCAATGGCACGACGCCGCATTCGCTGCTCCTGGAGCTGCTGACCGATGCCGGCGTCGGCACCGTGATCCATTCCACCGAGACGGCTTACGAGTTCGATACGCATCCGCATCCGCTTTCGACGTTTGCTGCGCGTCTGACCGAGAACCTTGACGAGGTCGAGAAGCTTCAGACGGTCTAGCTGACCCGCAGCCGCCCCATTCCTGCACCCATAGCCCCGCGCCGTCTGGCGCCCAACGAAAGGCATCTCATGTCACTTGCAGCTCAGCAATCGCTTGAATCCCATTACGTTATGCATACCTTTGGCCGCTCTCCGGTCGAGTTTGTCGAGGGTCACGGCATGAAGCTCACCGGCGACGATGGCCGTGAGTACCTCGACTTTCTTGCCGGCATCGGCGTGTGCAGCCTAGGTCATGGCGACCCGGCTGTGCTCTCGGCGCTCGAGGCACAGACCAAAAAGCTCATGCATGTCTCCAATTACTTCTACATCGAGCAGCGCGGACAGGTCGCGGCGCTGCTGTCCAAGCTTGCTAACGACGACGTAGATGGTGCGCGCGTGCTTGCCGATGCCATTGCCGCCGGCGATGAGACCACGGCAGCTGCTCTTGGTGCCCCGGCTGCGGATGAGCAGGTTTGGGAGACCTTCTTTGCCAACTCTGGCGCCGAGGCCAACGAGGGCTCGATGAAGCTCGCGCGCCTGTACGCCAAGCGTGCCGGTAATGGCGGCAACACCATCGTGTGCATGCGCGGCGGCTTCCACGGCCGTACGCTCGAGACCATTGCCGCCACCATGCAGGATTGGCTGCAGGACAGCTTCCGCCCGCTGCCGGGTGGCTTTGTGGCCTGCACGCCCAACGATGTGGACGAGCTGCGTGCGATCTTTAAGCAGCTGGGGAGCGAGATTTGTGCCGTGATGCTCGAGCCGATCCAGGGTGAGAGTGGCGTGCACCCCATGACCGAGGAGTTTATGGCGGCAGCGCGCGACCTGGCACACGAAGTGGGCGCCGTGCTTATCGCCGACGAGGTCCAGTGCGGCATCTTCCGCTCCGGCAAGCCGTTTGCGTTCCAGACCTATGGCGTGGAGCCCGACATCATGAGCCTTGCCAAGGGCATTGCCGACGGCGTGCCCATGGGTGCCGTCGTGGCAAAGAAGGAGATTGCCGACGTGTTTAAGCCGGGCGACCACGGCTCGACCTTTGGCGGTAGCTGCTTGGCCATCGCGGCGTGTGCCGCGACGCTCTCCGCGCTTGTGCGTGGCGATTATGCCGACCATGCTGCCAAGGTGGGTGCCTATATGGAGGCAAAGCTCGCCAAGCTGCCGCACGTGACCGAGGTACGTGGCCGCGGCTTGATGCTCGGCTGTGATTTGGATGATGCCGCGGGCGACGCGCATGATGTTGTTGCCCGCGCGCTGGCCGCCGGTGCCGTGATCAACGCTACAGGTGCGCATACGCTGCGTTTCCTGCCGCCGCTCGTCTGCGAGGAAGCCGACGTGGACAGTCTGATCGAGATCCTGTCGGATGTCTTGGGCTAACGCGGCGCAATAACTCAATTTGGACCGGGTTCCGGACTGTGGGCGTGTCCTATGCGGCATGATTCAGCGGTCTGGAGCCCGTTTTGCCTTAGATTTGCTAAGGCAGGGAGACCTGCTGGTCAAAAAACATCAAATATGAGTACTGTTACCGATTTGGTAGCAGCAATTTTGGACTAATAAGGCCAGATAGCAAGTCAAAATGGTCGCGCGCGCAGACGTGGTGTAAGAGTGTCCTGAGGTCCGTCGCTGCAAGTCCCGATGTTACTCCTTCTTGAGACCGCGCTTCTCGACTATCTCGT
>JAGZQO010000046.1 GCA_018382125.1 Collinsella sp.
CGAGATAGTCGAGAAGCGCGGTCTCAAGAAGGAGTAACATCGGGACTTGCAGCGACGGACCTCAGGACACTCTTACACCACGTCTGCGCGCGCGACCGCGAAGGTCAAATACAGAGCGCGCATTTGCTAAAACTGCCGACTCAATGTGCTTAGCGTCACAGTTTTTGAGTGAGGCAATGCGCATCGAGGTCCTTGTGAGCGATCTGATAAGCGACTGTGCGCTTGTTTCGGTGTTTGCCTCCGCTGGTGCATCGGTCTCGAGCAGTAAACGATCGAGTGGAATCTGTCGTGCGTATTCGCGTCCTCGTTTAGACGCGAGCATGCGTTCGTTGACGGAAAAATAACAGTCCGCATCACGCGCGCGGACGAGTTCGTCCGAAGTGCCGCTAAACCAGTGGAAGATGATAACGGGGGAGTCGGGGTTTGGGATGAGTAGTCCATGCGATTCGAGGACGTCCAGTACGGCTCCTGCCGAACGAACGGCGTGAATTGATATCACGCGCCCGGTAAGAGGATGCTGCACGAGTGTATCGCAGAGCCGGTCAAATGCCTGTATTTGTAGCGGCTCACTTCCGGCAAAGCGTGCGGAAAAGTCGAGTCCCACCTCGCCGATGTAGCGCTCTTGGGCAGCAACTTCGCAAAGCAGATCGACTTCGGCAGGACCGCAGCGGCCGTCGGCGAGCCACCAGGGGTGGAGCCCAACGCCAGCGATGACGCCTGGTAGGCGACGGGCGCGCTCGTTTGCGGCCGAAAAGTCGCGTGGGTCGACCCCGCAGTCAAAGAGCCCCAGACCCGACGCCGCCGACTCACTGGCTGCAGCATCGGGGCCGAGCATCAAATCAAGATGACAATGCGTGTCAAAGAATTGCGGTTCCATCGCAGGACATCCTGCTAGTCCAGGCGTTGGCCGTCGGCGCGTACGCGCTCGGTGCCGCGCCCGCTGATCTGGCGGATAACCTCGCCGGCGATCATCTGACCCATGATGGGCGGCATAAAACTGGCGGTGCCCAACTCGGTGCGCTCGTGGATATTGGAAGGGTCGCGGGGCTGTGTCTTAACCGATTCCTCGCAGCTAAACAGTACATGTAGGCTCTTGATGCCGCGCTTCTTACATTCTTTGCGCATGATGCGGCTCATGGGGTCACGTACCGTATCGAAAATGTCGGCAAAGCGGAGGCACTCGGGATGGAGCTTGTTGGCCCCGCCCATGGAGCTAACCAAACGAATGCCGTGGTCCTGAGCATATTTGGCAATGGTAAGCTTGGCCGAGATGGTGTCGATGGCGTCGACGACGTAGTCGAGCTTGCCACCCGTCTGCTCCAAAACGCTCGCGAAGAACTCGTCGATGTTGTCGCTCAGCAGGTATTCGGTGCGCTTGATAACGGTGGCGGCGGGATTGATATCGCGAATCATGGCATCCATCACGTCCACTTTGCGCTTGCCGATGGTGCTGTGAAAGGCGATGGCCTGGCGATTGATATTGCTGGGCGCGATGATGTCCTTGTCCAGAATGACGAAATGACCGATGCCGCCGCGGGCGAGTGCCTCGCAGCAGTTGGAGCCCACGCCTCCGCAGCCGAGCACCAGCACCGTAGCATCGGCGAGCTTATCGAGTGCCTCGCGGCCCATGATGATCTCGAGCTTGGTGTCGCGTGTCTCGACGAGAGCGGCAGCGGTTTCGGTCATAGACATCCTCCGATGGGGAAGCGAATCGTGTTTTAGCTATCGCCATTATAGGTGTTATCGCGATTCCATTTGAGCCCTTGGGCTTATTGAAATGGGATCGGGGTTCGCATAAGATTGAAGCAGATGGCACCCGTTGCAGCGGGTTGGCCAACTCCAAAACACGTTTGTAGCGTGAGAAGTGGCCGTCTTCGCATTACGCGGAGGCGGCTATTTTTTTGAATACAAGATTAGATAGTTAGACAAACATCTAAATATCGAGTATAGTGTGCGCGTCATGAGAGATGATGAGAGGAGGTCTTATGCCGGGAGAGGGTTTTAAGGCGCTTGCCGATCCAACGCGACGGCGCATTTTGGAGTTGCTGCGCGAGGGCAATTGCACGGCGGGGGAGCTTGCCGAGCATTTCGATATCAGTAAGCCGTCGCTGAGCCATCACTTGGCGACGCTCAAAAACGCCGGGTTGGTGACCGACGAGCGCCATGGCCAAAACATCGTATACAGCTTAAACACCACCGTCATGCAGGATTTGATTGGCTGGTTTATGGGTTTTACAAACACGGAAGGTGATAAGGATGAATAACGAAAACAAGGGCATTCACCCCACGGGGGTATCGTCGCGCGTGTGGATTGCGCTGGTTGCTCTGTGCGTCGCCAATGTCGTAGCGCACCTCATGGTGATGCCGAGCTTGCCTGCGCAGATTCCCACGCACTGGGGAGCGAACGGCGCCGTCGACGGTTGGGGCCCTAGCTGGATGGCCTCCGCGCTCGGCGTGCTGCCTCTGGCGCTTCTTGCAATGTTCTGCGTGGTGCCGCGCATCGATCCCAAAGGTGAGGCATATCGAACCTCGGGCAAGTTCTATCAGGGCTTCGTAATCGCCTTTACCTTGTTCATGTGTGCCGTAAGCTGGCTGGGAGAGCTTACGGTCTGGGGCGTGGTGCCGGCGGTCGGTTCGGTCAACGTGCTGATTTCCGGTGCTATCGGTTTGCTGTTCATCGGCGTAGGCAACTACTTGCCGCGTGTGAAGCAGAACTATACGCTCGGTATCAAGACGCCTTGGGCGCTTGCCGATCCCGAGAACTGGCGCCGTACGCAGCGCTTTGGCGGTGCCTGCTTTATGGTGCTGGGTGTTGGCCTGATTGCGATGGGCGTGGCGGGCAGCGTGCTTTCGAGTGAAGTCGTCGCCGCGGTGATTGCGGTTCTGGCGTTTGGTTCGGTCGGAGCCGTCTACGTCTACTCGTATCTGCTGTGGCGCAAATCGCAGCGAGCCGCTCGTTAAGGTTGCGGAAAACTAGCGTACGCAGTTCATAGTATGTTCCGGGGGACTTTTCCCAGGTAGTATTAGGGGGTATGGGCAACCATGCCCCTTTTTTCGTTAAGTTTCAGAGCTGGTTCCCTCATTTCGTTTCCACTAAAGCGAATCAAGAATAGGGAAACAGCAGGTAGAAAGGATAGAACAGACATATGGCGGAGTTTATCTACCAGATGTATCAGGCTCGCAAGGCCCATGGCGACAAGGTAATCCTTGACGACGTGACCCTGAGCTTCTACCCCGGTGCCAAGATCGGCGTCGTGGGCCCCAACGGTATGGGCAAGTCGACCCTGCTCAAGATCATGGCCGGCATCGAGGAGGTCTCCAACGGCGATGCCAGGCTTACCCCCGGCTACACCGTGGGCATCCTGCAGCAGGAGCCGCCGCTCGACGACGACAAGACCGTCATCGAGAACGTGCGCATGGCATTTGGCGACATGATCGCCAAGGTCGATCGCTTCAACAAGATCGGCGAGGAGATGTGCGACCCGGACTGCGACATGGATGCCCTCATGGCCGAGATGGGCAAGCTCCAGGACGAGATCGACGCCGCCGACGGCTGGGATATCGATTCCAAGCTCGGCCAGGCCATGGACGCCCTGCAGCTGCCCGATTCCGACATGCCGGTCAACGTACTTTCCGGCGGCGAGCGCCGTCGCGTGGCCCTGTGCAAGCTGCTGCTCGAGGCTCCCGACCTGCTGTTGCTCGACGAGCCCACGAACCACCTGGACGCCGAGTCGATCCTGTGGCTCGAGCATTTCCTGCACAACTACCAGGGTGCAGTGCTGGCCGTCACGCACGACCGCTACTTCTTGGATAACGTTGCCGAGTGGATCTGCGAGGTCGACCGCGGCCACCTCTATCCCTACAAGGGCAACTACTCCACGTATCTGGAGACCAAGGCCGCCCGTATTGAGGCTCAGGGTAACCGCGACGCCAAGCTCGCCAAGCGCATGGAGGCCGAGCTCGAGTGGGTGCGCAGTTCGCCCAAGGCCCGCCAGGCCAAGAACAAGGCCCGTCTGGCTCGCTACGAGGAGATGGAGGCCGAGGCCCGCGCAAGTCAGAAGCTCGACTGGACCGACATCCGCATTCCTGTGGGCCCGCGTCTGGGCAACAAGGTGCTCGAGGCTCATCACCTGCACAAGGAGTTCGATGGCCGTGTGCTCATCGACGACCTATCGTTCACCCTGCCGCGCAACGGCATCGTGGGCGTCATCGGCCCCAACGGCGTCGGTAAGACCACACTGTTCAAGACGATTGTGGGTCTGGAGCCGCTGACTTCGGGCGAGCTCGAGGTGGGCGAGACCGTCAAGATTTCTTACGTCGACCAGAACCGTTCCGGCATCGACCCCGATAAGAACCTGTGGGAGGTCGTCTCGGACGGCCTGGATCACATGATGGTCGGCGAGACCGAGGTCCCCAGCCGCGCGTACGTGGCGAGCTTTGGCTTTAAGGGCCAGGACCAGCAGAAGCGCGCCGGCGTACTCTCCGGTGGCGAGCGCAACCGTCTGAACCTGGCACTCACGCTCAAGCAGGGCGGCAACCTGCTGCTCCTCGACGAGCCCACCAACGACCTCGACGTCGAGACGCTGTCCTCACTCGAAGCGGCGCTGCTCGAGTTCCCGGGCTGCTCGGTGGTCATTAGCCACGACCGTATGTTCCTGGACCGCGTCGCCACACACATTCTGGCGTGGGAGGGCACCGACGAGAATCCGGGCAACTGGTATTGGTTCGAGGGCAACTTCGAGGCCTATCAGGCCAATCGCATCGAGCGCCTGGGCGAGGACGCGGCCCAGCCGCATCGTATCCACCGTAAGCTGACGCGTGACTAGATCGTTACGCGGTTTTCCAAACCGCGTAACTGCTCGACGCGGCGCGGGTCGCAAGCACCCCATCTTGCCGTTCAAGCCGTCGCTCGCGTACCGAAGTACGCGTCGCTCCTCTTTCACGGCAACCTGGGGCACTTGCGGCCCGCTCGCTGTTGGTTACGCAACATCAACAAATAAAAACGGCTCAAATCCTGATTTGGATTTGAGCCGTTTGTCGTTACTGCTCGGGTTCTTCGACTTTATCGATGGCCCAGGTGGCTCCGAGACCGCCGGTGGTGTTGCGGCGGATGCGCACGGTGACTTCGTGGCGCTCGCCGGTCTGCGTGTAGCGCAGGGGGAAGCTTGCGCGGTTTCGCGCGGCCTCGATGGTACCGCGCTCGCGGGCGATCCAGTAGTACTCGCCGACAATGCCGAGCGTGTCGGCGCCGTAGGGGAGATAGGTTGACAGCTGGTGCAGAAGCGGGCCGGGGCAGAAGACCTCGGTTGCGAAATCGACGGGGAAGTCCTCGGGGATGGCGGGCGCTGCGGGTGCGGGGGCCGGTGCTGCAGCGGGGACCGGAGCCGGTGCAGGTGCGGGAATTTGGTCGCAAGCAGAGGTGGGTACGGACTCGATGACGGGTGCGAACTCCAGCGTCGTCTTCGGCTTGATTGTGGAATCTGCGGGCTTCACGGTGACGGGCGCGTCTGCAGCTTCAGTTTCAACCTCAACCTGCGTCGCGCTCTCATTCTCGACGCTCGACTTTGCCTCGATGGGCGTGGATGCCATGGTGGTGATGCCGGCATTGGCATTCTCGGGGTCATAGACGACCGTGAGCGAGATGGCGGGCTGCGGCGTCTCGGGTTCCGGCGCCGACTCGGTAGCGTCTTGATCTGTGGGCTCGTCGGACTGATCGTCCTCGGCCTCGTCGCCAAAGACATCGCTGTTTTGGAACGCAGGCGGCTCGGGTTGGTCAGCGGCTTCTTCGGTTGTCGACTTGGGCGCTTCGTTGAGCTCCACAGTGGCTTCCTGCTCGGATATGACTTTGGGATCGGTCGTGGCGGCGATTTCGGTTTCGGCTTCTGCCGTTACCTCAATAGCGACTTCGATCTCTGTCTCGGGCTCGGGTTCCGGCGCGGCTTCAACCATGGCTTCGGGCTCGGGACGCTTAACGTGCTTGGGGCGCACGGCCTTGAGGTCCTTCTCACCGCGCTTTTTCTTTTTGTAGGACTGCTTGGCGCCCTTGGCGGTCTTGGGCTTGTCCTCGCCCTTGGCAAGCGCAGCATCCCAGGCCTCGTTGGCGATGACCGTGGCATACAGGCGGCCGCCTTTAAAGACGGTCAGCTTAATGCAGTCGTCGAGTTCCTCGAGCAACTCGCGCGTGGACTCGAAGCCCAGGTCATAAGCGGTCATGTCGCCAGCGGCGAGCGCCTCCTCGACCTGCGTCATAAACGTTTGCTTGCCACATCCAATCGCATCGCGCAGCAGGCGATACAGATAGATGTGGTTGCCCAGCGAAAGCGTGGGCCTAATTATTGTCTTGCTCATGGCAAATCTCCTCTTTACACATGTAAAGCACCTTACCATCGCATGGCGTTCGCCATGGCGGCGCCCAAGGCAAACGGGCGCGAACCGCTTTCGATTCGCGCCCGTTGTACAGGTCGGTTATCTATGAGAGGCAAACGTGCTTAGTTGCCCGATGCCGTGCCTTGGCTCGAGTTGTCAGATGCCGTGCCGGAAGCGGTTCCGCTCGAGCTGTTGGTGTTGTTACTGTCTGCCGTGCCCGTTCCCGACGTGGTGTCGCTCGTCTGGCCTCCCGTGTTCGGCTGTGAACCGTCAGTCGTTTGGCTTGAGTCGGTCGTGCCGGACGGCGTGCCACTGTTGGCCATAGAGGAATCGGTGCCCTGCGATTGGTTTTGGGTGTTCGAGGACGAATTGGCAGAGGTAGGACTGTCTTGCGTGTCGTCCGTCTGTGCCTGCTGATCCTGCGGCTGAGTGTTGCCATTTGCATCGCTCTCGGTCGTGCGCGACGACAGGATTGGCTCGGGACGCTCGCCCAGACCCTCACCGGCAGTGGTGATAAGGATGGCGCCGGCGCAGGCGATGACCGCGACGATGGCGATGGCGATCGAGAAGACGATGACCTTCTTTTGTGTCTGGCTGCGCTCTGCCGCCGCCTTGGCGCGCAGGCTGTTGGGGGCGACGCGCGCCGTGGTCGCGCGTCCCGCAACCTGGCGCATCTCCTGCGTGGTCGCGGCGCCACCTAGGTGCTCCTCGACATCGGGCTCAACGGGCTCGTAGGCGCCGGCAGGGTAGTCGACAGCGGCATGCGTGCCCTTGATTGCTTCGGCGCTGGCGGAGATAAAGTGGCGATAGACCTGCGAGGACACAACAGTGATGACTGAGCTCACAGCGGCACCAATCACCGAGCCGGCAATGCCGATCTTTGAAGCAAGCGCCACGCTCGTGGCGGCAGCTGCGGCGCCGGCGATGATCTGGGGAATGGAAATGTCGTCGAACAGGCCCTTTTTGGGCGCGATGGCCATGGTCTGTCCAATGGAATGGTTCTCGTGTACGCCGTTGTTGAGCGATGCCGGCGTCATGACGCGCGTGCGCGGCGCGTCGGTGTACTTGGTTGTCATACGGGGTCCTCCCGGTGTAAATCTGCTTCGTTTCGTGTAGCCATCAGGGTACCCACCAGATGTGAATCGTACGTGACATTTAACAGATACCATCAACTCATCAATTGCTCACCAAGTTGGTGGGATGCGGTTACACCCGGCGGTTGAACTACAATAGGACTTGCTAATTGTTGTGAATGGCGTCTACGCACGGGAGCATTCTTATGAATCTTCACCTTTCTCAGTCTGATGGCTTTTTGCGTGTGGCGGCGGCGTCGCCGCAGATTCGCGTGGCCGATGTCGAGGGCAATGCCGAGGTTGCGCTGGCGGCTGTTCGCGATGCTGCCGGGCGTGGCGTTCGCGCGTTGGTGTTGCCCGAGCTTAATCTGACTGGCTATACCGCGGCCGATCTGTTCCATAACCGCACACTGCTGCATGCCTGCGAGGCTGCTCTGGTGCATATCCTCGATGAAACCCGTGAGCTGCCGATCGTCTTTACCATCGGTCTTCCCGTTGCGGTTGCCGAGAATATCTACAACTGTGCCGCCGTGTGCTGCGCGGGCGAGCTTTTGGGCCTCACGGCCAAGAAGTATCTGCCCAACTATGGCGAGTTCTATGAGCGTCGCTGGTTTGCTCCGTCGCCTGCGGATCCCGTGTGGGTTGAATTTGCCGGTCAGGGTCCGGTTCCGCTGGGTTCGGGGCTTGTCTACCGCTGCTGTGATGAGGGTGCCGAGGATATGGTGCTGGGCGTTGAAGTCTGCGAGGACCTGTGGGTGCCGGCGCCCCCTTCGACCGAGATGGCGCTTGCCGGTGCGACGGTGATTCTCAACCCGTCGGCCTCGGACGAGATTATCGGTAAGGCAGATTACCGCCGCAGCCTTATCTCCAATCAGAGCGCGCGCCTGTACTGCGCCTATGCCTACGCGGACGCGAGCGAGGGCGAGTCCACGACCGACATGGTCTTTGCGGGTGAGAACCTCGTCTACGAAAACGGCTCCAAGCTCGCCGCGACCAAACTGCTTACCTGCGATATGGCCATCGCCGACGTTGACCTTGACCGCCTGGTTGCCGAGCGCCGTCGCTCGACGACGTGGACGCGCACCGACGATGCGCCGGAGGCCACGACCATTGAGTTTTCGTTTGAGGGCGTGCTGGCCGAAGAACCTGTCTTGCGCGATGCCTGCGATATCGACCGCGTTTTCCCGCGCGCGCCCTTTGTGCCGGCCGACCACGGCGACCTGGCCGAGCGCTGCGAGACCATCCTCGACCTGCAGACTGCGGGCCTCAAGACCCGCCTTGCCCATACGGGCACCAAGGCGGCCGTTATCGGCCTTTCGGGCGGTCTCGATTCCACGCTGGCGCTGCTTGTGACCGTGCGTGCCTTCGATGCACTGGGGCTGCCGCGCACTGGTATCACAGCCGTGTCCATGCCCGGCTTCGGCACGACGCATCGCACCAAGTCGAATGCCGAGTCGCTCGCTCGCGACCTGGGTGTGAGCTTCCGCGAGGTTTCGATCCACGCGGCTGTGGAGCAGCACTTCAAGGACATTGAGCATGATCCAGCTGTGCAGGACGTGACCTACGAGAACAGCCAGGCGCGCGAGCGTACGCAGATTCTGATGGATCTGGCCAACCAGGCTGGCGGTTTTGTCATTGGCACGGGCGACCTGTCGGAGCTGGCGCTCGGCTGGGCTACCTATAACGGCGACCACATGAGCATGTACGCCGTCAACGTGAGCGTGCCCAAGACGCTTGTGCGCCATCTGGTGCGCTATGCCGCCGATGTCTTTGGCGGGCGCATTGCCGAGGTCTTGCTCGATATCCTCGATACGCCGGTGTCCCCCGAGCTTCTGCCGCCCACGGGCGACGGCGAGATTGCGCAGAAGACCGAGGATTTGGTGGGCCCGTACGAGTTGCACGACTACTTCCTCTACTACCTGCTGCGTTTTGGCTTTGAGCCGGGCAAGATCTACCGCATGGCGCTCAAGAGCTTCGAGGGCGTCTACGACGCCAAGACCGTCCACACGTGGCTACGTACGTTCTACCGTCGCTTCTTTGCCCAGCAGTTTAAGCGCAGCTGCCTGCCCGATGGTCCCAAGGTGGGCTCGGTGACGCTCAGCCCGCGCGGCGATTGGCGTATGCCGAGTGACGCTAGCTCGCGTCTGTGGCTTGCGCAGATCGATGCGCTCAATCCAGGGTTGATTTCCGATCTCAGCCGAACACATTAGGCGGACAGGCCGTTCCCGCAGCTAGCCGAACGCCCCCGAGGCCCCATCCGGGCCCCGGGGGCGCCGT
>JAGZQO010000047.1 GCA_018382125.1 Collinsella sp.
TGCCTTTCATTAGCTATAACCTTTCATTTCTTGCTGCCCTGCGGCCAGCGCGATTTCCGAGAAGGCGGGCGCAGCAGTCGACTCCGAAAGCAACGAACTCGCCAAGACTTCCCTCTCGTAGAAGTTGCAACGAAACCATCTTGGCGAGCCGGCCTCCTTCACCAATCTCACTTGTATGCATGAGTTCGTCTGCATGCGTTTCGAGAAAGAAGCCGACAGCGCGGTTGCGGGCAAACTGTTGGGATGGCGTCAAGTTATGCGAGTGATAAACCTCTGCACGCGGCTCGTAAGCCACCTTCAACCCTGAAGCGATAAACCTTGCCGCCATGAGCATGTCCTCGTTAGTGTTAACGTGCTCAAATCCGCCGCATTCGAGATATGCAGTTCGTCGATAGGCAGAACAGGCATCAGATGCAAAGAACGTCTTAATACCGAGTTTCTCGAGATCATATTTGGAACGAACGGATGGCCAGTCGGGATAGTTAAAACCACGCACCAGCTGTTCAAAACGTCGGGCATCCGCCTTAGGCAGCTGCCTGCCGCTTACGAGAGCAATATCGGAATCATCAATCATGGGAGCAACAAGCCGCTCCAGGTAATCATCAGAAACGGGCACAGCATCTTGGGTAAGGAAGCATACAAAGTCACCCCTGGACTCCCTTAGCGCCATGTCTCTTGTGGTGCCGTGGTTGAAATCCTGGCGATCAATCTTCAGCAGGCGGACTCTTTTGTGCTGCCGGACCAGCTCTATAGTTTTATCTTCCGAAGCGGAATCAACGATCAGGATATCAACCGGCTGAATAGACTGATGTTCGAGGGCAATTAAAAGCCTATCGATTTCATGCTCAGCATTAAGAGTCGGAATGATGACGGAGATGTCCATCTATCGCCCCGTCCTCTCTTTACCGAACATAGCGCCGAAAGTGCCGGTAAAGCACTTCCAGTCCATACGGAAGCAGCGATTCCGAACGTAGCGAAGCTCAATCTTTTGACGCAAACCACTCTCAAACGTCGCCTCGTTACGATCGGTCGCTTGCCAAAGTCCAGTAATTCCAGGCTGGACAGAGAGCAACTCGACTTTTTCTTCATCCGTAAAATGCTGCTCAAGCTCATCCCGTGTTATGGGGCGAGGCCCAATAACAGACAAGTCTCCGTTCAAGACATTGATAAACTGAGGCATCTCGTCGATAGAGCATTTACGAATGAACTGACCAATCTTGGTAATACGAGGGTCATCATCAACTTTACGTTCGACTTCCCACTGATGTAGCTGCTCAGGGCTCAAATACTTCTGCACATCACCCGCATCGGCGACCATGCTACGAAGCTTGAAGATCTTAATGGTCTTTCCACCCTTGCCGACGCGCTCTTGCGTATACATAGGACTGCCAGGTGATTCAAGGCTAATGAGCGCGCACACGATGGCGATGGGGATAAGCAGCAGTACGCTCATCAAAAGACTGAATACAAGGTCAAACAGCCTCTTAATAAAGCGGTAGCCAAGCGTACCGCTCGGCTTAATCTGATCGAAAGCCAGTGCATCCCCCATTGATGCACAGCTCTCTGTCATTTCCTTAGCAGCAACAGTCAAACTTACGTCCCTGTTCCCCAGGGATCCCCCAATCGGTAAATTCAAAAATGCGAACGAATAGCTGGTGCAACGTCTCCCTTACGTTTTGATAGGAACGTCGAGCGGAAGCACTTCCCTGAAGCTGGAATCGCCTTCGCCTACGTCCACTAGGCACCAGCGCTTGCGACGGTCGATCTTGTGCACGCGGGCCTCTTGCCCCACCAAGGGACCCTGCTCTATGTGCAACACGCCGTCTTCTATGCGCGCGACGCTGTTGCGCACCACGCCGTCATCGTCCAGCACGCTGCGGTACCAGTCCTGTGCATCGTCTGGCATGGGCATGTACGCCCGCTCCCTACTGCCGGCGATTCGGCAGCCAAAGCTCAGTTGGGCCAAAGCCCTATCGAGCGCTGCGGCATCGTGCGTGGCGACGAAGAAATATTCCTTGTACATGGGTTTGGTTTGGAGCGACCAGGCGCCGTCCCGCTTAAACCAGAACTCCTTTTGCATCACAAAAGCGTCCTGCATCAGCTCGTGCGGGATAATATGGCGGACCTTTTCGCAGGTCTCGCGCTCTTTACCGTTGGGGGTGTGAACCAGATACCAGCGGACGCGGCCGTGCTGGCTGTTGGTAGTTGCGCCGCTGAATGCGCCCGGCAGCTGCTCTTGGCGCCGCACCATCTGCTCCATGTTCTCGCCCCCTTTTCTGGCTTTGCGACGCACGCAAATGCCGGGGCGTTTAGAACAGCCTTAACGCTCGCAGCTAGGCGCAATCGCAAAAGTACAGGTTTTTGTAGAGGGCTATGGAGATGTGTCCTTTCGCGCCGCAATTTGTGCAATCTGGGAAAACAGTCCAAATAAACTTGTATAATGGCTCGCGTCGAAAGATATAAAAAGCTGTACCTTTTTGTGCAACAAAAAAGCCGCTCAACCAGCGGCTTTTGTTCGTTTTGGCATTAAAAAAGGCGACCGCCCTTTGTGGACGGTCGCCTTTCATTGTTTCTGTTGGGTTACCCTAGGCGCGAGTCTTGATCTCCTCGAGCACCTTGGCCACAAACTCGTCAACGCTCATCTGAACGGTCTCGTTGGAACGATCGCGGACGGAGATGTTACCGGCCTCGACCTCCTTCTCGCCCAGAATGAGCATGTAGGGCACGCGGTCGATGCTGCGGGCCTCGCGGATCTTGTAGCCGATCTTCTCGTCGCGGTCATCGCAGACCACGCGAATGCCGGCCTCCTCCAGCTTGGCGCACACCTCGTGGGCATAGTCGCGGCTCTTCTCGGAGACGGGCAGCGCCTTGACCTGCACGGGAGCCAGCCAGGTGGGGAACTTGCCCGCAAAGTGCTCAATCAGAATACCAATGAAGCGCTCGATGGAGCCAAAGCATACGCGGTGCAACATGATGGGGCGCTTCTTAGTGCCGTCGGCGTCCACGTACTCCAGGTCAAAGTTGAGCGGCATCTGGAAGTCGAGCTGCACGGTACCGCACTGCCAGGTACGGCCGAGCGAGTCCTCCAGGTGGAAGTCGATCTTGGGGCCGTAGAAGGCGCCATCGCCCTCGTTGACCTCGTAGTCCATATGCAGCTGCTCCAGAGCAGTGCGCAGGCCCTCCTCGGCGCGAGCCCAGTCCTCGTCCGAGCCCATGGAGTCCTCGGGGCGGGTGGAAAGCTCAACGTGATACTTAAAGCCAAACTTCTGGTACACGGAGTCGATGAGGTTGACCACGCCCACGATCTCGTCGGTCAGCTGGTCGGGGCGCACAAACAGGTGAGCGTCGTCCTGGTTAAAGCAGCGCACGCGGAACAGGCCGTGCAGGGCGCCGCGCAGCTCGTGGCGGTGCACCAGGCCAATCTCGCCGGCGCGGATGGGCAGCTCGCGATAGGAGTGCGGCTTGGAGGCGTACACCAGCACGCCGCCCGGGCAGTTCATGGGCTTAATGCAGTACTCTTCGTCGTCGATGACGGTGGAGTACATGTTGTCCTTGTAGTGGTCCCAGTGGCCCGAGGTCTTCCACAGCTGCTTGTTCATGATGAGCGGCGTGGAGATCTCCACGTAGCCGGCCTTGTGATGGATCTCGCGCCAGTAGTCCAGCAGCGTGTTCTTAAGGATCATGCCGTTGGGCAGGAAGAACGGGAAGCCGGGGGCCTCGTCGCGCATCATAAAGAGGTCCATCTCGCGGCCAATCTTGCGGTGGTCGCGCTTCTTGGCCTCCTCCAGCATGTGCATGTGCTCGTCGAGCTCTTCCTTGGTGGCAAAGGCGACACCGTTGATGCGGGTGAGCATCTTATTGTCCTTGTCACCCTTCCAGTAGGCGCCCGAGACACCGGTGAGCTTAAAGGCCTTCAGAGCCTTGGTGTAGCAGATGTGGGGACCGACGCACATGTCGATGTAGTCGCCCTGCTGGTAGAAGGTAATGCGGGCGTCGTCGTCCAGGTCGCCGATGTGCTCGACCTTGTACTTCTCGCCGCGCTCCTCCATAAGGGCGATGGCCTCGGCGCGGGGCTTCTCGTACACGGAGAACTTGAGGTTCTCCTTGACGATCTTTTTCATCTCGGCCTCGATCGCGGGGAAGTCGTCCTCGCTGATCTTGACGCCCTCGGGCAGGTCGACGTCGTAGTAGAAGCCGTTGTCGGTCGCGGGGCCGTAGGCAAAGTCGGCCTCAGGATAGAGGCGCTTGATGGCCTGCGCCATGATGTGCGCGGCGGAGTGGCGGATGACGTGCGTGACCTCGTCCTGCGGGAGCTCGGCCACCGAACCGTCATTGTAGAGTGCCTTCATGGGTATGTTTTCTCCTCTCGGATGCCTGATGCAAGTGCGTGCGATGCGCTCGGCGTTTTTGACTTGCATCATTATAGGCAGGTTGCCTTGGTATACAAGCGCCCGCCGCACCTTAATGGCACGGCGGGCGATTTTCTACGCATGCTTCATCGTGTGGGGCGGGTTGCGCGCATGGCTTGCGCGGGACGCACGGTGCCCGTGGCTTGCGGCCGGCCCTGCGATGGATGCGCTACTGGATGCGAGTTCGGCAGTAGGGGCAGACCTTCCAGTGCGCATCGAGCGGGCGATGGCAGCTGGGGCAAACGTTGCGAACCTGGGTATCGCACACTGGGCAGACGACGAAGTCCCTCTCGATGGGCGCGCCGCACTGCGGGCAGGTGCCGTACTGGGCAAGCTGGCGCTCGCGCAGAGCCATGTCCAGCTCCTGCTCCTCGCGGTCGGACGCGTAGGAGTGCGGACGCAGGACCAGGTAGGCAATGAGGCCCACAAACGGGATGAGGGCGATGATGCCCCATGCCACGTAGGCACTGGCGCCGCGACGGCGAGCGTCGATGAACACATAGACGACCGACAGCACATACAGGGCGATGATAAAGCCAACGAAGGCATAGACGACGCCCATAAGCTGCGGCGACATGAGCTCGGAGATGTACTTGGACATTACGGGTACCTTTCGGAATATTAACATTTCGGTCAAGTTTACCACGGGGTTTGTTTATATGGAACCACGGCTAGGGGTGGGGCTGGCGCGGACACAAACATCTCAATCTGTAACAACTGGAAGCCAAATCCTCAGCTTACTGTTACAGATCGAGACAAAACTTCAACGTGGTAGCCGGCAGACGAGGTTGTCGACATTGCTGGGTCTCCCCTCGCCTGCCGTTGGCGGGTGTTGCGAGGCTGTTCGCCGCATTGCCGCCGCACTGGGGGTGTGCGGACCGTAGGATAGTCGTATTGACGGCCTGTCAACTCGTCTGGGAGGCACTGTGACAGAAACGTTTGATATCGCAATTGTGGGCGCGGGCATCACCGGATGCGCCATCGCGCGGCAGCTCGCACGCTATGACCTGTCAATTTGCGTGGTCGAGGCGGTCAACGACATCGCCCTGGGCGCATCGAAGGCCAACGGTGGCCTGGTGCATGCCGGCTACGATCCGGCACCGGGCACGGTAAAGGCGCAGGTCAACGCCCGTGGTTGCGAGCTGTATGGCGCCTGGGCCCAGGAGCTCGGATTTTTGTTCCACCGCACCGGTTCGATGGTGTTGGGCTTCAACGACGAGGACCGCGCGCATCTGGAGCAGCTGCGGAGCAATGGCCTTACCAACGGTGTGCCCGAGCTGTCAATCGTCGGACCCGACCGCATCCACGAGTTAGAGCCGCGCGCCAGTGCCGATGCAACGTGCGCGCTGTGGTGTCCCTCGACTGGGTTTGTCGACCCGTTTGAGGTTGCCATCGCCGCGCTGGAAAACGCCGCGGCCAACGGGGTGACGTTTATGCGGTCCGCTCCGGTGGAAGCGATTGAAGTCGTGGGCTCGGGCGACGACGCGCGCTTTACGCTGGCGACCTCCGCTGGCAACGTGCGCTGCCGCTACCTGATCAACGCTGCGGGCAACGGCGCCGCCGACATCTCGCATATGGCGGGCGCCGAGGAGTTTCAGATGGTCTGGCGCCAGGGCAACATCGTGGTGCTGGACAAGGAACCGCGCACGCTCATGCCGCTCTACCCCGTGCCGACGCCGGTGTCGAAGGGTGTTATCGTCACGGGCACCGTGCACGGCAACACCGTGATCACCGCCACGGCCGCCGTGCGCGAGCCGGGCGACACGCAAACCTATGCGAGCGATGTAAACGCGCTGCTGACAGGTGCACGCAAGCTGGTGCCCGATCTGGATACGCGCCGCGTGGTGCGCGCATTTGCCGGCGGGCGTCCGGTCATTCAAGGAACGAACGACTTCTTTATTGGACAGTCGGCCGTGGTGCCAGGGCTGTTCCAGGCGGCGGGCATTCAGTCGCCGGGCGTGGCAAGCGCGCCGGCCATTGCCGAGCGCATGGAGCTTGTGATGCGTGAAGCGGGCGTGGAGTTGCACGAGCGGGCGGACTGGAACCCAATTCGCCGCGCGCCGGACGACTTTGACCGCGCACCGCTGGCGCGCAAGGAGGAGCTGATCAAGTCCGATCCCGCGTGGGGACAGATTGTCTGCCGCTGCGAGACGGTGCCCGAGGCCGAGATCGTGGCCGCGATTCGACGCCAACCGGGCGCGGTTTCGGTCGAGGGCGTCAAACGCCGCTGTCGTGCCGGCATGGGTCGGTGCCAAAGCGGCTTTTGCCAGAGCCGTGTGGTGGCGATTCTGGCGCGCGAGCTGGGCTGCGACCCTAGCGAGGTGCTGTTAGAGGATGCCGGATCTTGGCTGGTTGAGGGACCGCTGAAGGGGGTGCGCTAGGATGGCGAAATTCACATCGAGCGCGATTGATTGCGGCGTCGCAGAAGCCGTACAAACGCAAGCCTTCGACGTAGTCGTTATCGGCGGAGGCCCCGCCGGCATGGCGGCCGCGCTGGCCGCTCATAAGGCCGGAGCGCGCGTGGCCATCGTGGAGCGCGAGCAGCACCTGGGCGGCATCCTCCGCCAGTGCATCCACCCCGGCTTCGGCCTGTCGCACTTTAAACAGGAGCTCACCGGTCCCGAGTACGCGCAGCGCTTTATCGACCAGGTACAAGCAACCGACATTGTGCTGTTCTTGGACAGCATGGTGATTGGGATTGATTCAGGCGAGCCTACGGAAGACACCGCGGTCCATACCGTCACGCTCATGAGCCCTGCCGGTATGCTGCAGCTCACCGGGCACGCGATCGTCCTTGCCATGGGTTGCCGCGAGCGCACGCGCAGCGAGATCAAGATTCCCGGCAGTCGTCCCGCCGGCGTGTTTCCGGCCGGCCTGGCGCAGCGATACATCAATATCGAAAACCTCAAACCCGGCTCGCGTGCCGTCATCTTGGGCTCAGGCGACATCGGGCTTATCATGGCGCGCCGCTGCACGCTCGAGGGGATTTCGGTCGAGGGCGTGTACGAGCTCATGCCGTACGCCAACGGTCTGCGCCGCAACGTCAAGAACTGCTTGGACGACTTTGGAATTCCGCTGCACCTGTCCACCACCGTCACACGCGTGATCGGGCACGACCGCGTGGAAGCCGTCGAGGTAAGCCAAGTCGGCGAGCGCCTGGCGCCCATTCCGGGGACCGAGCGCATTGTTCCGTGCGACACGCTGCTGCTTTCGGTGGGATTGATTCCCGAGAACGAGCTTTCGGTTGCCGCCGGCGTAGAGCTTGACCCGCGAACGCGCGGCGCCGTGGTGGACCAGAGCCTGCAAACGGGCGTGCCGGGCATCTTTGCCTGCGGCAACGTGCTGCACGTGCACGACCTGGCCGACAACGTAACGTGTGAGTCCGAGAGGGCTGGCGCAGCTGCGGCGGCGTACGCGCTGGGCGGCGGAGCCGAGACGGACGCGGTCGCGGACACGGGCTGCGAGCTCACGGTCTCCCCCGCCGGCATTGCGGGCTACGCGCTGCCGGGACGCATTGCGGCCGTGGCGCTCACCAAGCTCAACTTCCGCGTGCGCCGGCCAGTCGATGCCGCCTGCGTGAGGATCTTGGCTGACGGCGAGGAACTGTTCGCCGGCAAGGTCCGCGCGTTTAAGCCGAGCGTCATGGAAAGCTTCCCGCTGCCGGCGAAGGTGATTCAACGTGCACTCGACCTAGGTGTCAGCAAGATTGTCCTGTCCGTCGACCCCGTTGAGGAGGCGTAAGGCCATGAGCATAAACGCGATCGAAACGCTGCAGTTCAACTGCACCACCTGCCCATCCGAGTGCCTCTTGACCGTGGAGGTGGAGCGCGACGCAGACGGCGCCGTAGTAGAGGTGCGCTCCGTGGCCGGCAACAGCTGCCCGCGTGGTGATAAATTCGCACATCAGGAGCTCACCTGCCCCATGCGCGTGCTCACCACCACCGTAGCAGTATCTGGCGGCGACGAGACGCTTCTCCCCGTACGCACCGCCGAAGCCATCCCGCTAGAACTCCACGCCCAAGCCATGGGCCTCATCCGAGGCCTAGTCGTCGAAACCCCCATCCGCATGGGCGACGTCGTGCTAGAGAACCTCCTAGACACCAACATCAACCTAATCGCCAGCATGGACATCAACCGAGCCCAAGTAGCTAATTAGGGACGGGGCTCTTTTAGCTACCCCGCCATCCACCCCGCCCCTCCTCAGTTGCGGTGAAATAGTTCCCGATTTCCGCCAAAACCCCGGCATCCAGGAACTATTCCACCGCAACTTTCCATGGAATCGGTATTTAGCTTGTGCCTACTTTAGTGCCATTTCAAAACTATGCCGGATTACGGGGCTGATTCGGAGACCCCCATCCATACCGGCAATTTTCGATTTTTGATAAGCCATCTACCTGCGGGTTTAATTTTGCGATTTCTCCCATGGTCAAGTATTACAGGTCGAGCCCCGTAATCCGCCATACTTTTGAAACCAGCCCATTTGGGACGGGCCTCTTATGACTACTTTTGTCTGCATGCCTGCCAGGCTGGCCATGCCAAAGAGTGTCCCAAAGTGCCGGCATAGACGATATGAGCAGGACATAAAAACATTGAGAGCCCCTGCTGCATGAAAGACCGCGGATTAGGCCGACAATGGTGAGTGTCTAATCCAACCGCGGCGG
>JAGZQO010000010.1 GCA_018382125.1 Collinsella sp.
CCGCGGGAGCCGGGCGGCGCATATTAACTTTCCTGCTCTACAGTCCTGCGCAAGACGGAAAGCACATTAAGTGCTTTCCTTTGCGTGCGGAACTCGCGATAAAGTTCATATGCGCCACCCGGCTCCCGCGGCTCTCAGGGGCTCCCATCCCAAATGCGGAGCAAAGCTCCGCACACCAACTTTTTTCTTTCAGCTAAAGAACGCAGGAAATTCGACACTGGCTTGTTAACTTTGCTGGACGTTGTCGACGCCAAACCAGCTCAGAAGCTATATCGACACAGAAAGGTCCCCGGACGGAGGGGCCGGATATAAGGTTTATCGCGAGTTCCGCACGCAAAGAAGGCCACTTAATGTGGCCTTCGTCTTGCGCAGGACTGTAGAGCAGGAAACCTTATATCCGGCCCCTCCGTCCGGGGACCGCGCCGTACCAGCTACAGCGTCATGTTCGGATCGGCGTCGACGTCGAACGGCGAGATTTCACCTCGGTCGAATTTACGGCGAGCGACCTCCGCGATCATGGCGGCGTTATCGGTACAGGCAGACAAGGGCGGCACCGTTACGCGAATCCCCTGACGCCCAAGCTTCTTGATCATCATCTCGCGCAGATGCGGGTTGGCCGAGACGCCGCCACCGATGCAGTATTCCTTGCATCCGGTAGCGTGCAATGCGTTTTTGGCCTTCTTGTACTGCACGTCAAAGACAGCTGCCTCAAACGAAGCTGCCAGATCGGGCAGGTGAATCGTGCGCCCGGCCTTGGTCTCCTGTTCAATGTAGAGCGTCACAGCGGTTTTAAGGCCCGAAAGCGAGAAGCGATAGTCTCCCCTGCTGTTAAGCGCACGGGGGAAATCGATCGCCTTGGGGTTGCCCGTCTCGGCCAGCTTGGAAATGATGGGGCCACCGGGATAGCCCAGGCCCAACGCCTTGGCCACCTTGTCGAAGGCCTCGCCCACGGCGTCGTCGAGCGTCTCACCGAGCACCTCGTAGTCGTCCCACGCCTTCACGTGCACGAGCATGGTGTGCCCACCCGAGACAAGCGTGAAGATAAACGGCGGTTTGAGGTCGGGTTGCGCCAGCAGGTTGGCAAACAGGTGCCCCTCCAGATGGTTGACGCATATGAGCGGCTTACCGGCAGCGTAGGCAAAGCCTTTGGCAAAGGCAACGCCCACCACGAGGGCGCCCACCAGGCCCGGACCCTGTGTCACGCCCACGGCGGCAAGCTCGCTGGGCGCAATCGCCCCACCCTCAAGGCCAAGCGATGCCGCGGCATCCTCGAGCGCCGCATCCACGACACTCACAATCACCTCAACGTGTTTGCGCGAGGCGATCTCGGGCACCACGCCGCCAAAGCGGGCATGAAAATCAATCTGTGTCGACACCTGGTTGGCCAGCATATTGCCATCCGCATCGATAATCGCCACGGCCGTCTCGTCGCAGGAACTCTCGATAGCGAGCACCAGGCGGCGGCGCTCAATTTCGGCGCGCTCCCCCTCGGAGCGCCCAGGCGCAGGCAGCGGCCATACGCGTTGCTCGGCTGCCGTCGGCTCGGGCGAGGCGTTATCGACCGGAAGTACGAGGGGAAGTGGGGCCGTCATGACGATGGCGTCTTTGCCGACACCGTAGTAGCCACGACGACGACCCACCTCGGTAAAGCCCAGAGCGGCATAGAGCGCAATCGCGCCCTCGTTGCCGTCCTCGACCTCGAGCGAAGCCGTGGTGCAGCCGAGCATCTGGGCATCATAGCTCACATGCGACAGCAGCTTGCGGGCAATGCCCTCACGGCGATGTGCCGAGTCGACGGCGACATCCAGAATCTGCACATCACCGTCCACGACCATACCGCCGGCAAGGCCCAGCAGCTTGCCGTCGTCGTGTGCCACCCACCAACTACGCGGCGCAGCGACGTCCTCGCCCAGTTCGGACAGGAACATGCCCGGCGTCCACGCCTCGTGTCCGGCACCTTCAAAGCAGGCAGCCTCTAGCGCGCTCGCGCCCTCGGCATCCGCCGCGCCCATGGGACGGAACTGCAGATGACGACCGGCGAGCTCATCGGCAACGCCCGTAATTTCGCTCTGCGCACTCTCGGCAAGACCAAGACGCTTGCGCTCGTTTTCCTCGGCATCCGAAAGGCGCGTGTAAATCGGCAGGACGCGAGCCGGATCGCCGTCACCCGCAGCGTGCGCGAGCAGCAAGCCCTCGCCCGAAGGCCACCACAGGTCGCGCTCCACGCAGCGGGCGGTCTCGTCCTCACCCAGCAGCTTGCCATAGCGCACGAGACCGTCACCGGTCAGCTGAACCTGGTCCCAGTCCGCTGCTCGGCGCCACTCATCGAGCGCCACGGCGGCCTTGACCACGTGTTCGCGCTCAAATTGACGCTCGGGACCCTCATCGCCCAGCATATATAGTGCCGGATATACCTCACCGCGCATGGCATCGGCCAAGATACCAAGCTTGCCGCGCACGCCAGCCTTCCACGCCGTCCAAGCGCAAGCGTCGAGCGTCGACACGCCCAGCAGCGGAACATTGGCACCGCGCGCGAGGCCCTTGGCAGTGGAGATGCCGATGCGCACACCCGTAAACGACCCCGGGCCGCGGCCGACCACGTAGCAACCAACATCGCTGCGATCCAGACCGACTTGAGCCAGCACGCCATCAACGGTATTCACGAGCTCAACGTTGGCGTGACGGCGACACATGTGGTCGCCACTCACGAGCTTCGTCTCGCCCGTCTGCCCATCAATCCAGCTTGCCGCGCAGGCAAGCATGTCGGTCGAGGTATCGAGCGCCACCACCAGCGCGTTGTCGTTATGCAAGCTCATCTTGTACAGCCTTATCAATCAAATGGGAAAGCTCCATTGCGCGGTCACCGTGCGCCTCGAGCGTTATCGTTCGCACATCACTGTCGCCCTCATCACGCTTGAGCGTCACCGAAAGATACTCATCCGTCAGCTCGTCTTGGAATTGTTCGCCCCATTCCAGCAGGCAAGCACCCTCATAGCCCAGCACATCGAAAATGCCCGTATCCTCGAGCTCGTAGGCATGCTCCAGACGGTATAGATCAAAGTGAAACAGCGGAATACGGCCTTGATCATGAACGGCCATGAGCGCAAACGTAGGGCTCGTAACCATATGCTCATCGCCCAGCCCGCGCGAGACGCCCTTGGTAAAGTGAGTTTTGCCCACCCCCAGGCCACCGGTCAGGATGAGCACATCGCCGTCCTCAAGGCACGGTGCAATTAGCTCGCCAAAGTACTCCGTATCGGCAGCGCAAGTCGTTTTGTAAGTACCTACCCCCAGGCGCTCCAGGGACATATATGCTCCTTATTATTCCGAGGCGTCCTCTGGTGCGGGATGTCGCTCCAGATAGTCGCCCAGCATCTTAAAGTCTTCCTCCAGCAGTTCCTGCCACGCCGGATTGCGTAGCGCTGCTGCCGGATGGAACGTGGGCATTACTACAAAATGCCCCATCTGGTGGAACCTGCCGCGCAGCTTAGTAATGCCAATCTCGGTCTTAAGCACAAAGTGCGTCGCGGGGTTGCCGAGCGTCACGATAATATCGGGCCAGATGCTTCGAATCTGCTCACGCAAAAACGGCGAGCAAGCCAGCACTTCCTCGGGACGTGGATTGCGGTTTCCCGGCGGGCGGCACTTAAGCACGTTGGCAATGTAGACGTCTTCGCGTTTGAGCCCCGCCAGCGACAAAATGCCGTTGAGGTCCTCGCCTGCCGCCCCCACAAAGGGCTCGCCCTGCAAATCCTCATTGCGGCCCGGCGCCTCGCCAATAAACATCACACGAGCGCGGGGGTTTCCCACGCCAAACACGATATTGTGACGCGACTGGTAGAGCTGGCAGAGGTGACAATCGCCCAGAACGGCCTCAATTTCCTCGAGTGCGACCTCACGTGGTGCCTGATGGGTATGGCCGGGGATGTGCATGACGCCCATAGCGGCTCCTACACGTAGACCTTGTCGAGACGCATGCCAAAGCCGCAGGCGACCTCGTAGTTAATCGTTCCGCGCAGTCGGGCCATCTCGTCCATAGTGATCTCGGCATCGCCATCGCGGCCGACAATAATCATCTCGTCACCATACTCGGCCTCGGGAATCTCGTGTGCCGGGTTGGACTGAATGGCGACCATAAACTGGTCCATGCAGATATTGCCAACCTGATGCACGCGCTCGCCGCGATACAGCACATCCATACGATTGGAAAGCGTACGCGATAGGCCATCGGCATAACCGATCGGCAGCGTGCAGATCTGAACGCGCGTACGCGGTACGCGGTAGGTAAAACCGTAGCCCACGCCCTCACCCATCGCAGGGTGTGCCACGCGCGTCACACGCGCATGGACGCTCATAACGGGATCAAGCTGCATCACGCGGCCACTCAGCTCGCACGGCTGCATTCCATACAAGCCAACGCCGGCGCGAATCATATCAAAATGCATCGAAGGGTCGAGCATCGAGGACGGCGTGTTGGCGCAGTGCACGATACCGCACTCAAAGCCCGCATCCTTAATGGCCTGAACGGCCTCGGTAAAGCGCTGACACTGCAGTTTGTAGTCCCAGCCCGAAGGTTCATCGGCCGTGGCGAAGTGCGTAAATACGCCGTCGCACTGAATACCGCGATGGAAATTTATACCGCGGACAAAGTCGAGCACCTGCGTGTAGTGAACGCCGATACGATTCATGCCCGTCTCGATGGCGAGATGATACTTGCCCACTTTGCCCGCCGCGACGGCACATTCGCCATACGCAAGAGCAAAGTCAGACGTATAGACCGAGGGCATGATATCAAACTCGAGCAACGTCGGAATGGCCTCGATAGGCGGCTCGCTTAGGATGAGGATGGGTTTCGTAATCCCGCCCTGTCGGAGCTCAACGCCCTCGTTAACCGTCGCCACGGCAAACATGTCGGCACCGGCCGAATACATGATCTTGGCGCACTCAACAGCTCCATGGCCATAAGCATCGGCCTTGACCACGCAGCACAGGCGCTGACGTGGATTCAGCAAGTTCTTGTAGGCCCTCGTGTTACGACGGAGCGCCCCACGGTCGATCTCGACCCAGGACCAGCGCGTCAAATCGGCTTTATTCATGATTAGTCATCCGACCCTTCGTCCATGATTCCCAGATCTTCGAGCGCATCCTTTGCCGCCAGCTCCATGGCAGGACCGATCAAGTCGATAAGATCGGTCGCGATAACGCTCTTCTCACCATACTCCGTCGCCGCGGCAAAACCGGCGTAGCTGTGAAGTGCGACGGCGTACGAATACAGCAACTCCCAACGATCCATCTCGTCGCGCATGGTGGCAAGCGTGCCGGCCAAAATACCCGCGAGAACATCACCCGAACCGGCAGTTGCTAGAGAAGCCGGACCCGAGAGCGGCAGCAACACACGCTCAACGCCACAGATAGCCGTCGTCGGCCCCTTGGCAATGACCACCAGATTGTCGGAGCCTGCAGCCCAGACAACCTTCTGCGCGGCCGCAATCGCGGTACCAAGGTCGTTCACCTCGTCACCGGCAACCAGACGCGAAAGCTCACGATAGTGCGGCGTCATAACCAACGGCTGCTCGCGACGATACATCTCGGGATTACTATCAATACCGTCAATGGCAATCTTAGCAAGGCAGTTGAGTGCATCGGCGTCCAAAATAAGCGGCACATCAAGCTCGAGCAAGCCCGAAACCACCTGCATAGCGCCGGCAGATGTCGTCATACCGGGACCGCACAGTACGCAGCTGTACTTCTTTGCAATCTCGCACACCGTCATGCGCGCAGCGGCGCCAAAGGAGCCGCGGGAATCAGACGGAATAGCAAAGACGGGAATCGAAGGAAGTGCCATGCGAATAAGATTGGCGCAGGCGTCAGGAGCCGCGACTGCCACGTAACCAGCACCCGCGCGAGCTGCAGACTTGGCCGCCATAATGGCAGCACCAGGATATTGCGCAGATCCGGCGACAATAAGCACAGAGCCACGGGAATACTTATCGATATTCGTAGGTAGTGGAGCAAAGTAATCAACTAAGTCACCGGGCTCGACAATCTCGGCGGCGTGGTCGACATCATCGATGACCTCGTCAAGACGGTCGTAAAGATTGCCGCAGATCAAATCGCCAGCATACTCAGGGCCATCGGCGCTATACAAACCAATCTTGGGCGCAATCATCGTCACCGTATGCTCGGCACGAATGCAGTCGTCATCAACAACGCCCGTCTCGGCATTCAGGCCCGAGGGGACATCAATGGATACGACACAGTCGGCGCATTCATTGACCGTAGGAATCCAGATGGAGAACGGCGCACGCAGATTCCCGTGAAAACCGGTACCAAAAATGGCATCGACAACAACATCGGCCTTATCGATCAAAACCTCGAGTTCATCACGCGAGGGGCCGACGCAAACGTGCACATCGCGGCCGGCAGTACGACGAGCAACATGACGTGCCAGAGCAGCAGGAATCTCATCCGGTTCAACCGGAGAAACGATATCCACGTCCACACCCTTATGGCTCAGGATATCGGCGGCAACCCAACCGTCGCCGCCATTATTACCAAAACCGACCAGAACGAGAACCCGATCGGGATTGAGCTTCAAGACCTCGTTGGCGGCAAACTCACCCGCTAGCTCCATAAGCTCGGCCTTCGAAGTCCCTTCGCGTTCGATGATATCCTCGAGACGAACGACTTCTTCGGTACTCAAAACCGGTTTCATCTATGCTCCTAGCGTATCTTGCGAAGCATCGCCCAGGTGCTCCGTCAATGCTGAATTCTGCAGCTGCTCAAGCTCATCTAAAACAGAGCGAGCCTCTTTAAATGTCTGCGCAACGCGTTTCTTGGTGCTCACCTTTTCATCTTTTGGCTTAGGCCGAGCATCTTCGGTAATCGCGATGGCATTCGCAACGGCCAAGTCTCCTGTAAGCGTAATGGAAAGAGCGACCTCAACAACACCCAGCTCTTGAGCGATCTCGAGAGCACGGCCCGAAAGCAGCGCTTTCGGTTTGCCGAGTTTATCACGCGTAACCGAAACATCCTTGCGACCAACGCCTTGACTAAAACCCGTGCCGAGAGCTTTAAGTACCGCCTCGCGCGAAGCAAAGCGGCTGGCATAGTGAGCAGCGGGGCGCGATGATGCATCACAATACGCACGCTCTTCTTCGGTAAACACACGCCGAGCAAACGACGGCGTCTTTTCAAGTATTGATTTCATACGGGAAATCTCGACGATATCAACGCCGATACCAGCTTCAGCCATGTTCACCTCCATATCGCACAGACTAAGTTATTGTAGCCCGTTCACAGAAGATGCGACAAACGAGGGTTATAAAACACAGCTACTATGTGAGACAAGAGCCCGTAAACGCAAATCAGAACCACCCTTAAAAAGGGTGGTTTGCTCTTAGGGTATAACCCACGGGCCCCGGGCTCGCGTCTAAAGGCGCGGGCCCGGACTTCGTCCAGGCTCCTTCACGCTCAGCTTGTCCAGCGCGATGTCGTGGGACTCCTGCTCCCTGATGTACTTGGCGATCGTCGCCTCGTTCAGGCCGACGGTGGACACGTAGTAGCCCTCCGCCCAGAACTTCCTGTTGCCGAACTTGTACTTGAGGTTGGCGTGCCTGTCGAATATCATCAGCGAGCTCTTCCCCTTCAGGTAGCCCATGACGCTCGCGACGCTGTACTTCGGCGGGATCGCCAGCAGCACGTGCACGTGGTCGGGCATCAGGTGCCCCTCGATTATCTCGATCCCCTTGTACTCGCACAGCTTCCTGAGGATCTCCCCTATGTCGTTCCTGATTTGGTTGTAGATCACTTTGCGCCTATACTTCGGCGTGAACACGATGTGGTACTTGCACATCCACTTCGTGTGGGAAAGGCTGTAGGCCTTCTGGGCCATGGCGACCACCCCTTCGACTCGAATTCTTGACGGCCTGAACAATCGTCAATATCGGCCGGAGGGGTGGCTTTGTAAAGCCGTTTGTCTCCACCCGCGTAGCGGGTGGTTTAAAGCTGGCCGCTGCGCGGCCAGCAGACTAAAGTCTTGAAAGGATTTGAACCTACGACCTCCGGGTTATGAGCCCGGCGAGCTACCAGACTGCTCCACCCCGCAATGTCTGGGCGCCTCATGTGCGCAAGAAAGAATATTACGCGGGAGTTCGGTAAACGGCAAGGAAAATCTCGTAGAGCATAATTCCTTCATATTTAAACCCCTCAGCCCCTATCACCGTAAACGAATCGCAGCCGAGCGCCGTCGACGGCACGTATACAATGGTGCGCGTCCTTTTATGCCAACACCGGGAGTAGACATGCTGCTCGCTATCGATATGGGAAACACGCAGACGGCCATGGGCCTGTTTGACGGAGACGAGCTGGTGCAGTCGTGGCGTATGCCCACCGACCGCTCCTATACCGCCGACGAGATCCACGTGCGCCTGATGGGCTTCTTTAAGATGTACGACCTCTCGCTCGGCGCGGTCGACGCGATCGCCTTTGCCGGCGTGGTGCCGCAGCTCTCGCGCGAGTGGCACGCCGTGGCCGACCGCATTGCCGCGGACGCCATCGTCATCGGGCCGCAGACGGCCGCCGTGACCAAGCTGCGGGCGGCGCGCCCCCAGGCCGTTGGTGCCGACCGCATCGCCAACGCCGTCGCTGCCGAGACCTTCTACGACGCGCCGGCGATCGTGGTGGACTTTGGCACCGCAACCAATATCGACGTCATTGATGAGGACGGCTATTACATTGGCGGAGCGATTGCGCCGGGCATCCGTATCTCCATGGACGCGCTTGCTGCCCGTGCCGCCAAGCTCGCCAGCGTGCCGCTCGAGGCGCCCGAGCACGCCATCGGCCGCGATACCGAGGAGTGCATCAAGGTCGGCGCCGTAACGGGCGCCGCCGCCATGGCTGAGGGCCTGGTCGCGCGCATGAAGCGCGAGCTGGGCCGCGAGGATGCCACCGTTATCGCCACGGGCGGTCTCGCCAGCATCGTCGCCGATTCGACCGATGCCTTCGACGTGGTCGACGGACAACTCACCATCAAGGGTATCTGCGAAATCTACCGCCGCATGCAGGAGCTGGGATAGAGCAGGAGCTTAAGTCAAGCACGCCCGATGCCACAGTCCCCGCAAACGTTCGCCAAGCCCATTTCCCAGACAGGCGAAACCCTCCCCGGCACAGGCCGAAGAGGGCTTCGTTGTCATCGTTATCTTTGAGCGCGAGCGCCCCGCGCTACAGCCCGCGAATTCGTACAGCCTCGGGCGGAAACTCCTGCTCGCCGGCATCGGTCTTGATGGTCGCGCGACCCCAGATGTCCAGGCCCGCAAACACACCGACCGCAAGCGGCAAACCGTTGGGCGACACCGCCGCAACTTGGCGGCCCAGCAGTGGCACCATGTCAAAGTACTCGCCCAGCACGGGAGCCAGCGGCCCCGCGGCGCCTTGCGGCGTGTTGGCAACAACCGCCCAGGCGTCCACGCGGGCCAGCATGGCGGCGGCCAGCGCCTCGACCAGCGCTTCGTCAGCCACACCCACACCGAGCTCGCTCAACGCCGAACGCTCAATATCCACCGTCACGGCACCGAACATGCCCGCAGCACCGGCACCGCCGTTCACGGCAACACGCGCGAGCGACGTCTCAAACGCAGGCGCACCGCACACGATATCGCTCGGCCACTGGATACCCACCTTACCGGCAAGGCCCAACCCCGGCGTCGAAGCCGTGCCCACAAGCGCATCCATCATGCCCATCGCCGCCACAAACGGCAGGCCGTGGAAGGCATGCATGTTCACGTCCGGGCGCACGACCAGCGAAAACGTCAGCGAAGCATCACCCGCGCTCCAAGCGCACCAGCCCGCGGACGCACCCTCGCGGCCCGCGTCGCGCGCGGCGTCAAGCTCGGTACCGGCAACAACAGCATTCATCTCGATCATCTACATACGCCCCAATTCGCCCACGATATGGCCCACGCGGTCCTCGGGCTCCTTGACCTCGACGCCGTTGTAGCGGAAGAACCGCGCCGGGTCGTGCATCAGGTCCTCGAGCGGCACCAGCACAAAGTCGCGCTCGCCAATGAGCGGATGCGGCAGGCGCAGCTTTTTGCCGCCGTGGGTCTCGCCGTCCATCCACAGCAGGTCCAGGTCGATGGTGCGCGGGCCGTTGACCTTGGCTTTCTTGGAGCGGTCACGCCCCAGCTCGGTCTCGATCTTCATAAGCTCGTCGAGCAGCACCAGCGGCGCCAGCTCGGTCTTGATCTCGATGACGGCGTTGGCAAACGCATCCTGGCGCGTCTCGTAGGCAGGCTCGCTCTCGTAAATACGCGAGCAATTGGACACGCAGGTGAGCGGGATCTCGGCGATCATGTCGCGCGCGGCGCGGATGTTGTCGCAACGATGCCCCAGGTTGGAGCCCACGGCCACAAACGCACGGCGCGGCTGCGGCTTGGCGACAGCCCAGTAACCGTTCAGGAACTGCGCAAAGCCGGTGACGTCGTGCACGCGTACGATGTTGGCACCGGCCTGGATAGCGCCCAGGCACACGCCAAACGTGGCGGCATCGCGCGCGGCGGCATCGGTCACGCCCGAGATGGCGCCCACAAAACGTTTGCGCGACACGGCGCACATGAGCGGATAGCCCAGCGACGCCATCTTGGCGGTCTCGCGCTGGATGACGATGTCCTCGTTGGCCGTCTTGCCAAAGCCCGGACCGGGATCGATGCAGATGCGGTCGCGCGACACGCCGGCATGGATGAGCGTACGAGCCTGGTCGGACAGAAAGCCCATGACACGGCGCATGATGGGCGCCGAATCGGGCAGGGTAAAGCGGCGAAGCTGAGAGGTGGGCACGTAGGCCTCCTCGCGGCGGGCGCTGCGGCGCATCATGGCGGCCAGGCGGTCATTGGACTCCGATTCGGCCTCGGTGGCTGCGGGCGCGGCCTCGGGCGCGGGCGCGACAGTCTCGGCGGCAGCAGCCTGCTCGGCGGCCGGCGTCTCCTGCTCGCTTGAAGGCTCGGGCGTGGGCTCCGGTTCGCCAAACGGCAACGAGGGCTGCACCACGCCGCCCGGAAGCTTGGCCTCCGACTTAGGCTCGCCCAGCAACTTGCCGCGACGGCGGCGAGCCGGCTTCTCGGCCTCACGCGCGGCCTCGGCAGCCGCCTCGCGCGCCTTCTCGGCAACAAACGCCGCTGCCGAGGTATCGAGCTGCACCGTTGCGTGCGTGCGGGTGGGCGCGGCGACCTCGCCGGCATGCATCACGATGACGCCGCAGGTGCTCGTCTTAACAAACTCGACCATCTTGGGGTCGGTGAAGCCGGTCACGTCGTTGACGATCGAGGCGCCGCAGCGCACGGCCGCCTTGGCAACCGCCACGTGGCGCGTGTCGATCGAGACGATAGCGCCCTCTTTGGCCAGCGCACGCACCACGGGCAGCACGCGGCGAGCCTCCTCGTCGGGGTTGACCGGGGTAAAACCAGGGCGCGTGGACTCGCCGCCCACGTCGATGATGTCGGCACCGGCGTCGAGCATCGCCAGGCCGTACTCGATGGCGGCATCCGGGTCGAAGTGCTCCCCACCGTCGCTAAACGAATCGGGCGTCACGTTGAGGACGCCCATGATGCGCGGGCGGTCAAAGCTGAGCTCATACTTTCCGCACCGCCATGTCTTGCTATCGTTCGCCATGAACATCCTCCTAAAATGCCCGCGCCACCGCGCTCGGGCGCAGGCGGTGGGGTCGCTTTGCAATCAGTTTTTCTATTGTATCCGCGCACACGGGCTAGAACGCAAACGCGGCCGCGATGTCGCAAGAAATCAGCAGGTCGGCATTTGCATCCTGATCGGTGGGAGCGAGATTGCAAATGGCCAGGGTATCGCCGGTAAAGTAGCGCGTAAGGCCCGCCGCCGGATACACCACGAGCGAGGTCCCGCCCACGATGAGGACATCGGCCGCGGCAATGGCGGCGACGGCGCCGGTCAGCACGCGCTCGTCGAGCGGCTCCTCGTAGAGCACCACATCGGGCTTAATGCGCCCGCCGCACGCAGGACACACGGGCACGCCCGCGGCGTCCTCGTGCTCGCGCGAGCAAATCCACTCGGCGCTATAGACCGCGCCGCACGACTGGCAAATGTTGCGATGGACCGATCCGTGCAGCTCGAACACGCGCTGTGAGCCAGCCATCTGATGCAGACCGTCGATATTTTGCGTCACCACGGCATCAAGCTTACCGGCGCGCTCCAACTCGGCCAGCTTGGTGTGGCAGCGGTTGGGCTTAGCGTTAAGCGCGATCATCTTGGTGCGGTAAAAGTCGAAGAACTCGGCCGGATGCGCCTCGTAAAAGCTATGCGAGAGCATGGTCTCGGGCGGGTAGGCAAACTGTTGGTGATATAGGCCGTCCACGCTGCGGAAATCGGGGATGCCACTCGCCGTGGAAACGCCCGCGCCGCCAAAGAAGACCACGCGCTTGTGGGTGCCGAACAGCTCCGCCAGCGCGGCGGAGGCCTGTTTGGAGTCCGTTATCGCCTGCGTCATATGAGTCCTCCGTCCTTGTTGGTCGGGCAGCGTCGGGCGATGTCCCAGCATGCGGCCTTTGGGTCAGCACGCGCGGTGCCCACCACCGCCCCTGTTGCGCTAATCTTAAGCCTGCCAACCCCGTCGAAAGGACACCATGCCTCAGACTTACACTTTCGCCTCGTGGAACGTCAACGGCCTGCGCGCCGTGCTCAAAAAGGACCCGAGCTTTATCCAGATCGCGCAAGAACTCGACGTCGATATCCTGGCGTTGCAAGAGACCAAGTTGCAAGAAGGCCAGGTTGATATTGACCTGCCCGGCTATCGCCAAACCTGGAGCTACGCCGAGCGTAAAGGCTATTCGGGCACTGCGGTCTTTAGCCGCCAGGAACCGCTGCGCGTGCTGCACGCCGACGCGCTGTTACCCTACGCCGGCGAGGGCGAGGCGGCCGAGCTCGTCGCCCAAGCCGCAACCGAGGGCCGCGTCTGCGCGTTGGAGTTCGACAAGTTCTGGTTTGTGGATGTCTATACGCCCAACGCCCAAAACGAGCTCGCGCGCATCGATGTGCGCATGGCCTGGGACGATGCCTATCGCGGCTTTTTGAGCGCGCTTGAGCGCGAGACCGGCAAGCCCGTGGTGACCTGCGGCGACTTTAACGTAGCGCACGAAGAGATCGACCTTAAGAACCCCAAGTCCAACCGCGGCAACGCAGGCTTTTCGGACGAAGAGCGTGGTAAGTTTACCGAGCTGCTCGACGCCGGTTTTACCGATACCTGGCGCGCGGCAAACCCCGACGTCGAGGGCGTCTACAGCTGGTGGAGCTATCGCTTTAATGCCCGCAAGAACAACGCCGGCTGGCGCATCGATTACTTCCTGGTGAGCGACGCAATCGCCGGCAACGTGCGCGACGCCGGCATCCGCGGCGATATCTTCGGCAGCGACCACTGCCCCGTCACCCTCACGCTAGAGCTCTAGCGCCAAGCAATTCCTGGGGGACAGAGGAAAACAGATCATGTGACCCCTCTCCCCCTATAAGTTGCGGTGGAGTAGTTCCTGTTTGGGCAGCAAATAGCCAAAAACGAGAACTATTCCACCGCAAGTTCGTGTGGGAACGCGAAATGCCCTACAGTCCGTATTTCACGACGACACGGTTAATGCGACGGCACCAAGGCTTGTACAAGGCGGCCAAAAACACGCAGGTCGCAAGGCCGTGCGTGATATCGAACGGCACCGCCGTGGCAAGACGTGCCACGGCACCCGCCCAAGTAAGCGGCCGTACAAATCCAATGATGTCATACGCGTTGATCACGACGCCATAGAGCAGGCCCGACGCAAAGCCGTACGCCAGCAGCGCTGGCATGCGCACGGTGCCGTCGGCGCGGTCGAACGCACCCGCATACGCCAGCGCACCGCCAACGTATCCCACGAGCCCCCAGGCATACATCTGCCACGGCGTCCACATGCCCTGTCCAAAAAAGAAATTGCTGGTCAGCGCCGCCAGCGCGCCAACCATAAAACCGTTGCGGCGACCAAGCGTCGCCCCCGCGATAATGGCGATGGCGCTCACCGGCTTAAAGTCGGGAATGGGCCCAAACAGGATGCGCCCCGCCGCCGCCAGCGCCGCCAGCACCAGCGTGGGCATAATCTGGCGCAATCCCGGACGAGATGCCTCGTAACCCGCAAAGAACAGCGCGAGCACCAGCGCCACCACAACCAGCATGGCCAATGCTGCCTGCTCAACACCCGACAGCAACGCGGCAGCCATCACCGCCGGCACCGCCAACAACAGCGGGACCTCCAGTTTTGCAAGCAAGCGCGCGACGCGATAATCCGTCATCCCATCACGCCCTATAAAACACGTTATCGGCAAAGAAGTCGGCCGGCGGCTCCATGCAGGCAATCTCGCCGTCAAACATCATGACGACGTCGTCGGCTACCTGCTCGGCAAAGTCCAAATCGTGCGTAGCCATGATGACGGTGCCGCCAGCCTTCGCATGGTCACGCAGGGCGCGGGCAATGATGCGGCGGCTGAACAGGTCTAGACCCTTGGTGGGCTCATCGAGCAATAGCAGTTCGGGGCCGATTAGCAGCAGTTTTGCCAATGCAAGCAGTTGACGCTGCCCGCCCGAAAGATCGTACGGATGGCGTCCATCCAGACCCGACAACCCCAAGCTCGCCGCACGCTCCCGCGCCAAGTTCTCGTCATATCCGCAGGTCGAAGCCCATTCCATCAGCTCGTCGCGAACCGTATCGGCAACCAGCAATGCTTTGGGATTCTGAGGCAGCAGCGCCGCCGAGGCCGCTCCGCGCACCATGCGGCCGCGCTGCAGCTTGGCGGTCTTCGCCAGCACCGAGAGTATCGTCGACTTACCGCATCCGTTGCCGCCCACGATCGCATGCACCGCACCGGCCGAAAACGTCACGTCGAGCCCGCGCAGCACCCAACCGCCCGCGCGATCGTAGCGAAACCAGCCTTCCGACAGGGTGGTAGCCGACCCGCCGTGCATTTTTTGGAGTATTCTGCTTCCATCCGTGCGCGGGAAGGCTTCCGAGCCATTCTCGAGCGACGTTTGCGCCACAAATTCGGACGATTTGTCCAATTCTGAACTTTTTTTCGCGCTCGATACGTCCCCGGGCGGCTCCAGAGAGCCCAAATTGTCCTCACGCCTGCTGAATACTCCGTTTTTTGCACATCGGATGGCACCCCACCCCAACATGTCATCGGAAAACAGCGATTCTCGGCGTCCCAAAGAAGACATATCCGCCACCTCGCGCACGCGACCGCCCTCAATCCGGTACGTACACGTCGCATACTCGAGCATCGGCCGCGGCTGATGCGTCGCCACAACAACCGTGCAGCCCAGCTCGCGATTCACACGAAACAGCGCGTGCAGGAAATTCTTCTCCGCAACCGGATCAAGCTGAGACGTGGGCTCGTCGAGCAGCAGCACGCGCGGGCGCAACGCCAGAACGGCCGCCAACGACAGCAACTGTTTGCGACCACCCGAAAGCGTGTCAGTATCGCGGTGAAGCCAATCTTCCAGCCCAAAGAAATAGCTGGTCTCAGCTACGCGACGGCGCATCTCATCACGTGCTAGCCCCAAGTTTTCCAGGCCAAACGCCATCTCGTGCCACACGGTTTCGCACACGATCTGGTTCTCGGGATCCTGGAACACATAGCCCACGCGCTCCGCCGATGCCCGCACATCCATGTCGGCGACGGGCTCGCCCAGCACGCGCAGCTCGCCGGAGCGCGTACCCGCCGGCGCGATCTCGGGCTTGAGCAGCGACAGCAGCGTCGACTTGCCCGAACCGGTACCGCCAACAAGCAGTGCAAACGCACCTTGGGAAACACGCCAATCAAGCCCCTCGAGCACCGGTGCCTCGGCCCCGGGATAGGCAAAACTAAGGCCTCGCACCTCAATCGCCGGCGCGGCCGAGCCATATGCCACACCCGCCGCCGAGCCCCTATCCAACCGAGCCATCAGCCAAACCTCTTCTCATCAATCGCGTGCGACGCGCAAGGCAGCATCATCCAGGCAGCGTACACGACATAGCCCAGCCACGGCGCCGGCACCGAGAGCTGCGGATAAAACGAATACTGCGTCGTCGCGGTCGCCGCCACGGCCACCGCGGCAGCACCAAACAGCGCGAGCCCGACCAGCGCGGCAACGTCGCTGCGCCCCAGTCGATACCGCGCATACGTCGTACGACGTGTCGCGGCACCCCACCCGCGCGAGCGCATCGCGTCCGCGCGCTCCAGCGAATCTTCCATGCCCCAGCCCATCAACACGCTCGACGCCCGCAGGCGCGATCGCACGGGATCGGTGGGCGCGCGGCCCGGCACATCAATCGCATCCTGCACCGCCAGCACCGTACGACCGCGGCGTAAAAACTGCGGGATAAGCCTCATGCACATCGAGATCATGAGCGCAATCACCGGTGCGGCATTGCCCAGCAGCGCGAGCACCTTGTCGTATTCGAGCATCGACGCCGCGGCCTCAAACCACAACACGCTCGCCACAAACAGCCCGCCCATGCACAGGCCGTATACCATGCTTTCCAGATACACCGCGCGCATGCCAATACGGAACAGCTCCGTCGAGCCCGAGGCGCTAAACAGCGGATTGACCAGCGCGATAATCAAAATCACCGGCAACTGCCAGCGGAGTGCGCCCAGCGTGCGGGCAGCCCCACGCGTCGCAAATCCATACGCCAGCCCGCCCGCAAGTGACAGCGCAATCAGCACCGGCTGCATCGAGAACATGGTGAGCCCCAGCGTCAGCACTATATAGAGTGCCGGCACAGCCGGATGCGACATCGAGAACGCCGCGACGGGCTCGCCGTCAAACTCCTCTTGTATGTTGTCCACGGGCACCCCCGTCCCCTCGCTCAAACGATAGCTCCGCAGCACCGCCAACGCCGCACGCAAGCAGCACAAACGTCACGCCGGCGGCACCGACATCGGCCGCCATGAGCCAATCGCTACGCGCTCATCATATGCCTGCGGTATCATATTGCGCCGTGTATCGTTTCCAAACACACGTCTCTATAACGTAACAGGAGATCACATGGACGCAACCGCAATTATCCTCGCCGCCGGCGAGGGCACCCGCATGAAGTCGAACCACTGCAAGGTTTCGCACAAGATCCTGGGCAAGCCCATGGTTCAGTGGATCGTCGACGCCACCATCAAGGCCGGCTGCAGCCGCGTCGTGGTCGTCATCGGCAGCCACGCCGACGAGATGCGCGCCCTCATCGACGGCGCCTACGCCAGCAGCGCCACCAAGGTCGAGTGCGTCGAGCAGACCGAGCGCCTGGGCACCGGTCACGCCGTGAAGGTCGCGCTCGAGGCCTGCGGCATCACGCAAGGCCCCGTCGTCGTGCTCAACGGCGACCTGCCACTCATCACCGCCGACACCGTCACCAAGTTCGCACAAACCGTCGCCACCGGCGAGCTCGCCTGCACCGTCATGACCATGACCCCGCCCGATCCTTTCGGCTACGGCCGCATCAAGCTGGGCGCCGACGGCCAAATCGAGCGCATCATCGAGCAGAAGGACTGCACGCCCGAGCAGGCCGCCACGCTGCTGGAGTGCAACGCCGGCTGCTACGCCTTTGACGGCGCGCAGCTCGCCGCCCACATTGACGAGATCGGCAACGACAACGCGCAATCCGAGTACTACCTGCCCGACATGCTCGAGATCCTCAAAGGCCATGGTCAGGCAGTCTCCATCTTCCACTGCGATGACTACCGCGACGGCCTGGGCGTCAACAGCCGCATCCAGCTCGCACAGCTCACCGCCATCGCGCGCGACCGCATCAACGAGCACTGGATGGCCGAGGGCGTTACCTTCATCGACCCCACGCAGGCCTGGATCGGCCCCGATGCCACCATCGGCCGAGACACCGTCGTGTGGCCGCAGACGCATCTGATCGGTCACGTCACCGTGGGCGAAGAGTGCCAGCTCGGCCCCAACAGCCGTCTCACCGACACCACCGTCGGCAGCGGCTGCACCATCGATGAGACCATCGCCATCGAGGCCGTCATCGAGAACGGCGTCGACTGCGGCCCGCGCGCCTACCTGCGCCCGGGCACCCACATGCTCGACGGCTCCAAGGCCGGCACGCACGTGGAGATCAAGAAGTCCACGATCGGCGAGGGCTCCAAGGTGCCGCACCTGTCCTACATCGGCGACACCACCATGGGCTCCGGCGTCAACGTGGGCGCGGGCTCCATCACCTGCAACTACGACGGCGTGCACAAGCACAAGACCGTCATCGGCAAGGACGCCTTCATCGGTTCCGACACCATGATGGTCGCGCCCGCCCAGATCGGCGACGGCGCGCTCGTGGCCGCCGGCTCCGTCATCACCGAGCCGGTCCCGGCCGACGCACTTGGCCTGGGCCGTGCCCGTCAGGTAAACATTGAGGGCTGGGCCGCCGATTACCGCCGCCGTCTGCACGAAGACGACGAGGTATAACGTTTTACCAAGCATCTAAGGAGCTGTTCCCATGGGAGCGGCTCCTTTTTCTATCGTGACCTGCGCAACCGGATGAGTGGTCGGTTCGTGTCCGTTGACGGTAAAGACGTTATCAAGACCCGATTAACCCCGTCGCGCGGTTACAATGCAACAAGGCATCTATATGGCATTCGATATAAAGGAGAAGGGTAATGCCGATTAATGATCCCGAGAAGTCGGAGAATATGCGCAAGTCCATCCGCGTGTATTCCGGTTCCTCCAACCGTCCCCTCGCTCAGAAGATTGCTGAGTACCTTGGGGTCGAGCTTTCGGGCCTTACGCTAAAGCAGTTCGCCAACGGTGAGATTTACGCCCGCTACGACGAGACCGTCCGCGGCGCCGACGTCTTCCTGATTCAGTCCGTGGCCGGCGGCAACGTCAACGACATGCTCATGGAGCTGCTCATCGCCACCGACGCTGCCAAGCGCGCATCCGCCCGCTCCATCACCGCCGTTATCACCCACTACGGCTATGCCCGCCAGGACCGCAAGGCCGGCCCGCGCGAGCCCATCACCGCCCGCCTCGTCGCCAACCTGCTCGAGCGCGCCGGCGTCAACCGCATCATCACCCTCGACCTGCACCAGGGCCAGATTCAGGGCTTCTTCGATATCCCGGTTAACCACCTGTCCGCGCTGCCGCTGTTTGGCCAGTACTACAACGACATGCACTTCGACACCGACAACCTGGTTGTCGTCTCCCCCGATGTGGGCCGCGCCAAGGCCGCCAAGAAGCTGTCCGACATGCTCGGCTGCGACCTGGCCATCGCCCACAAGGGCCGTCCGCGCCACAACGCCGCCGAGGTCATGGGCATCATCGGTGACATCAAGGGCAAGACCTGCATCATCAACGACGACATGATCGACACCGCTGGCACCCTGTGCGCCAACGTCAAGGAGCTCAAGGCTATGGGCGCCGGCGACATCTACGTATGCGCCACCCACGGCATCTTCTCCGGTCCGGCCATCGAGCGTCTGAACGACGCCCCGATCGTCGAGTGCCTCGTCACCGACGCCATTCCCGTCGAGGTCGGCGGCAAGATCAAGACCATCTCGGTCGCCGAGGAGTTCGCTCAGGCCATCTCCGCCGTTTACCACGAGGAGCCCGTCTCCACGCTCGTCGGCGGCGACTTCGCGCTGTAGTCGCATCGTCCTTGCAACCCGGCGCATCGCCGTCGGAACAGAAGAAACCCCCGCGCTCCCCCTTGCTTCGCAAAGGTCGCGCGGGGGTTTCTTCTGTTCCGACGGCTCGCTCTGCCGCGGCCGCGCTTTTGTCTGGTGGGATTTCGCTGAAGCAAAGCCTCGCCTTCGGCGGGCGTGGTAGCCTTTGTCGTTGATTAAACTTTTTATGTAACGGAAGGACAAATATGGCAGCTGCACAGCCGCTTAAGATTCGCATGGTTGCAGGGCTTGGCAACCCTGGCGAGGAATATGCCGAGACCCGCCACAACGCCGGCTTTAAGGCAATCGACGAGCTGGCCCGTCAGGCCGGCGTCACGTACTGGAAAAACCAAGCAGGCGCCGAGGTCGCGCTCATCAATATCAACGATGCTGAGGAAGAGGGTGGCAAGCGCCAGATTGTGCTGGTCAAGCCGCAGTCGTACATGAATACCTCGGGCGGCCCCATCTCCAAGCTCTGTCGCGAGTACAAGATCAAGGCCGAGGAGCTGCTCGTAATCCACGACGAGCTCGATATTCCCGCCGGCGACGTGCGTGTTAAGGTGGGCGGCGGCCATGCCGGTCACAACGGCCTGCGTTCCATCATCGACAAGATGGGCAGCCGCGACTTCAGCCGCATCCGCACCGGCATCGGCAACCCTCCCGGCAAGATGGCCGTCGCCGACTACGTTCTTAAGCAGCTGCGCGCCCGCGAGGCCGAGGATTTCCAGGACACCTGCGCCCGCGCGGCCGACGCCGCCGGCCTGGCGATCGTGCACGGCGTGGTTTATGCCCGCGACCATGTCAACGGCGCCGCCTCCGCCAACGGCAAGCACTAAAACCTATCATTTAGGGACAGGTTTATTTTGGCAGGTTTTACCTGCGGAAACGCCCCAGTTGCGGCATCGCAATCAACCGCGCGCCGACATACATGCACAGCACCCCAAAGGGGGCCGGACTCATCACAACCCGAGGCCGGCCCCCTTTGCCGTTTTACCTGATAAAACCGACCAAAATAAACCTCTCCCCCTTTGGTAGGCCAAAGTGGATAAACCCTGCTCCCAACCGCCGAAGACACACGTAAGTGACATGTCCATGAGGGTATAATTTGCACCGTATGTCTGCACAACGCCTGTGCGCGTACGGTTTTATTCGGGCTACCGTCCATTTCCGTGGAGGCACGGTTCGGCGGCCCTAACAAGAGAGGGGTTCTATGTATAAGATCCTGGAGAAGACGCAGTTCTCGGAGAAGGTGTTCAAGTTCCGCATCGAGGCGCCCGCAATCGCCAAGCATGCGCACGCTGGACAGTTCCTCATGGTTCGCGCCAACGAGACGGGCGAGCGTGTCCCGTTTACCCTGGCCGGCTGGAACGGTGACGAGGGCTGGGTCGAGTTCATCTTCATGGTGATCGGCAAGACCACCGAGATGCTTTCCACCTACGAGGCCGGCGAGTCACTGCGCGACGTCGTGGGCCCGCTGGGCGTTCCCACCGAGATGGCCGAGGGCCCCTGCGCCGTCATTGGCGGCGGCGTCGGCTTGGCAATTGCCTTCCCGGTCGCCAAGCACCTGGTCGAGACCGGTCACGAAGTTCACGCCATCATGGGCGCCCGCACCAAGGACCTCCTGCTCATGGAGGACCAGTTCCGCGAGCTCCTCGACGAAGATCACATCCACATCACCACTGACGACGGCTCCTACGGCGAGCAGGGCGTTGTCACCGCTCCGCTGGAGCGCCTGCTGCAGGACAAGGCCGTGAGCCAGGTCTTCTGCGTCGGCCCCGTTCCGATGATGAAGTTCTCGACCCTCACCGCCCAGAAGTACGACACCCCCATAACCGCGTCGCTCAACCCCATCATGGTTGACGGCACCGGTATGTGCGGCTGCTGCCGCGTCGAGGTGGGCGGCGTAACCAAGTTCGCTTGCGTCGACGGCCCCGACTTCGATGCCACCCTGGTCGACTGGGATGACCTTCGTGCCCGCCAGGCCGCTTACCGTTCCGAAGAGGGCGAGTCCCTCAAGGCCTATGAGGAAAAGAGCTGCGCATGCCACTAGTTAACGGTCGTTTCGTTGCCGATATGAAGTCGCCCCGCACCCCCGATAACGAGGAGCCGGCTGCCGAGCGCGCCTGCGACTTCCGCCCCGTCGACAAGGGCTTCACCGAGGAGATGGCGCTGGCCGAGGCCGAGCGCTGCCTCAACTGCAAGAAGCCGTTCTGTGTCGAGGGCTGCCCCGTCAACATCAACATCCCCCGCTTTATCGAGCAGATCCGCGAGAAGGACTTCGGCGGCGCTCTCGACACCATCCGCGAGGACTCCATGCTTCCCGCTATCTGCGGTCGCGTCTGCCCGCAGGAGAACCAGTGCGAGGGTAAGTGCATCCGTGGTAAGAAGTCCGAGCCCGTGGCCATCGGCCAGCTCGAGCGCTTCCTGGGTGACCGCCCCGAGCTCGCCTCCACGCCCAAGATGGCCCCCAAGAACGGTAAGAAGGTCGCCGTCGTCGGCTCCGGCCCGTCCGGCATCACCTGCGCCGGCGAGCTCGCCCGCAACGGCTTTGACGTCACCGTCTTTGAGGCCTTCTTCACCGGCGGCGGCGTGCTGGTCTACGGCATCCCCGAGTTCCGTCTGCCCAAGGCAGTCGTCAAGCGCGAGATTGACGGCCTGGAGGACATGGGCGTCAAGTTTGAGTACAACTCCGTCGTGGGCAACATGGCCACGGCCGAGGAGCTGTTCGAGCAGGGCTTCGACGCCATCTACGTGGCGACCGGCGCTGGCCTGCCCAAGTTCCTCAACGTCCCCGGCGAGAACCTGCCCAACGTCTTCTTCGCGAACGAGTACCTCACCCGCGTGAACCTGATGAAGGCCAACAAGTTCCCCGAGTACGACACCCCCACCAAGCATGGCAAGAACGTCGTTGTCTTTGGTGGCGGCAACGTGGCTATGGACGCCGTCCGTACCGCCAAGCGCCTGGGCGCCGAGCACGCCATCATCGCCTACCGTCGTACCGAAGACGAGATGCCCTGCCGTCGCGCCGAGCTGCACCACGCTAAGGCCGAGGGCGTCGAGGTTCTGCCGCTCGTCTCCCCGCTCGAGTTTGTCGCTGGCGAGGACGGCTCCGTGTGCGCCGTCAAGGTCCAGAAGATGGAGCTCGGCGAGCCTGACGAGTCCGGCCGTCGTCGCCCAGTGCCCATCGAGGGCGCCATCGAGGAGATCCCCTGCGACGTCGCGATCTCGGCTATCGGCACAAACGCCAACCCCTTCGCAAAGAAGATCGGCGGCAAGATGGAGCTCAACAAGTGGGGCTACATCGTCGCCGACGAGGAGACCGGCCAGACCACCGATCCCCGCATCTGGGCCGGCGGCGACATCGTCACCGGTGCCGCTACGGTCATTCTGGCGATGGGCGCCGGCAAGAAGGCCGCCGCTTCGATCACCAAGAGCTTGCTGGGCGAGTAATCACCTACAGCGCTAGCCATCAAACGGCAAAGTCCCTGTCGAGCACACGCCCGGCGGGGACTTTTTCTATGCCGGCCGCCCAAACCACCACAAAGGGGACAGGCACTTTTGTGGCGGTTTGGGACTTGCTTGCTCGTTTTGTCTCAATCTGTAACACCTGGAGCCCGTTGAGCCTTGTAGTTGTTGCAGATCGAGATATTGTGCGAACATCCGCCTGTTCATCTCAATCTGTAACAGTTAGAGACCAAATTCCCCGCTACGTGTTACAGATCAAGACGTTGAGCTGACGGCCGAACGGTTCATCTAAATCTGTAACAGTTAGAGCCTTTTTCGCTGGCCTGGTGTTACAAATCGAGATTTTGCAAAAGCCGAGGATAGGCACTGCCGCCAAGGCCTTCCCCTCGGCCTAAAACAAAAACCACCACAAAGGTGCCTGTCCCCCTTGTGGTGGTTTTGATTGGTTAGCCTTCGAGTTGGGCCACCTTGTAGCGGTAGGCTGCGGCGATGACGTCCTTGCAGCCTTCGCGGCCCAGCTTGGCGCGGTTGACGACGATGTCCTTACCGCTCGTCATCTTCCACTTTCCGGCGCTATAGCGCTTATAGAACGCCTCGCGCGCCTTCTGCTGCTGCTTGACCAGCTTGGCGCCTTTCTTTTTATTAAGGCCACGCTTCTTGCGCACGATCTCGACGCGGTCCTCAAAGGGAGCGGTCACCAACACGGCAATGTGGTTGGGGTTGTTGCGAAGCAGGTAATCGGACAGGCGGCCTTCGATAATGCAGCTCTCGGTCTCGCCCAGATCCAAAATCACCTGACTCATCTTTTGGAACAACTTATCCGAGTACGAACGCGCATCGTAGCGGTCGGGCAGGAACGCCATGTTCTCCACGGCCAGACGCTCGTCGTAGGCGGCCATCTTATCGAGCGACTCGCCCGTGCGCAGCGACGCACGCACCAGCAGCTCGTTGTCATACAGCGGAATCCCCAACTCGTCGGCAAGCATGCGACCAATCTCGTGGCCCTCGGCGCCAAAGTCGCGCGCGATGGTAATGACCACAGGATTCTTCTTATTCTCCAGATCGCTCATCGCGATTCCTTTCTCTATGTGACAAAGGGGCTGTCCCTTTGCCACATTCTACGCTGCCACCATTCGCCTCTGATATGCGCGAACCAGCAGCGAGATACCAAAGTTGAGCACAAAGTACATCGCAAACACCAGGCCGTAGAGCATAAGCACCTGCGACAGGTCGATCGCGTGAGCCATCACAACGTTTGCCGTGTACATGAGCTCGGCCACGTTAATGCCCGAAAGATACGAGCTGTCCTTGATGACGGTCGTGCACTGGCTAAACAGCGCCGGGATGATCGTCTTAAACGTCTGCGGCAGAATGATGTAGCGCATGGTGGCAAAGAAGCCGAAGCCCTGGCTCTGCGCTGCCTCAAACTGGCCGCGCGGAATCGAGTTGAGGCCACCGCGCACAATCTCGGCCATAACAGCGCTGGTAAACAGCGTAAAGGCGATGGTCGAAATCACAATGTCCAAACCCTGCACCGTAAAGTAGATAAACAGGATCCACAGCAGGTTCGGCGTGCAACGGAACAGCTCGATATAGGCGCTCACCAAAATACGGAACGGGCGGGGCGCATAGCTCTTAACGAGCGCCAGCACCGTGCCAAAGATGAGCGAGAAAAAGATCGACAGCGCCGAGATCTCGATCGTCTTAACAAAGCCGCCCCAAATGTAGAGCAGGTTGGTCGCGTTGAAGATTTCCATGCGCTAGGCCTCCTCTACGTTGTCGAGCCCCAGCTCGGCCAGGCTCACGCCGCGCGGACGCTCCTTGGAGCGGCGCTCGAGCCACTGCACCAGCATGGCGAGCGGAAAGCAGATGATGAAGTACATAAGGCAGCAGACGATGTATCCCTGCAGGTAACCGTACAGACTCACAAAGTTGTCGGAACGGTACATAAGGTCGCCGCCGGCCACAAGCGCCAGCACCGACGTATTCTTGACCAGGTTGAGCGCCTGGTTACACAGCGGCGGCAGAATGATCTTGAACGTCTGGGGCAACACGATGTACCAGTATGCCTGCGCACGGGTGAAGCCCTGGCTCTGGGCCGCCTCCATCTGACCGCGCGGAACCGCCTCGATACCAGTGCGGATAACCTCCGAGATGTAGGCCGCGTGATACAGGCCTACGCCCAAGAAGCCCAGCACGAACGGCGCGATGCGCACCGGCTGGTCGGCACCGGTTATGGCCTGCAAAAACTGCGGACCGGCCATGTACATAAAGAGAACCTGTACGGGCAACGGGGTGTTCTGGTAAAACTCAACGTACACGCGGCTTATGGCACGCAGCACACGCGAACGGGTGGTAGAGAACACACCCAGCAGCGTGCCCAGCACCAGCGACAGCAGCAGACCGGCAACGACCACCTGTAGCGTCATGCCAAAGCCCTCCCAGAAGGGCCCCATGTTTTGAAATGTCGTCGACCAACGGTCGGCGTCAAATAATCCTTCGAGCATTTGATTCCTTCCTTGGACGATGCGCCTATACAAGACCCCAGGTCTTGACCTCTTGGTCGAGCCAACCGTCGGCCAGGCGATCGCAAATCACCTGATCGACCACGGCCGAAAGGTCGCAGCCTTTCTTGGTCGCCACGCCGTAGCCCTGCTCGCCAAACTTGACCTCGGGCTGCAGCAGCTCAACGGTCTCGTTCATGTAACCGGCCAGCGTGGAGCGGTCCATGGCGAAGACGTCGATATTGCCGGCGTCGAGTGAGCTCTTGATGATGGGGTAGCCGCTAAAGGCCCTAAACTCGGGCTTGCAGCTAAAGCCGTTGTCCTTGATCATCTGCTCGATGAGGCCCCGTGTGGTGGCACCCTGGCTCACACCAATGACCTTGCCATCCAGATCTTCAATCGAGGTAAAGCCCGAACGCTTCTTGACCATGAGTCCCACGTAGTCGGTACGGTACGGCGTCGAGAAATCCCAGCTCTTCTTGCGCTCGTCGGTGATGGTGTAGGTCGCCGCGACCACGTCGAGCTGGCCGTTATCGATCAGCGGGCCGCGCGTCTTGGGCGTTACATCGGTAAACTCGACAAGCTCCTGGGCGCGGGCCTCCTTGTAGCTCACGCCAAAGACGGCAGCGGCGATCTGGTAGCACAAATCGACTTCCATGCCCTCAAAGCGGCCCTTGGCGGTGTCGTAATAGCCGTAGCCGGGAACATCCTTCTTAACGCCGGCATTCAGATGGCCACGCGACTTGATGGCCGCAAGCTTGGACCCCCCGTCGGAGCCCTCGCCGCTGGTGGAGTTGCCGCAACCGGTAAGCGTGGTCCCCGTCAGCGCGAGCATGCCGGCACCAGCCAGCTGCAAAAAGTGACGGCGCGACACGGCCGCCCTCGTCATATCCGTCATGTCCATCACCGCGCCTAGTGCAGAATCTTGGACAGGAACTCGCGGCAACGCGGGTTCTCGGGGTTATCGAAGAAGTGCTCGGGCGTGCCCTCCTCCAGAATGCGGCCGTCCTCCATAAAGATGACGCGGTCGGCCACCTGACGCGCAAAGCCCATCTCGTGCGTCACGCAGATCATGGTGATATCCTCCTGCGCGAGCTCAATCATAACGTCCAGAACCTCCTGGACCATCTCGGGGTCGAGCGCCGAGGTCGGCTCGTCAAACAGGATGATGGGCTGCTTGGTGCACAGGGCACGGGCGATGGCGATGCGCTGTTGCTGACCACCCGAGAGGTTCTGCGGATACTCGCCGGCCTTATGCGCCATGCCGACGCGCTTGAGCGCGGCGATGGCGATCTCGGTCGCCTCCTCCTTGCTCTTCTTTTGCAGCTTGATGGGCGCGAGCGTCAGGTTGCCCAGCACCGTCATGTTGGGATACAGGTTGAACTGCTGAAACACCATGGAGCTATACTTGCGAGCCATCTCCAGGTGATTCTTTTTGGTGAGCGGCGTACCGTCGATGACGACCTCGCCCGACGTGGGCTCCTCCAGATAATCGACGCAACGGATGAGCGTCGACTTACCCGAACCGGAAGGCCCGATCATTACGAGCTTCTCGCCGCGCTTGACGGTGAGATTGATATCTTTGAGCACATGCAAGTCGCCAAAGTACTTGTTGAGATGCTTGATCTCGATCATGTCTGCCATGAATGTCCCTTCCCTGCGTTTACACGAGTTGAACTATTGTACGGAAAGAATCACGTTTCCGCAGCCCACACTACATTCCCGTAAAGAACCCGCAACCTTCCACCTAGTCATTGGGGACAGACTTAAATGAGTACCTGCTCATTGGGCACTCATTTAAGCCTGTCCCCAATGAGTGCCCAGCCCAGCAAAAAGGGGCGCGACCATGACGGCCACGCCCCCTCAGCCTCAACTGTGTGCCACTCGGCCCCTACGCGAGGCGGGCTCCGACGATCTTTGCTGCGGCCGGCTTATCGAAGTTGCCACCGGTGGCCTTGCCGAGTGCGCCCATAACCTGGCCCATCTGCTTCTTGGACGTGGCGCCCAGCTCGGCGATAACCTGCTCGATCAGGGCCTCGAGTTCCTCGCCCGAAACCTGCGCGGGCAGCAGGCTCTCCAGAATCTTGACCTGCTCGGTCAGGTTGTCGGTACGCTCCTGGTCGGTGCCGGCCTTGATGGACATCTCCAGCGTCTCGCTCGTCTGCTTGATCAGACGCTTGATCATGCTGTTGACGTCTTCCTCGGTCACATCGCGGCGCTCATTGACCTCGATATTCTTCACCTCGGCCTTAACCTGGCGAATGATGGACAGGCGAACCTTGTCCTTGGCCTTCATGGCCGCAATCATTTCCTTCTGCAGCTCTTCGTTGGTCATCTGCAAATCCTCCTCAATAGTGTGGGCGGCACTCGCGCGAGCACCGCCCCATGATTACTCAGTCGTCGACGAATCGTCGGTCGAACTCTTGGTGACACCCTTCAGACTCACGTTATAGGGTACGTCTTTGGGCATGGGGTTGACGGTGATGTCGGCATCCTTCTTGTACTGCTCCAGCCACTCGCTGTACGCGGTGCTGGCCGCTTGCGTCTTCACCACGTTGGAGACGTACTTTTTGATGTCCTTGGGCACCTGGTTGATGTCATCAACCTGATTATCGACATGGAAGTAGTCGGTGCACTTGATGATGTGGTAGCCATAGGTCGACTCGACGACTTCGCTCACGTCGCCCTTGTTGAGTCCCTCGAGCGCCGTCTGGTAGCTGTCGACAAAGGTGGTGAGCTTATCCCAGCCCACATCGCCCTTCTTCTCCTTGGAACCGGTGTCCTCGGAGTACTGCTCAACGGCGTCCTCAAAGCTCAGCTCACCGGAGTTGATCTTGTCCAGGCACTCCTGCGCCTTGGCCTTGGCGGCAGCCTTGTCCTCGTCGGAAGCGTCGGAATCAACCTTGATCAGGATGTTCGACGAGCGGCGGGCGTCGTTGTAGCTGGACAGATTTTCGTTGATGTAATCGACAATCTCGCTGTCCTTGGGCTTGCTCGTGGGCGCGACGGCATCCTTGAGTTTCTGTTGCGCCAGACTCTCCTTGAGCGAGTCCTTGTAGGTGTCCTCGGTATAGCCGTAGGTCTTGAGGGTCTTCTTAAAGGCCTTGGCTCCGCCCGCGCTCTTGCACGCGTCCTTCCAAGCCTTCTCGACCTCCTCGTCCGACACCGTCACGCCGTTCTCCTTCTGTGCCTGTTGAAGCAGAATCTGCTGCGTGTAGGAGTCGATGAGTTGCTTGCGGTACTTCTTGGGCGTGAGGTCGTTGTCAACCAGATACTGCGCCCAATCCTCATCCTTGGTGTAGCCGTAGGACGTGCGCATGCTCATGATCTGCTTGGTCACGGTGTCCTCGGTGAGGTTGGTGCCGTTGATAGTAGCAGCAACACCGCCGGTCAGCTTGTAGCCCGAGGTATCCTCGGCCTGCGACATAAGGCCGGAGCACGCCATCGCCGAGACGGAAAGCAGCATCGCCAGCACACCGATGACCACCAGGACGATCTTGACGGTCTTAGACACGTACGTCTTGCGCTGTTTCTTGCGAGAGCTGGAGGCAGCGCGGGCCTGCTGCTCGGGCGTCGGCGCGGCCTCGGAGTTCTTTTTCTTATTTGCCATAGTCGGCCTTTCGCATAACGAATCGAACAAACGCCATTGTGTCACAACGCAGCCCTCGCGGCACGCTTGGTGCATTGGGGACAGGTTAATCTGCACCATTTTGGTGCAAAGGGGACAGCTCTGGCAGGGGCAGTTAGGGACAGTCCCCAAGTGCCGACTCAGCGCCACCTTAGAAGTGACGGCGGATGGCGTCGACCATGCCCTGGGACGTGGTCTGGCCGAGCACGTCGGCTGCGGCATCGGCATCCATAAAGATGTTCATGAGCGCCTGTAGGGCCTCGACCTGGCCGCCTGGCTCGGCGATGCCCAGATTGATGACGATCTGCGCCGGCACCGGAGCGCCCATGCCAGCCATGGCGTTAAATGTCACGGGCGCGGCGGGCTTCACCACCGCGATATAGGGCTTGGCCACAAACCCCGGATCGGTATGCGGAATGGCAATGTTTGCCGCCGGCATGGCAAGACCCGTGGGATAGGCATCCTCGCGCGTGCGAACGGCGTCGAGCCAACCGTCGGCAATGTAGCCGCGCGGGGCAAGCTCGCCCTCGAGCCGCGCAAACACCTCATCCGGCGTTGCACACTCCCAATCAAAAAACACCAGCTCAGGCGCAAACAGCGCTTCGTTATCCGCCATGCGCTCACCTCTCTCACCTAGCCATCGGAGACGTTCTTGAATGACCAGTCGTTAAAGACCGTCCCCGATAACTACCCAAAACAAAAGGTGGCCACTTGCGCCTTGGCGCCAATGACCACCCTGACTACTCGGCTAAATTGTACTGTGCGCCACTAGCCGCGCGGCGCATCAATTGCCACTTTGCCGCTCTCCAGCACGTGGACGCGGCCGTCGGCGAGCATTTGCACGACCTCGGGATACAGCACGTGCTCAATCGCGTGGATGTGCTCCTCGAGCGTATCGACATCCCAGCCCTCCTCGACAGCCAGCGCGCGCTGGGCGATGATGGGGCCGTTGTCGTAGATCTCGTTGGCAAAATGCACGGTCACGCCAGTTACCTTGACGCCGCGCGCAAACGCGTCGTCGATCGCATGGGCACCGGTAAAGCTCGGCAGCAGCGCCGGATGCAGATTGACCACGCGGTTGGGAAACGCCGCCAGCAGCGGCGTGTGCACCATGCGCATGTAGCCGGCCATGACCGCATACTCGCAGCCGCGCTCGAGCAGCTCGTGCGCGATGATCTCGTCAGCGGCGATGGGGTCGGCGTAGACATCCTTGGACAGCGTGAGCGTCTGGATGCCCGCGCGCTCAGCGCGCTGCAAACCCTTAGCCGAAGGACGGCTCGACACCACAAGCTCAATCGAAGCGTTGAGCTTGCCGGCGGCGATCAGGTCGATCAGCGCCTGCAGGTTGGTACCCGAACCGCTGATGAGCACACCGATCTTGAGCGGCTCGGCCGTATCGGTGCCGGTCGGACGGGTGTAGGGCACAAAGCCCAGGCTCGCGGCAGCAGCCATCTGCTCGTTAGCGCTCATCGGAGTACACGACCTTACCGGAGCCCTCGACGCACTCGCCCACGCGGAACGGCTTCTCTCCCAGCGCGACCAGGGCCTCGGTCACGGCAGCCTCGTCCTCGGGGGCGACGATCAGGCACAGGCCAACGCCCATGTTGAAGGTCTTGCATGCCTCGTTGGGCGCGAGCTCGGCCTGGCGCGACACGTAGGTGATGACGGGCGGAACGTCCCAACCCATCTCGGCGCCGTTGCGGGTGACCACGGCGTCGACGTCGTCGGCGAGCGCGCGGTTGAGGTTCTCGGTAATACCGCCGCCAGTGATATGGGCGATGGCGTGCACCGGAGCGCCACCGCGCAGCAGCTCCAGAATCGGCTTGACATAGATGCGCGTGGGGGCCAACAGGGCGTCTGCCAGCGATGCGCCGCCGAGTTCCTCGAGCGGACGGCTCAGCTCCTCGGCCTTAGCGGCGGCCTCGGGCGTGCCCGGCTTAATACCGTCGACGCCAATGACCTTACGCACGAGCGAGTAGCCGTTGGAGTGCACGCCGGTGGAAGGCAGGCCCAGGATCACGTCGCCGGGACGGACATTCGCGGGGTCGAGCATCTTGGGACGGTCGACGACGCCCACGGTAAATCCGGCAAGGTCGTAGTCGGCAGGAGCCATGACGCCGGGGTGCTCGGCCATCTCGCCGCCCACGAGCGCGCAGCCCGCGAGCTTGCAGCCGTCGGCCACACCCTTGATGATCTTTGCCATGTGCTCGGCCTCGATGTGGCCGATGGCAACGTAGTCCAGGAAGAACAGCGGCTCGGCACCCGAAGCCAGAATGTCGTTGACGCACATAGCAACCAGGTCCTGGCCCACCGTCTCGTGACGGTCCATGATCTGGGCGAGCACGAGCTTGGTGCCCACGCCGTCGGTACCGCTAATCAGAATCGGGTCTTCCATATCCTTAAGCGCGGCAGCCGAGAACAGGCCACCAAAGCCACCGATGCCGCCGATGACCTCGGGACGGTTGGTGTCCTTAACCATCTGCTTAATAGCGTCAACGGCGCGGCCGCCCTCGGCGGTATCGACGCCGGCATCCTCATACGTCACATGCTTGCTGTCGCTCATCTGAGCCTTCCTCTCCCACTACCGTCCGCCGCGCGGGCGCCAAACGGTGCTCATAGTTGCGTTCATTTCGGCGTATGCCATAACAGCACACGCCGTCATATCAACAAAACAGCAGGTAAAACCTACCAGAATAAACCTGTCCCTACATGGCAGGCTTTAGGCCTCGCCGTGCTCCTCTTCCCAGCTGCGGTCGTCGTATTTCTCGACCACGGCGTCGTCGTCAAAGTGCAGCGGCTTATCCAGGTTGCGGGGCTTAAAGCCCTCCATAAACTTATCGCGGCCAAAGCTCTCGGGAATCGCCACGGGGTAGCGGCCGGTAAAGCACGCATCGCAGTAACCGCCCTTGGGCATGACCTTAAGCAGGCCCTCGACCGAAAGGAAGGCCAGCGAATCGGCGCCGATATACTCGCAAATCTCGTCGACCGTCTTGTTGGCGCTGATAAGCTGCGACTGCACGTCGGTATCGATACCGTAGAAGCACGGCCAGATGACCTCGGGTGAGTTGATGCGGATATGAATCTCCTTGGCGCCGGCGTTGCGCAGCATCTTGACGAGCTGCACCATAGTGGTGCCACGCACGATGGAGTCGTCGATCACGACGAGGCGCTTGCCCTCGATGTTGTCGCGCAGCGGGTTAAGCTTCATGCGCACGCCCATGGCGCGCAACTCCTGCGTAGGCTCGATAAACGTACGGCCCACGTAGCGGTTCTTGATAAGACCCTCGCCAAAGGGAATACCGCTCTCGTGCGAATACCCCTCCGCGGGCGGCAGGCCGGAGTCGGGCACGCCGATGACCAGGTCGGCCTCGACGGGCTCCTCATGTGCCAGCTGACGACCCATGTCGTAACGGCAGGCGTAAACGCTCTTGCCGTTCATGATGGAGTCGGGACGGGCGAAGTAGACCTGCTCAAAGATGCAGTTGGCGGGCTCTTCGGCTGCAGGCACGCCCTGCTCGGATACCAGACCCTCGGCGCTGATGCGCAAGATCTCGCCGGGACGGACGTCACGGACGTACTCGGCGCCCACGATGTCGAGTGCGCAGGTCTCGGAAGCAACGACCCAGCCGCCGGCGCGCGTGACATGGACGGCGGAGTCGACCGTCGCGGCGCCGTCTTGCGAGGGCAGCTGCGAAACGGATGCGGCATCGGCCTGGTCCAGACCCTCGTCCACCAGCTTGCCCAGCACGAGCGGGCGAATGCCGTGCGGATCGCGGAATGCGTAGAGCGCCTGCTCGTTGATGAGCGTCATGGCGTAGCCGCCGCGCACGAGCTCCATGGTCTTGCGAATGCCCTCACGCAGATGACCCGTACGCTGGGTAAAGTAGCCGATAAGCTTGGTCGCGACCTCGGAATCCGAATTGGAGAGGAACGGCACGCCCAGCTCGATCAGCTGGCGGCGCAGCTCGTCGGTGTTGACCAGAGTACCGTTGTGCGCGAGCGCGATAATGACGCTATTGATGGTAGAGAGGTGCGGCTGCGAGGCTTCCCAGCTCTTGGCGCCGGCGGTGCCATAGCGCACGTGGCCCACGGCCAGCTGGCCGGAGAGTGTCGACAGGTCGGCGTTGGAGAACACGCGGTCGAGCAGGCCCAGATCCTTGCGGACCATAACCGTGCCGCCATCACCCACGGCGATTCCCGCCGATTCCTGGCCGCGATGCTGCAGCGCGCGCAGACCAAAGTACGTCAGTCGAGCCACATCGCGATCGGGTGCCCACACACCAAAAATGCCGCATTCCTCATGCAGCTGGTCGGAGTCCGGATCATACGTCGACATGGTCTTCACCTGTCCCGCGGCACGCTCGGCCGCGCGGATGGTTTCTTGAGACATGGCATCCCCTCAGAGCCTCGTTATTTGGCGTTACCTGCCCTATTATACGCACGGCAAGACAAGCACTCCTGCGCATGAACAGCGCTTTTTAAAAGCCCACCGAGCTTATAATCCGTTTTGCAGCCAAACATTTTATTGGGCAACCGCCTCGGGGCCGACGATCTCGCATGCTTCCGTCGCGACGCGTCTCGTCCACCGCTAGGGCTTACATTGCTGCAATTGGGTCGTTTGTCCTGTCTTTTAGCAGGTCGGCGGCATATCCTTGTATCTACAGCAAAACGAGAAAGGTTCTATATGGATCGAAACGAACTCGACCCCAGCGTCCCCAGCGCCACGGAGGTCAAGAAGATCCCCCTCATCATTAAGGTGTACGCCGTCTTATGCATCCTGTCCGGCGTGGGCACGCTCCCTTCGGTCGGCGCCTTTATGTGGCAGGTCATCACCGCGCTCATCAACGGCAACGCCGCCGCCAAGCTCGGCGACAACACGCTCGTCGCGGTCGGCCTTATCGTCGCCGGCATCATGCTCTCGGCTGCCAGTGCCGTCATCTTGATCATCTTTGGCCTGGACCTCATCAAGAACCAGCGCCGCAATGCCGCCCGTCTGTCCTATATCCTTATCGCGTTTACCGTCGTCGAGCTTTTGGTTGACGTGATGCTCCAGGGCATCGGGCCCTTTTTGCTGCGCCCTGCCATCCAGCTCGGCATCCTCGTCGCACTTTCGGCCACCGTCGACCCCACGCTGCGCCAGGAGCGCGAGCTGCAGCGCCGCCTGCAGGAGATGCTCGACCGCGACGCCGCCGCCGAGGGCATGCTCGGGCGCGATGAAACCGGCGAGGGCTACATTAAGCTCAACTACTTCAACCTGTTCTGGGTATTCTTTGTCTGCTGCATACTCGGCCTGATCGCCGAGGACATCTGGCACATGACGGTCGACGACCCGGGCGTCTACCAGAACCGCGCCGGCATGCTGTTTGGCCCCTTCAGCCCCATCTACGGATTTGGCGCCGTGCTCATGACCATGGTGCTCAACCGCTTCTACAAAAAAAACCCCATCATTATCTTTTTGGTGAGCGCGCTGCTCGGCGCAAGCTTTGAGGTGTTCGTGGGCTGGTTTATGCAGACCTCGTTTGGCGTGGTCTCGTGGAGCTACTCTCATATGAAGCTCTTTGGCATGCCCGATCCGCTCGCCGTCCTTACCGGCGGACGTACCTGCACAGGCTTCGCCTGCCTGTGGGGTCTGGGTGGCCTCATCTGGATCAAGCTGCTGTTGCCGAGGCTGCTCAAGCTCATCAACATGATTCCGTGGAAGAGCCGTTACTCCGCTACCGTCATCTTCACCATCATTATGCTGGTCGATGGCGTTATGACACTGCAGTCGCTCGACTACTGGTACCAGCGCGTCAACGGCACGGAGCCGGATATTCCCGTCGCGCAGTTCTACGGCAAGTATTTCGGTAATGACTTTATGGAGAACCGCTTCCAGAGCATGACCATGAGCCCCAAGGATGCGACGCGCGTGTAGCGTCCACCGCACCAAAAACGCAAAATGCCCGCCGGTATCACACGTACCGGCGGGCATTTTTATAAACGAGCCTTCTATCGACGCAAGCCTCTACGCCTCGCGCTCGACCTCACTCACACATTCGTTCTTGATGGTGCCAACGAGCGCCTGCAGCGCATCGACCACATGCGGGCGAATGTCCCCGCCGATGAGCACGAGCATGATGTCGTCACCTACGGCAAGCTCGCCGCTTGCCAGCCACACGCGCACATAGCCGACACCCGGCATCGCGCGCGTCGCCTCGATGGCGGCCTGTACCTTGCTGGCGTCGTAGCCAAACACCATGCCGCCCACCTTGTGGCCCGGCGCCACGCCATCGGTCTCGACACCGCGCGCCTCGGCCTTGGGCGTCGCGCGCACCACACCGTTATGTGTCAGATACATACCGCACGCAGGTGCCGACGAATCGGCCTTGGCCTCGCGCAGCCAAGCATCAACCGAAGGCATCATTTTGCCATTCTCGAGCATCATTTCTCCCTTACCGTCGTCGAGTAGCCAATTTGGAACGGGGCTTTTTTAGCTACTCTCGAACAACTTATTCCTCGACCGGCGTGAGCACCATGACAGCACGCGTGTTGCTCAGCGATAACGAACGACAGGTCACAAGCGTTACGACCTTGGTTGCCGAAGCGGCACGATCGGTGGCATCGCTCGCCACGGCAGAGGCACCGTCGAGCATCTCGGACAGGTAGTTCTTGAGCCCGTCGTCGCCCTCAAAATTGGGTGTGCGCGCCTTGGCATACGTGTCCTCGACCACCTTGGTCGCCAGCGGACGCAGCTTATACGTCGCATCGCGCGTGATGTAGTACACATATTCAATGCTATCGAACGTTGCCTGGTCAGTCGTATCCGAAATCACGTTGAACATCGACCCATCGTTCATATGGTGGCCGTAGATCGTGGTCTGCTGGTCAACCATTCCCGGCGCGGTGTCATCGCTATCCAGGAAAATGGCCCCAGATGCATTGGCCGTACCGTCGAACAGTGTGTTGAGGTATTTGGAGTTGTTGTTGGTCTGCACCACGGGATAGTTGATGTTGGTTCCCGGCACATAAATCCAACCCACAACCTCGGGATTTGTCTGGGCAAGCGCATCGAAGTCGATAATCGGCACGCCGCTGGCGTCCTTATCGCTTACATATTGCTTCTCGATTTTCTGATACGAATCGCTCGCCTGCTTATAGCCAATCTGCGCGTTGATAAAGATGGCAGCGGCGGCAACAATCAGGCCGATGCCGATGATGATGAGCAGAATGGGAATAATGGAGCGGCGCTTTTTGCGCGGCGGCTCGGTGTAACCCGACGGCGCGGCATGCGATGAAGACCGGGGCGGCTTCTTAGCATTGCTATAAGACGAAGGGCGATACGCAGCCGGCGTATCCTGACGGCGATGGGACGTCGGCGTTACAGAACGCGGCGCGCGCGGCTGCTGAGGAGAGGATGTCCGACCCTGCTGCGCCGCATGGGCAGCACCCGGCTTCGACGGATCGGGAATCTGAGAAGCCTTGAATCGTTTTCCCTGATAGTCGGACATGGCTCTCCTTATACTGCGGTGAAACGGCGGAACGCCTAGGCGTCGGCCATCTCCTGCTTCATCTTCTCGATAACCTTGCGGTACTCAGGGTCGCAAGCGCCCAGAATCTGCGTGGCGTAGATGGCGGCGTTCTTGGCGCCGTTGATGGCAACGCAGGCCACGGGCACGCCCGAAGGCATCTGCACCATCGACAGCAGCGAATCCATACCGCCCAAGTCACTCGTCTTCATAGGCACACCGATAACCGGCAGCGGCGTAAAGGCAGCCACGACACCACCCAGGTGAGCGGCCTTGCCGGCGGCGGCGATAATCACTTTGATACCGCGATCGGCGGCAGTCGAAGCCCACTCGTGGACCTTCGCCGGTGTGCGGTGTGCGCTCGCAATGACAAGCTCATAGGGCACGCCCAGCGCCTCGAGCTCGGCGGTGCAACCTTCCATAACACCCAGATCGGACTTGGAGCCCATGATGATCCCGACAACCGGCTTTTGATCTGCCATAAACAAAGACCTCCTGTTGAGAGCAGTGACGCGGCGGATCCGCGACCCTTAACTACTGAGAGTAGTATAGCTGCTCCCGTCCCTGCGGTCCCCGGGTGCCCCGCGGCGGGCCGGGTTTTTATCTTCGCTCCCCTTGCTTCGCAATGTCGCACCGACATTAACCCCGGCCCGCCGCGGGGCACCCGGGGACCTACCGGGGATTGCCATGACGCACGTTGGCTGAAATATTAACGTGGGGTCCGCCGTTCGAACGAACGGCGGACCCCACACTCATTTTCTATTCAGCCCTAGTCATCGCGCAAAGCCCCTTCGGCAGCACACGGTGCAGCCAAGTCACCGCAGGCCGGGGCGGGAGGGGCCGAGTTTCCTCCTGAGCGACTCTGCTTGCAGCCGGAGCGAAAGGGGGAAATCTCGGCCCCTCCCGCCCCGGCCGACCAGGTCAACTACACCGCGTGCTGCGGCAGGTCCTGCAGGGCGATGACGTCCATGCCCATGTCGTTGGCGCTGCCGTGACCCTGCTGGTCCTCACGCACGGCCTCGATAGCGCTCACGTACGTGTTGGCCGCGGACATCGCGGTCACGCAGGTCACGCCGCGACGCACTGCCTCGGTACGCAGCAGATAACCGTCGCCACGCGAGCCCGGGCCGTATGGCGTATTGATGATTACCGCAATCTTGCCATCGGCGATGAGATCGCCGATATTGGGACGCTCGCCGTCGTGCGGGCCGCTAATCTTTTCCACGACCTCGCACGTCACGTTGCCTCCACGCAGCACGCGCGCCGTGCCCTCGGTGGAGCAGATATCAAAGCCCAGGTAGCGCAGGATACGGGCGACCGAAAGGATATGACGCTTGTCGCGGTCGCACACGCTAATGAACACCTTACCGGCGCTCGGGTCGGGCAGCTTGTAGTCAATCGCCAGCTGCGTCTTGGCGTATGCCTCGGGATAGCTCTTAGCGATACCCATGACCTCGCCCGTCGACTTCATCTCGGGCCCCAGGATAACGTCAGCGCCCGGGAAACGACCCCAGGGCATAACGGCTTCCTTCATGCAGAACCAGTCCAGCTGGCGCTCGTCGCTCGGCAGGCCCAGGCTCGCGATGGAATCGCCTGCCATGATACGCGCCGCGCACTTGGCCAGCGGCACGCCGGTGGCCTTGGAGATAAACGGCACGGTGCGGCTCGCGCGCGGGTTTGCCTCGATCACGTAGACGGTCTCGCCCTTGATGGCGTACTGCACGTTGACCAGGCCGCGTACGCCCAGCGCCATCGCGATGCGGCGCGTGGTCTCGCGAAGCTTTGCCTGCAGGCTCTCGCTAAAGCTGAACGGCGGGATGCAGGTCGCGGAGTCGCCGGAGTGAATACCGGCCTCCTCGATATGCTCCAGAATGCCGCCGATGTAGACCTCTTCGCCATCGCACAGGGCGTCGACATCGGACTCGATCGCACCCTCCAGGAAGCGGTCCAGATACACCGGGTAGTCGGGGCTAATGCGCGCGGCCTCGGCCATGTAATCGCGCAGATGCTCGGCATCGTAGGCGATCATCATGCCGCGGCCGCCCAGCACGTAGCTCGGACGCACCAGCAGCGGGTAGCCGATATGCGCGGCCACGGCCTCGGCCTCCTCAAACGAGGTTGCCTGGCCCGCCGGCGGGTACATGATGCCCAGCTTGTCGAGCAGAGCAGCGAAGCGCTCGCGGTCCTCGGCAAAGTCGATGGCATCGGGCTTGGTGCCCATAATGTTCACGCCACTCTCCTCGAGCATGCGCGCCAGCTTAAGCGGGGTCTGGCCGCCAAGCGTCACCACGACGCCGTCGGGACGCTCAACGTCAATGACATCCATGACGTCCTCGTAGGTGAGCGGCTCAAAGTACAGGCGATCGGACGTGTCGTAGTCGGTCGAGACGGTCTCGGGGTTGCAGTTGACCATGATGGTCTCAAAGCCGCGGGCCGCCAGCGCGTAGCTCGCGTGCACGCAGCAGTAATCGAACTCGATACCCTGGCCAATGCGGTTGGGGCCGGCGCCCAGGATCATCGCCTTGGGCTTGTCCGCCGGCGTGGTCTCGTCGGGAGCCACGCACTTCTTGGCATCCGGGCTCGTGCGGTAGATGTTCTCGTACGTCTTGTAGTGGTACTCCGTGGCGCTCGAGAACTCCGCAGCGCAGGTATCGACCGTCTTCATGCTGGGAACCACGCCCAGACCCTTGCGGTAGGCGCGCACAAAGCGCTCGTCCGAGCCGGTCAGCGCGGCAATCTCGGCATCGCTCGTGCCGTACTGCTTGAGCAGGCGCATCGCGTCGGCGTCGATATCCTCCACACGCAGGTCGCGGATGCTCTCCTGGACCTGCACCATATCGTTGATACGGTTGAGGTACCACGGATCGATACCGCAGATGGCATGGATGCGAGCGATGTCCCAGCCACGGCGTAGGGCCTCGACCACAAAGAAGATGCGATGCTCGGTCGGGGTTGCCACGGCCTGAGCAAGCTCGTCGTCGCTCAGCTTATCGGCACCCTCTTTGCCACCGGCGCAAATGCCCTGGTGGCCATCCTCCAGCGAGCGCATAGCCTTGCCAAAGGCCTCCTCAAAGGTGCGACCGATTGCCATAATCTCGCCCACGGCCTTCATGCGCGTGGTGAGTGTGGGGTCGGTACCCTTGAACTTCTCGAAGGCAAAGCGCGGCACCTTGACGACGCAGTAGTCGATTGTGGGCTCAAAGCAGGCGGGCGTAGCCTTGGTGATGTCGTTGACGATCTCGTCGAGCGTGTAGCCCACAGCCAGGCGCGCGGCGGCCTTGGCGATGGGGAAACCCGTGGCCTTGGAAGCGAGGGCGGACGAACGGCTCACGCGCGGGTTCATCTCGATGACGATCAGGCGGCCGGTGTTGGGGTTCACGGCAAACTGCACGTTGGAACCACCGGTCTCGACGCCGATCTTCTCCAGAATGGCGAGCGAGGCCACGCGCATGCGCTGATACTCAAGGTCGGAGAGGGTCTGCGCCGGCGCCACGGTGATGGAGTCGCCGGTATGCACGCCCATGGGGTCGAGATTCTCGATGGAGCACACGATGATGCCGTTGCCGGCGTGATCACGCATGACCTCCATCTCATACTCTTTCCAGCCCTCGATGGACTCCTCGACCAGCACCTCGTGGGCAGGCGAGAGCTCCAGGCCCTGGCTCACGATGGAGACGAGCTCCTCGTGGGTGTGAGCGATGCCGCCGCCGGCGCCGCCGAGGGTAAAGCTCGGGCGCAGTACGCAGGGATAGCCCACGCGCTCGGCGATAGCCTCGGCGTCGGCCACGCTGTAGGCATAGCCCGAGCGCGCGACCTCCAGGCCAATCTCGGCCATGGCCTCGTTAAAGAGCTTGCGGTCCTCGCCGCGCTCGATGGCGGCCAGGTCGCAGCCGATCATCTCGACGCCGTACTTGTCGAGCGTGCCGTCTTTCGCCAGCTCAACGGCGGCGTTCAGACCGGTCTGGCCGCCCAGCGTGGGCAGCAGCGCATCCGGACGCTCTTTCTTGATCACGCGCTCGATAAACTCGGCGGTGATGGGCTCGACATAGGTGCGGTCGGCAAGACCCGGGTCGGTCATGATGGTCGCCGGGTTGGAGTTGACCAGGATGACCTCAAAGCCATCCTCCTTGAGCACCTTGCAGGCCTGGGCGCCGGAGTAGTCAAACTCGCAGGCCTGGCCGATAACGATGGGGCCCGAGCCAATGACGAGGATGCGCTTGATGTCAGTACGTTTCGGCATGTTAGTTCTCCTCGGTCTCAGTCTCGGCGGTCTCGGCAAAATCCCAGCCAGCCAGGCGGTCCTTCGCGGTGTCGATGTCCAGGTAGTTCTCCTCGCCGTCCATGAGTCGCGTAAAGGCGGTAAAGAGATAGTGGGCATCGGTGGGGCCAGGCGAGGCCTCGGGGTGGTACTGGACCGAGAAGCACGGGGCGTCGAGCAGCTGGATGCCCTCGGCGGTGCCGTCGTTGAGGTTCACATGTGTTAGGCGAATGCGGCCAAAGCGCTCGTTCATCACGACCGGCGCGATTCCGCAGCGCACCCAGACGCGCAGATCTCCATCGGCCGCATGCTCGGTCTCGCCGCCGGAAAGCTCGGGGACAAGCTTGCCCAGGCTGGGGAACAGCAGGCCAAAGCCATGGTTTTGCGCGGTAATCTCCACGCGACGGCTTACCAGGTTCATGACCGGCTGGTTGCCACCGCGGTGACCGAATTTAAGCTTTTCCATCTGGGCACCGCAGGCCAGGCTGATCATCTGGTGACCAAGACAAATACCAAAGACCGGCACCTTGCAGATCAGCTGCTGCACCTGCTCGTAGGTCTCCACCACGGCGTCAGGGTCGCCGGGGCCGTTGGACAAAAAGACGCCATCGGGATTCATGTCGAGCACCTGCTGGGCAGGCGTATCCCACGGCACGACAGTAAGGTCGCAGCCGGCGCGGACGAGGCCCTCCAGAATGCCGCGCTTGACGCCGCAGTCGTAGGCGACCACTTTGTGACGGGCAGGAGCGGCAACCGCAAGTGCAAAGTCATGCGTGGCAGGCAGGTCGGCGGCCACAAACTCGTGAGGCGCGGGGCAACTTACGGTCTTCACCAGGTTCTCGCCTACCAGCGTGGGCGCTGCGGCCAGACGCTCGGCAAGCTCGTCGACGTCGAAGATCTCGGTCGAGATAATGCCCATCTTGGAACCATTGTCGCGCAGATGGCGTACCAGAGCGCGGGTGTCGACACCCTCGATAGCGACGATGCCGTGAGCGCGCAGGTACTCCGGCACGCTGACGGCCGAGCGCCAGTTAGAAGGCGTGGCGCACATGTCGCGAACGATCATGCCGCGCATAGCCGGAGCGCTCGTAGGGCGCACGTCGTCGCCGGGGAAGGCCGACTGGACGTCGGTCTCGTCGATACCGTAGTTGCCGATCTGCGGATAGGTCATGGTTACGATTTGGCCGGCATAACTCGGGTCGGTCATGACCTCAAAGTAGCCCTCGAGCGAGGTGTTGAAGCAGACTTCGCCGGTCGCGGTGCCCTCGGCGCCGCATGCACGTCCATAAAAAATGGTCCCATCCTCAAGATACAGGATGCAGGGACCGCAGGTGCCCTTGCTGGTTTTGGCCAGCATGCGCTGGCAAAGCTCGCTGGGCGCGAAGGTGCGGGCGGCAGCGCCCGCGGTATGGTTGTTCGCCATAATTCTCCTTCCCGGTCTCACAGGACCGGCTTAAAGGTGTGTAGTTAGGCCTCGCGGTATTGTAACCGCAAGCATGCCTCATGGCGTTAATTTCATCGAAATGTTTACGAAATGATAATTATGACTTTCTATGCATAATGATTTTTTAATCCCCGTCCCAGAAAAATCATCCCGCGTGGGCTTGTGGCTCACGCGGGATGATGGCCTCTTACTTTTTCTTGTCCTGTTCCAGCAGATCGGACGGTGAGCGATCGGGCTTGCCGCCGCGGAAAATCTCGCGGCCATGCAGACGATGTTCCAGGTCACGTTCGTCCTTTTCCTCGTCAATCTTGGTCTGGCTCACCACCTGGTCCTCAATCAACGACGACACCGAGTTCACCTGTTTTTGAATGCGCTCGGCGATGGTGTCATCCATACTCACGATGCGCATCTTCCAGTCGATATTCGTGGCGTTGGATGAGCTCTTGGTCCACACGAACGTCAGGATGGCGCTCTGGTGGCCCTGGGCGGGAAACATGCCAAAGAAGGAATCGTGCTGAATGTTGCTATCCTCGTCGATATAGGCGTGAACGTTATACACCACGCGGTCGATTTTATCGTTAAGCAGCGCGTTGGTCGCAAGCGCCGCGGCCTGAATCTGCCCGTTGGACAGCAGCTCGAGCTCGTTGGCAGACGATGTGTCCAACACCGTCACCTCGACCGTGCCCGTACGCTCATCGGCTTCATCGACGGTAAAGTCGAGCGGGAACTGCGTAAAGCCGTTGCCCCACTCAAGGCCGCCCTTCAGCGCCGTCGAAACGGTATCGACCGAAACGCTCTCGGACAGGTTGGCGGTGTTCAGACGACGCATCACGCCGTAGCCAACCTGCATGCCCACGATCAGCACCAAAATACCAATGACCACGGCCATCGCGGTCTTCGTAATGGTATGACTCACCTGCGAACCCGAAGGATCGTCCTCGGACAGCGGGTCGATATGTTTTGCCTGGCTCGCGCGGTCCTCGCTGCGCAGCTGCGCTAGCGCAGCTTTGTCACCGCGCTTGGCCGCAGCCTCCTTCTCACGCATGCGCTCGGTTCGCTTTTTGGCAAGCGTGGGATCCAAGACACCGGATGCATCGATTTCGGAGAATAACTCCGTCACTTCTTCCGGAGTCAAAGGGTTCTTGTCAGCCATAAACTTCCTGTCATATCAATCAGTCGAGCTCGTGCGCACGCGCACCTTCGAACTGCATTCGATAGTAACGGGCATAGGTGCCGCCACGGGCGAGAAGCTGTTCATGCGTGCCACGTTCCACAACGCGACCATGCTCAACGGTCGCAATCTCGTCAGCATGCTTAATGGTCGAAAGACGGTGGGCGATGATGATTGTGGTACGGCCGCGTGCCAGCTCTTCGAGCGACTCCTGGACCGCCTCCTCGCTCTCGTTATCCAAAGCACTCGTCGCCTCGTCCAAGATCAGGATCTTGGGGTTCTTGAGAAACACGCGCGCGATGGCAACACGCTGCTTCTGTCCGCCCGAAAGACGGCTGCCGCGCTCGCCCACGACCGTGTCATAGCCCTGTGGAAGCGACTCGATAAAGGCATCGATGTTGGCGCGACGGGCGGCCTCGGCGATCTCTCCTGCTGTAGCGCCCGGCTTGCCGTAGGCGATGTTCTCGCCAATCGTACCGTCAAACAGATAGACATCCTGCTGCACCAGGCCGATGGCACGGCGCAGGCTCTGCTGCGTCACACCGCGCACGTCTTGGCCGTCGATGCTAATGGATCCGGCAGCCACGTCATAAAAGCGCGGCAGCAGCGAACAGGTCGTAGACTTGCCACCGCCCGAAGGGCCAACCAAAGCGATGGTCTGCCCGGGCTTGATGGACAGGTCCATATGGTCGATAACGGGACGCTCGTCGGCATTGCCCTCGCCCAGCTCAACATCCTCGTAGTTAAAGCACACGTCGTGATACTCCACGGCGCCGGCAGTCACCTGCAGATCCGTGGCGCCCGGCTTGTCCTGGATATCCGGCGCGGTCGAGAGCACCTCGTCCATACGCTTAAAGCCGGCGATAGCCTTCTGATACGTTTCGGCCGAATTGACGAGTGTCTCGAGCGGCGTGCAGAACAGCGAAATATAGAGTGCAAAGGTCGCCATATCGACCGCCTGCAGCTGTCCCTGGGCGACCAGCCAGCCGCCCAGCAGCACCACGATCACATAGAGCACACCCGAGAGCAGGCCATACGTCGCGGTATAGACGCCCATGGCGTGATACATGTTCTCCTTGGACGAAAGATAGCGATTGTTGGAGGCGCGGAACTTGAAGCGTTCGGTCTCCTCATTGGCAAAGCTCTTGACCACGCGCATGCCCGCCAGCGAATCCTGCAGCTGCGCATTGATGCCGCTGATTTTTTTGCGGTTGTCGCTAAAGACCTCGCGCATGCGCATGTTCTGCCAAAACATGATGACCGCAAACGCCGCCGTCACCACGGCCATGGCGAGCGCCAGCACCGGGGCGATGGTAAAGAGGATCACAAACGAGCCGATGATCTCGATGCCGCAGATGATGATCCACTCGGGCACGTGGTGCGCCGCCTCGCAGATATCGAACAGGTCGTTGACCACGCGGCTCATCATGTCGCCCGAGCTGTTGCGGTCGAAGTACGCAAAGCTAAAGCGCTCATACTGGTCGAACAGGTCCTCGCGCATCTTGGACTCCATGCGCGCGCCCATCACGTGACCCCAATAGCTCACAAAGTAGCGGCAGGCGCAGCGGATGATATACATCAGCACCAAACCCGCCGCGATCATGCCGAGCGCCTGCATAATGGCAGCCTGACCCTGAGTAAACAGCCCACCGGTCAAATTGCGCAGGATAATGGGGAACGCCAGGTCAATGGCGGCAAGCACCAGAGCACAAACAGTATCAGCAACAAAAAGCCCCATCTGGGGCTCGTAATACGAAAGAAACCTCTTAAACATGCAGTCCTCGGAGAGAAATTAATGGTGTGAGAAATCCGGTTGAACCGGTCGGGCTGAAAACAAAGCATCCCAACAAGCATAACGCCGATGTTCTGGCAGCGTCAGCGAAAACGTCCCTAAGCGAGCAAGGTGCCTTGAAAGAGGAGTGACGCGTACTTCGTGAAAGGCAGATTGCCGCTTAGGGGCGTTTGCAGCGTCGACTCGTTACGCGGTTTGGTAAAACCGCGTAACCTAGAGCTCAGTTCCGCCCAGCCTGTGTGCGATGCTGTCACAGGCCAAGGCGCCTACGACGGTCTTGGCGTCTTCGATCTTGCCGTCGAGCACGGCATCGATCAGCTCGTGCAGCGGCACCAGGTCCACGTTGACAAACTCGTCATCATCGGGGTTGGGCGCATCAAACTCGAGCTTTGTAGCCAAGTAGATGTGGATAATCTCATCGCAAAAACCGCAGGACGTGACGATCGACGTCAAAAAGCGAATACGACCAGCCCTAAAGCCCGTCTCCTCATGCAGTTCGCGCTTGGCGCAATCGAGCGGGTCCTCGCCTGGATCGAGCTTGCCGGCGGGAATCTCGACCGTCACGCGGTCGATGGCGGTGCGGTACTGACGCACCAGTACGATCTTGCCGCTCTCGGTCAGTGCCACAACGGCCGCCGCACCCGGATGGCGAACGATATCGCGGGCGCTACGGTGACCGTTAGGCAGCTCAACCTCAAGACGGTGGACGTCGAGGATCTTGCCCTTCCAGGCGCACTCCTCCGAAAGAATCTTCTCGTGCAACTCGGCATCGTGCGGGTCGTCGTCGCCCAGCACCAGTGCCGGCTCGTCAGCGACCTCGCCACCAGGCTCGCCCTCGGCGTGCCCATACATGCGGCTGTCCTCTTCGACGATCTGCGCGTCCACGAGCTCTTCGTTCTTCTCGTCCATCCGTCTCATTCCTCTCGGATTTTAGGCATCCCAGGCGTCGCGACCGCGCAGCGCGCGCAGGCCGATGTCGTGACGCAGGGTCTTGCCCTCAAAATCAATCTTCTCGCAGGCCTCGTAGGCAAGGTTGCGAGCGTTCTCGAACGTGTCGCCCAGAGCGGTCACGGCAAGCACGCGGCCACCATTGGTCACGAGCTGGCCGTCCACCACGGCAGTGCCCGCGTGGTACACGGTCACGTTCTCCATGGCCTCGGCATCCTCAATACCGGTGATGACCTTGCCCTTCTCGTAGCTGCCGGGATAGCCAGCGCTCGTCAGGACAACGGCCACGGCCCACTCGTCGCGCCAGTCGAGTTCAATCTGATCGAGCTCGCAGTTGGCACAAGCCAGCATGACCTCGACCAGGTCGTTCTTAAGGCGCGGCAGCACGACCTGAGTCTCGGGATCACCAAAGCGGGCGTTGAACTCCAGCACCTTGGGGCCGGCGGGGGTGAGCATAAAGCCGCCATACAGGCAGCCGCGGTAGTCGATGCCCTCGGCAGCAAGCTCGGCAACGGTATGCTCCATGACCTTCACCATCGTGGCGTGCTCCTCATCGGTCACGATGGGCACCGGGCTGTAGACGCCCATGCCGCCGGTGTTGGGGCCCTTGTCGCCCTCGAGCGCGCGCTTGTGGTCCTGCGAGGTGGCCATGGGGCGCACGGTCTTACCGTCGGTAAAGGCCAACAGCGAGCACTCGGGGCCGGTCAGCATCTCCTCGATGACCACGGTATTGCCGGCATCGCCAAAGGTGCCGCCAAAGCACTCGCGCACGGCCTCCTCGGCCTGCTCAAGTTCGGTCGCCACGATAACGCCCTTGCCCGCGGCAAGGCCGTCGGCCTTGACGACCAGCGGGGCGCCCTGCTCGCGCACGTAGGCGAGAGCCGAAGCCTCGTCGGTAAACGAACCATAGGCTGCCGTCGGAATGCCCGCACGCTCCATGAGCTGTTTGGAGAACAGCTTGGAGCCCTCCATCTGGGCGCCCTCGGCACCCGGGCCAAAGCAGGGAATACCCGCCGCGCGCACGGCGTCGGCCACGCCCGCCACGAGCGGAGCCTCGGGGCCAATCACCACGAGTCCGCATCCGTGGCTCTGCGCAAACGCCGCCACGGCCGCAGGATCGCAGTCGTCGAGAACAACGTTCTCGCCGCAGCTCGCAGTGCCGCCGTTGCCCGGCGCGATGTAGAGCTTGCCGGTGCGCGGTGATGCTGCGAGCTTAGCTGCCAAAGCATGCTCACGGCCGCCGCTGCCCAACAACAGGATGTCGATGGTTTGAGTGTCCGCCTTCAAGGGTGCCTCCTCTATGGATGAATGGCCCGCTCCGCGCGAGCCCTTTGCAAGCAAATATACCCCTCGGCCGCCCGCCCGGGCTGCAAAGGGGTATATCGCAATAACCAAATAGTCCCGATTACTTCCAGAATCGGTTGATGATCTGCTCGCGACCAGCGCCGACGCCAATGAACGTCACGCGGGTGTGTGCCAGATCCTCGATAAACGCCACGTAGTCCTGAGCCTCCTGCGGCAGCTCGTCAAAGCTGCGGCAACCGGTGATGTCGCACTTCCAGCCGGGGAGCTCCTCGTAGATGGGCTTGGCATGCTCAAAGCGCACCTGATGCTCGGGCACGCTCGTGTAGCGCTCGCCATCGACGTCGTAGGCCACGCACACCTTGATGGTGTCGAAAGCCGAAAGCACGTCGAGCTTGGTCACGGCGATGTCGGTGAGGCCGTTGACGCGCGAGGCATAGTTGGCTATAGGGCCGTCAAACCAGCCGCAACGACGACGGCGACCGGTGGTCACGCCGTACTCATAGCCCTCCTCGGTCAGCGTGTGGCCAGCCTCGGACTCATAGGAAAGCTCGGTGGGCATGGGGCCCGAACCGACGCGGGTGATATAGGCCTTCATGACGCCCAGCACACGGTCGACGTTCTTCATGCCCACGCCGGAGCCGGTAATGGCGCCGCCGGCGAGGTCTTTGCCCTCATCGATCATGTTGTTGAGCAGCAGGCTCGTCTCGGTGATGTAGGGACGCAGGCGCTCGGCCATCGGCAGGTACTCGTCGCAAATCTGGTCCACGGTGTAGGTGGGCAGGTTGTAGATGAGCTCGAGCTCGGGGTTCACGCGGGCGAGAGCGGTCTCCAGCTTGTCGCGGAACAGCGTCTCGTCCAGCATGTCCTGCATGCGCAGACCAATGCGGGCCATCTTGTCCTGATAGCACGGACCGATACCGCGCTTGGTGGTACCGATGTTCTTCTTGCCGAGCTTCTGCTCAAAGGCGCCATCCAGATCGATGTGGTACGGCATGATGACATGCGCGTTGCCGCTAATCTTGAGGTTCTTGGTGGTGATGCCGTCGGCCTCGAACATGTCAATCTCCTCAAGGACAACCTTGGGGTTGACGACGCAGCCGTTACCGATCACCGACACGTGGTCGGAATACATGATGCCGGAAGGCACCTGGTGCAGGCCGTACTTCTTGCCGTTGACGACGATGGTGTGACCGGCGTTGTTGCCGCCCGAGTAGCGCACGACGGCATCGAAGTCGCCGGCGACCAGATCGCAAATCTTACCCTTGCCCTCATCGCCCCACTGGGCACCGACCAAAACGGTTGACGGCATGTTTACTCCTTACATTCATGGACTGTCTACGCGCCACGACGGCACGCAGAAGCACAAAACATTCCCAGTATACCCGTGCAACGGGCGCCTGTCCTACTCCTCGGCATGTGCCCCATCAAGCTCATAGAACTTGGTGGATGCCGGCAGGAACATCAGGTCGACGTCGCCGATCGGGCCCGAACGGTTCTTGGCCACGACGATACGCGTAACGCCCTCGTCGGGTCGATCGTCGCGCGAGGCCTCGGCCTCGTCGGCGGAGCGGTCCAAGAACATAACGATATCGGCGTCCTGCTCGATGGAGCCCGATTCACGAAGGTCGGAAAGCTGCGGGCGCTTGCCGGTACGGGATTCGACCTGACGCGAGAGCTGCGAGAGCGCGATGAGCGGGATCTTGAGCTCCTTGGCCATGATCTTCAGACCACGCGACATCTCCGAAACCTCGACGGTACGGCTCTCGGAGCGGCGTCCCGGCGGAGGACTCACCAGCTGCAGGTAGTCCAGGATGATGATTGCCTTCTCCTTGTTATGGAGCATGCGGCGGCTCTTGGCGCGAATCTCGGTCACTGTGGTGCCGGGCGTATCGTCAATCAGAATATCGAGCTTGGACAAGGTCTGCGTGGCCTCGTTGATATTGGCCCACTGCTCGGGGCTAATGCGGCCCATGCGGAAGTCACTGATCGAGATCATGGCGTAGGCGCAAATCAGACGCTGGGCAATTTCCTTGCCCGACATCTCCAGCGAGAAGAAGCCGACGGTATAACCAGCAGCGGCAGCGTTAAGTGCCAGGTTCAAAGCGAACGACGTCTTACCTACAGCAGGACGGGCGCCGATAATGATGAGCTGACCCTCGCGGAAGCCCATGAGCATGCGGTCGAGCGACGGGAAGCCCGTGGGCACGCCCGCAGCCTGGCCACCGGCCTGGCACACTTCCTCGGCCTCGTTATAGGCCTCGACCATAAACTCGGTCAGCGTCTTGTAGCTCGACTTGACCTCGCGCGCCGTAACCTTGAGCAGCTTGCTCTCGGCCAGCTCCACGACCTCTTTGGTGTCGGTAGGGGCGTTATAGGCCAGCGCGTTGATCTCGTTAGTGGCGCCGATCAGCTTACGCAGCATTGAATCGCGGCGAACGATGGCGGCATGGTGCTGCCAGTTCACGAGCGACAGAGTCTGACCCATCAACTCCAAAATGTACGCTTCGCCGCCCACGGCATCGAGCTTGTTGATGCTGCGCAGGTAATCGATCAGCGAGATGGAGTCGATGGGAATGCGGCTGTTGTACATATCGACCATCGCGGTATAGATGGTCTTATGAATGGGCCGGTAGAAGTCATCGGGCTGCAGCTCGACCTGGGCCTCCTCGACCACCTCGGGCGATAGCAGCATAGCGGCCAGTACATTGGCCTCTGCATCTTGGTTTTGGGGAAGACCCAACTTTGAGCCGCGGTCCTCAACCGTCAGCCCGGTCTCCCTATCGTTATATGCCATGAGCATCCTCATTCATATCGCTTGCGAGCATCCATAGTATCAGCCACGGTCCCAAAACGCGCCGCGCGCCGCCAATCATCACCGAACCAAACGGATGAACGGTCCTGTATATAGGACTTCGACGTAACGCTCACCATGACACTCACTCAGCGCATAAAAATAAAAGGGCGCCCTGGTCTCCCAGAGCGCCCTTCTTAGAACAAGATTGTTGCGTTGCAGCAAATGCTACTCGGCAGCAGCCTCAGTCTCGACCTCGGCGGTCTCGGCCTCGGCGACCTCAGCGGCCTCCTCGACCTCAGCCTCGGCAGCGAGCTCCTCGGCGGTAACGCCGACGAGAACGACAACCTCGGCCTTGATCTCGCGGTACAGCGAGATGGAAACGGTGTGGGCACCGGCAACCTTGATGGGCTTACCGAGCTCGACGCGCTTGCGGTCGATGTCCATACCGAGCTGACCCTTGATGGCGTCAGCGATCATAGCGGCGGTAACGGAGCCAAAGAGGATGCCCTCGTCGCCGACCTTGACGTCAACGGTGACCGTCTTGCCCTCGAAGGCAGCCTTGGTCTCGTTGGCGGTAGCCAGACGGACGGCCTCGCGCTTGGCGATGTTGTTGCGACGCTCGTCAAGCTGCTTGAGGTTGCCCTTGGTGGCGGCAACAGCGAGCTTCTTGGGGAACAGGAAGTTCTCAGCGTAACCCTGAGCGACCTCTACGACGTCACCCTCGCCGCCCTTGCCCTTGATCTCATCGAGAAGAATAACCTTCATGATGCGTCTCCCTTCTTAGCCGCGGTCGCGGTTGCCACGAGAGGAAACCACGGGGACGGTGTACGGCAGGAGAGCCATCTCGCGGGCGCGCTTGATGGCGTTGGCGATGTCATGCTGATGCTGCGTGCAAGCGCCAGTGACGCGACGGGGCTTGATCTTGCCACGGTCGGTCATGTACTTACGGAGAAGCTGAGTGTCCTTATAGTCGATGAACTCAGTGTTCTCCTTGCAGAACTGGCAGTACTTACGACGCGGCTGACGTGCAGAAAAATCATTAGCCATGTCAAAATACCTTTCGTTTGGCAACTTCGGCGAACCGAAGCCGCCTCTCACTCAAAAATAGGTGAACAACCCTTAGAACGGGATGTCCTCATCGTAGACGTCGACCGCGGGCGGCGTAGCCACCGGTGCGGCAGGACGTGCTGCGGGCGCGGGAGCTGCGGGGGCGTAACCGCCCTGATCGTAGCCGCCCTGGCCACCGCGGGAGCTCATAAACTCGATCTCATCGACGATGACCTCAAGCTTGCTCCTGCGCTGACCGTCGCGCTCCCAAGAGCTGTAGCGCAGCTTGCCCTCGATCGCGACCTTGTTTCCCTTTGCCAGGAAACGGCTCACGGCCTCGGCGCGGGTGCCGAACATGGTGCAGTCGACAAAGTTGGGATAATCCTCCCACTCGCCAGTCTGCGCGTTGCGGCGACGATCGTTCACGGCGACGCCAAAGGACAGAACCTGGGTTCCGCCGGCGGTGGCGCGCAGCTCGGGATCGCGGGTGAGGTTACCGGTGATGTTCACTCGATTGATGCTCATAACTCACTACTTCCTCTTGGGGCACAAGCCCAGTCCAAAACGACAGTCTTACTCCTGGTCGTCGCGACGGACGATCATGTGGCGGACCACAGCGTCGGTGATGCGCAGGACGCGATCAAGCTCGGCGATCTGGGTAGGATCTGCGTGGAAGTTGATGAGGGTGTAGTCACCATCGGTGAGGTCGTTGATCTCGTAGGCGAGCTTGCGCTTGCCCCACTCGTCAACGGAGTCGACCTTGCCAGCGCCCTCAGCGATCGTGGTATCGATACGCTTCATAACAGCGAGACGAGTCTCGGGGTCGAGCGACGGGTCAACAAAGAACAGCAGTTCATAAGCCTTCATATTGTCACCTCCTCTGGGCAAATGTGGCTTCAGGTCGTGAAGGTGCGCCTGAAGCAGGAAAAGACTTGGTAATAATATCTTTCAACCTCCTAGGCTGCAAGAATATGCAGCTACAACCTCATGACCTCCACATATGCCCATACTCGCACGGTGTTTCATGCGCATTCCAACCAAATGCCGACCAAATGCTTGACGGATTTGTGGACAAGATACGGTGCCGCGGGGACAAGCTGAGCCAAGCCGCAGGTCAACGGGCACAAGGCTGTGGTCGCAAAATGCATACCAGTGGCCCACAGCACCAATCAAAGATTTTTAAATTCATTGCCAAGTCGCTTATGAATACCCTTTTTGAACAATTGAGTTGATCAACCACGCTGGTCGGAAGCCGTTTTTTGGCACCTCAAACCCCACTGCAACGCCAAGTGCGGCCAAGCGTTTTAAAAAATGCTAAGTTTTCGGCTTGCACCTTGCGATTCCTCGTGTATACTAACTTTCGCATTTAACGGAGAGTTGTCCGAGTGGCCGAAGGAGCACGATTGGAAATCGTGTAGGCGTCAAAAGCGTCTCCAGGGTTCAAATCCCTGACTCTCCGCCAGTTAATTCCAAAGCAGGCCTTCGAGCCTGCTTTGTTTTTACCCCACGCGGAGGGGTGGCAGAGTGGTTGAATGCGGCGGTCTCGAAAACCGTTTGGCCTGTATAAGGTCACGAGGGTTCGAATCCCTCCTCCTCCGCCATTTTGGTTGAGAAAGCTCCCAAGAATGGGAGCTTTTTTGTTTTGAGTCCCTTACAAACAAATACGACGAAGGAGGAGGGATTCGAACCCGCCAGGGCGCGGAGCGTAAAGAAAACGCGCCCGTGGCGCGTTTTTAGCGCAGCGCGGTCGGCGTAAGCCGACCGGATAAATTTTGAGCTCCGCTCAAAATTTGGACATCCCTCCTATTCGACCACGCCCCCATCGCGTTCGATCCCAGCCCATATCTCAAACATGTACACCACCCTCCAAAGATGTCAAAAAATGTCGTTTTTGGAGTGTGATGTACACGTTTGCATATGACGCGCACCGGGCATGAGTCGATTTGCTCTTATCCGGTATATTTCCCCACCTCAACGGACATAAGAGTTTGGTGTCAGCTCGAAGCGAGAGGTCCCTAATGGATACTCCTGTTCTCATTTCGCATAAAACGGCGTGGCTCGTCCATCATGCACCGCGGAACCTGGTTCAAGCCGTCGCACAACGCGACTACCAGATAGGTGTGCGGGGCCTCTCTACCCAGCAACGCATCGCGCGCATTCGACAGGCACTTACCAACTGCGGCATTCCGTCCACCATGCTCAAGACTATCGACATCTCCGTAGTATTTGCTTTCGAGCGAATTCGCACCAACGGTGTCACTTGCCACGTTCTCGGCCAAAACCTACCCTACGACCATATTGACGAGCTTACGCCCGGCATCTTTATCACCGACGAAGCCTTCACCTTCGTGCTCGCTGCCGAGTGGATGGATAGGATCGAATACCTCGAGTATGGTTACGAAGTTTGCGGCGACTATCGCATGGGGCTCAATCCCTCTGACCCTTACACTGAGCAACCAACCACCACCTCCAAGGACGAAATTGTCGAGCTACTCGATCGGCACCCCGGCAAACCCGGCGCCACACGCGCCAGACTCGCGCTCAGACACATCTACGACCACTCAGCCTCGCCCATGGAGACCGCATCGTCCATCACCCTCTCGCTCCCAACAAGCGAAGGCGGCGTTGGTATCCGAGGTATCGAGCTCAACAGACCACTCGAAATCCCTCAACGTCTTCGGCATTGCACAAAAGCCCGAACGCTCAAAATCGACGCTCTTGTTACCTACAAGCGCAGAGAACTCGGCATCGAATATAAGGGCGGCTTTCACGATGAGACCGAGCGCAAGGGCGCAGATGCGGAACGAGAGGCCGTGCTCGCCCAAATGGGATATCGAATCGTTACGCTCACCTCGGCACAGTTCGCGAATCAGCTTGCCTTTCACCGCGCCATGAACAGCATTCGCGAAGCACTCGGTATGCCCCGCTGCACGGACGCCGAGTACCAGCGAAAGCAGAACGAACTGCGCAAGGCACTTATCCGCAACTGGAAGAGCGCGCAGGGCGAAGACGCGCCTTCCGAGTAGCGTCATCCCAGCACGCCCCAACCAAAACATGTACATCACCCTCCAAAACCGACATTTTTTGACATCTTTGGAGGCTGATGTACACGTTTGGTGCCTACGCCCCCACCCAGTCCCAACCGTTTACCGAGCAATAGGGTCGCCACGCCCGCCAACCATGTACTATGTACGGGCATTGTCTAAACCCACAATCCAAAGGACCCCATCTTGCCCGTCGTCGCCGCCATAACCATTACCTCACATGCCTCGGATGCCATGGTCGCTATTCCGTTTTGGCTCGAGATGTTCGCTGTTGTCGCTGCATCGATCTCGGGTGTACTGGTTGCGCGCGAGCACAAGCTCGACCTGGTGGGCGCGGTCGCGCTCGCGGTGGTCTGCGGTCTGGGCGGCGGTCTTTTGCGCGATATGACGCTGCAGGTAGGCAACGTCTACATCCTCAACCAGCCGATGGCACTGCCGCTTTCCATCGCCACGGCAGCCATCATCTACATTTTCCCGGCAATCGTCGACAAGCCCGAAAAACTCATTCCCCTGCTCGACATCATCTCGGTCGGCATCTATGCCGCAACCGGCGCGGACAAGGCACTGGTCTACGGCTTCGCGCCGGCGGTGTGCATCATGATGGGCTTTTTTACCGCGGTGGGCGGCGGCATGTTGCGCGACGGCTTTATGGGCGTGGTTCCGGGCATTTTCCAACGTACTAACTTTTATGCCATCGCCGCCATCGCCGGATCGACAAGCTATGTGTGTCTCGTTATGAGCGGCATCATGAGCAATGTCGCCGCGCTGATCGTATGCGTTGTCGTGACCATGGGTCTGCGCTGGCTCTCGCTGCGCTTTGACATCAAAAGCCCCACCGAAGAAGATATCGCGCGCTTCTTGCACCGTAAAAAGTAGACAGCACGGCACGACCCTTCGAAATGCAACCGAGAGGTTCTTTTAGAGCGCCCACGCGTTGGGTACCCTGTTAGGTATATGCCGAACACCTAACAAAAGGATCAACCATGACTTTCAACCAAACCGCGACGGCGCCGTCACACAAGATGCGTCGCTGCCTGCTTATGGCATTCGCGCTCATCGCGCTCGCGCTCACCGTGCTTCCCACGGCGTCGTTCGCCGGCACGGACACCGCAGGCAACGTACTTGCGACCGACAATGACGCCAATCCGTCCGGCGTCGAAGGTGACCTGTACTGGGCAGGTCAGGCCCTCAACTTGGATGATGTGTCCATCGGCCGCGATATCATCGCCGCGGGCGATACCCTCTCGATCCGTGACTGCACAGTGGGCGGCGCCGTCCGTCTGGCGGCACGCACCATCGACATTGCCAAGACCACGGTTGATGGCGGCGTGACCGTCGCTGGCCAGCATGTCGTGCTCAATTCCGACAGCACCGCCAACTGTTTCTATGCGATAGGCGAGACGGTTGCCCTGCGCGGCTCTACCAAGTCGGCAGCGCTTGCGGGCAACACGGTGACCATCGATGGCACCGTCGAGGGCGATGTCGAGGTTTGGGCCGACAAGCTCATCCTGGGCAAGAACGCCCACATCACCGGCACCGTGAACGCGCACGTCTCCGAGGACCCCGAGCGCGCCGCGGGAGCCGAGGTCGGCGCGCTTAAGATCGACCGCACCGAGAACAAGGATACTTCCACCGTTAACGATGTCATCGGCGGTATCGTCGCCGCGGCACTTTCGACTTGCCTTGTCGCTCTGCTGCTCGAGCTCGTCTTTCCGCGCGCGACCGCCGGCGCCGCCGGCATGCTCCACCAGCGCCCCACGCCCCTGTGGGTGAGCGGTCTTCTGAGCACGATTGCTGTCGTCCCCACCGTCCTACTGCTGATTATCTCTATCGCCGGTCTGTCGCTTGCCGGAGCCCTCTTGTGCGGCGTTATCGGCATCGCGTTGGTGTCGAGTGCCTTTGCGGGGTGCGCGATCGTCCGCATGGTCGGACACAGCCAAAACCGCTACGCCATGGCGGCCGTGGGTGGCATCGCCGCGGGCGCGCTTACGGCAATCCCCCTCGTAGGCGACTTCATCAGCGGCGTGGCCTTCGTCTTTACACTCGGCTACATCATCCAAATCATCTGGCGCAACGCCCACCTCAAACCGCAGCAGCCGGCTAACACGCCAGGACTCCCCACCGCTTAGCCGCCAACCACCACAAAGATGCCAAGCACCTTTGTGGCGGCGCAAACGAACCTGCCCCCTGAACCAAAAAGGGCGCCGACCATTACGGTCGACGCCCTTTCTTGTTAGACGCTATAAAGTCCAGCGCTTATTTGTTGACCTGACCGGCGCGGACGGCGGCCTTCTTGCGGTCGGTGGCGTTGAGCAGGCGCTTGCGCAGGCGGATGTTCTTGGGAGTGATCTCGACCAGCTCGTCGTCGGCGATGTACTCCAGCGCCTCCTCCAGCGAGAAGGTGCGGGGCGGCACCAGCTGCACGGAGATATCGGAGGTCGAGGAACGCTGGTTGCCCAGGTTCTTGGTACGGGCGATGTTGACGACCATGTCGCCGGCCTTGCTGCGCTCGCCCACAATCATGCCCTCATAGCACTCGGTGCCCGGCTCAACAAACAGCTGGCCGCGCTCCTGCAGCGTACCCAGGGCATAGGCAACGGCCTTCTCGGTGGTCATGGAGATCATGGCGCCGTTCTGACGGTTACCGATCTCGCCGGCGTAAGGACCGTACTCCAGGAAGGTGTGGTAGAACACGCCCTCGCCGTGGGTGACGTTCATGATGCGGTTCTTAAGGCCCATGATGCCGCGGGTCGGAATCTTAAACTCGAGATGCGTCACGATGCCCGAGGTGTCCATGCTCGTCATGATGCCGCCGGAGGTACCGAAGACCTCAACGACCTTGCCCGAGTACTCGTCCGGGCACTCGACGACGGCCTGCTCGACGGGCTCCATCTTGTTGCCGTTCTCATCCTTCTTAAACAGAACGCGGGGACGGCCGACCTGGAACTCAAAGCCCTCGCGGCGCATGGACTCCATCAGAACGGACAGGTGCAGAATGCCGCGGCCCGAGACCTCGACGCCGCTCTTGTCCTCGAGCTCCTCGATCTTCATGGTCACGTTGTTCTCGGCCTCGTTGAACAGGCGCTCCTTGAGCTGACGGGCGCCCACGATGTCGCCGTCGCGACCGACGAGCGGAGAGGTCGAAGCCTCAAAGACGATGGACAGGGTCGGCGGGTCGATCTCGATGGGCTCGAGTTCAACGGGGTTCTCGGGGTCGGTGTAGACATCGCCGATATCGGTGCGATCGATGCCCACGACGGCGGCGATGTCACCGGCGCCGACTTCCTGGCACTCGGTGCGGCCCAGGTAGTCGAAGGTAAAGAGCTGCTTGACGGTAGCGGTGGCGCTGGAACCGTCATTCTTGACAACCAGGATCTGGTCGCCCTGGTGGATGGTGCCGGAGTACACGCGACCGATGCCGATACGGCCAACGAAGTTGGAGTGGTCGATGGTCACGCACTGCATGGCCAGCGGGGCGTTCTCGTCAACCTCGGGCGCGGGCATGTCGTCGATGATCATATCGAGCAGCGGATACATGTCCATGTTGCCGTCGTTGGGGTCAAGGCGGGCAAAGCCATTCATGGCGCTGGCGTAGACCACGTGCTCCATGGCGAACTCAAGCTGGTCGTCGGTAGCGCCCAGGTCGGCCATAAGGTCGAGGCAGTCGTTGTAGGCCTTCTCGGGGTTGGCACCCGGACGGTCGATCTTGTTGATGACGATCATGATCTTAAGGCCGGTGTCGATAGCGTGACGCAGCACGAAGCGGGTCTGGGGCATGGGGCCCTCAAAAGCGTCGACCAGCAGCAGGGCGCCGTCGGCCATACGCAGCACGCGCTCGACCTCGCCGCCAAAGTCGGCGTGGCCCGGGGTGTCGATGACGTTGATCTTGACGTCCTTGTACTCGATAGAGATGTTCTTGGCGAGAATCGTAATGCCGCGCTCGCGCTCCTGGTCGTTGGAATCCAGGACGCGGTCCTCGACCTGCTGGTTGGCACGGAAGGCGTCCGTGGCACGCAGGAGCTTGTCGACCATCGTCGTCTTGCCGTGGTCGACGTGAGCGATGATGGCGATGTTCCTCAGATTGTCTACGCGCATGTAGTTCCCCTATCTTCTATCTATATACAACCGGCACGCGTATGCGGCCCGCCCAGCGATACAACGCTCAGCGGGAATATTGAGCCTTTTACCGAAAACTCGTTTATTTTAGCGATTTTAGATGAGAGGGGTTTCCTCACCTGCAGGTTCAGGGTCGCTCCACATAAAACCATCGCCGGCGCCCATGCCCTCATACAGCACGTATGCCGAAAAACCACTCTCGAGCGTGGTTTCGAAGAAGCTCACGAGCAGAGCATCGTGATAGCCGCCGTCAATCTCGACGCAGCCGGTGTAGCCGATGGCATAGCGAGCGATACGGCCCAGGCCCTCGTCCTTAAGACCCATCTTGTGCTCGGAGATAAAGTTGTTGGCCGCCTCGAGGCACGCCTCTTCGCCATCCTCATCGAGCGCCGCCAGATAACGGTTGGAAGCGGCGTCCTCAATTGCCACGACCACGCCAGGGTTTTCACCGGCGGCAAGGTCGTCCAAGAACGCGCCGATCAGATCGCACACCATGGCGTCGAGCTCGGCGGAGACGTTACCGGCGTCCTGCATATCCTGTGCCATCTTTAGACCTTCCCATCGAGTCTGGCGTCGTTACAGTTCTTGTGCCTCGGCGGCGATCCTGGCGGCAGCGTCGCGGGCGCGCATCATGTCCGCTGCGCGCTTGTCGAGCACCTTGATCTGACTGGTCAGCATTACCGCATCGACCACACCCCAGATCACAAGGCCCGTAGAGATCGAAAACCCAAGCGCACCAACTGTACCACGAAGGCGCAAGCAGATTGCCGCGACAAGGACGGAGACGACAACCATCTTGATAAACGAGCCGCGGCGCTCGCGAAGCGTGCGGGCCTGCGTCACATAGGCAATGCGAGCCGCCTCAGAAGCCTCCGAGCGCATCTGGGCCTCGCGGGCGATCGCAGCCGCCTCAGCCGACATACCGCCGGCCATCAGCGAACGCTCCGCAACCTGGACGCCCCGCATTTAGAAGTCATCGGGGGAGAGCGTATGGACGAACTCGTCGAACTTCTCGAACTCCTGCTCGTCGTCGACTTCCTCGGCGTGGGTAGAAACAGTGCCCAGGCGATTCATGATGTCGTCTTCAACGAACATGGGGGCATTACTGCGTACGGCGAGGGCGATGGCGTCGCTCGGACGCGCATCGATCTTATGCTCGTTGCCATCGGCCAACACGACAACCGTCGCGTAAAACACGGGCGGCTCGGCGCGAACGATTTCGATGCGTTCGAGCTTGGCACCCAGGGCACCAACAGTATCGAGCAACAGGTCATGGGTAATCGGGCGCTCGGCGCGACCGCTATCGATGCCGCGGCTGATGGCAGCAGCTTCAAACGAACCAGTCTGAATGGAAAGGGAACGCAGTGGCGCGGGCGAGTCCGATTTGCTGCAGCGCTCGCGAAGCACGATAAGCGATGGCACGGGACCGGCGGCCATGACGATGGTCTCTATGTCGACACGAACCATGGAACACCTCCGGTACGTAGCGGTTAACACGCGGCAGCCCGCCGCATTGAATAGCTATACTACCCAATCTTTCGCACAGCACACAAAACCAAAATGAGATTTATCGCAGACAAGAAAAAAGCCCCGAGGCAACGCCCCAGGGCTCTTCACAGTTTTGATGGTGGACCTGACAAGATTCGAACTTGTGACCTCCCGGTTATCAGCCGGACGCTCTAACCAACTGAGCTACAGGTCCATCATGGTGGAGGTTAGGGGGATCGAACCCCTGACCTCAGGCTTGCAAAGCCCGCGCTCTCCCAGCTGAGCTAAACCCCCACGGAGACAGTAATAAACACCCCAGCGGCGACTCGGCTCTCGCTGGGGTGTTTATTGCGAAAGAAAGTGGTGGACCTGACAAGATTCGAACTTGTGACCTCCCGGTTATCAGCCGGACGCTCTAACCAACTGAGCTACAGGTCCATCGCGCAAGGGATATATTAGACGAGTCGTTACGCGCGCGTCAACAACTTTTTTAAAAATCTTTGGGAGGGATGGTCGCCGGGCTGGCGAGATGGTTTTGGTTTGCTGCTCGGACAGTCCTGCGCAAGACGAAGGCCACATTAAGTGGCCTTCTTTGCGTGCGGAACTCGCGACAAACCAAAACCATCTCGCCAGCCCGGCGACCATGGGGTCCCAAGGTTTTCAAAAAAGCGGCCGGCGCGCAGTGCGCCGACCGCCGATATATGGGGTCTGATAATTCTTACCAGCTAGGGTCTCTTACTCGTCTAGGAGATCTTCTGGCATGTCGTTGCCGTCGCCTAGATCGACAGGGGTTTCTTCGGGGGCAGAGCCGTTTTCTGTGGCTTCGCCTTCAGGCTTCTCTTTGGCGGCCGTCATGCGGGCTACGGCGCAGATGCGGTCGTTGTCGTCGACGGTCATCATCTTGACGCCCTGGGTGGCGCGGCCAGTCTGGCTGATTTCGTCGGTCTTGACGCGAATGACCGTCGCGCCCTCCGTCACGATGAACAGCTCGTGCTGCGGGCCCACCGTCTTCATGGCCGCGAGGTTACCCTTACGCTCGGTCATTTGGATGGTGTAGACGCCCTGGCCGCCGCGATTCTGCTCCGGGTAGTCCGCAACCGGCGTGCGCTTGCCGTAGCCGCGCTCGGTGATGACGAACAGATCACCGTTGCCGTTAGTGACTTCCATGCCCAGAACGCTCACGCCGTCCTTCATACCGATACCGCGAACGCCGCTGGTATCGCGGCCGGTGGCGCGCACCTGCTCCTCGGAGAACATGATCGCCTTGCCCGCGGTGGTGGCCAGGATAATCTTGTCGCCCTCGCGCACGCGGCGCACGTTCAACAGCGCGTCGTCGTCGCGCAGGTTGATAGCGATTAGGCCGTCGCGACGGCTGCGGTCATATGCGCTCATCACGGTCTTCTTGACCATACCGCTCTTGGTGGCAAACATCAGGTACTCGTCGGCCGGGAACTCGCGGCAGCTGATGACGCTCGCGATCTTCTCGCCCTCCTCGAAGGGCAGCAGGTTGACGATCGCGGTACCGCGCGCCTGGCGCGTACCCACCGGCAGCTCGTGCACCTTCAGGCGATAGACCTTGCCCTTGCTCGAGAAGAACAGCACGTACTCGTGCGTGGACGCGATGAACATCTCGTCGATAACATCGTCCTCTTTGAGGTTGACACCCGACACACCCTTGCCACCGCGTTTCTGGGCACGGTAGGCGGCCACCGGAATGCGCTTGACATAGCCGGTGTGGGTGATGGTCACGACCATATCCTCGTCGGCGATGAGGTCCTCGACATCCAGGTCCTTCTCAACCTGGCTGATCTCGGTGCGGCGCTTGTCGCCGAACTTCTTGGAGATCTCGCGCATCTCTTCCTTGATGACGCCCAGGATCTTCTCCTCATGCGCCAGCAGGTCCTCGTAGTAGGCGATGGCGCGGCGCAGGCCGTCCAACTCTTCTTGGATCTTGTCGCGCTCCAGGCCGGTCAGGCGGCGCAACTTCATCTCGAGGATGGCCGTGGTCTGCTCGGGCGTAAAGCCAAAGCGCTCGATCAGGCGGCTGCTGGCCTCGGAGTCGGTCTGCGAGGAGCGGATGATGCTGATGACCTCGTCGATATGGTCAAGGGCCATCAGGTAACCCTCGAGGATATGCGCGCGGGCCTGGGCCTTCTTAAGGTCAAAACGGGTACGGCGAGTGACGACGTCGACCTGGTGGTCGATGTAGTGCTGCAGCATCTCGCGCAGGCTCAGGCATTTGGGAACGCCGTTGACAAGCGCCAGGTTGTTGGCGCCAAAGGTCGTCTGCAGCGAGGTGTACTTATACAGGTTGTTGAGCACGACCTGCGGAATGACGCCCTTCTTGAGCTCGATGACCAGACGGATGCCCTTCTGGTTGGACTCATCGCGCATATCCGAGATGCCCTCGATGCGCTTGTCGTTGACGAGCTGGGCGATCTTCTCCTGCAGGGTGCCTTTGTTGACCATGTAGGGAATCTCGGTAAAGACCAGGCGGCTGCGACCGGTCTTGGTGGACTCCACGTGTGCCTTGGCACGCACGGTAATGGAGCCGCGGCCGGTCTCGTAGCTCTGCTTAATGCCGGCGCTGCCCATGATGATGGCGCCGGTGGGGAAGTCCGGACCGGGCATGATCTGCATGAGCTCGTCGACGGTGGCGTCGGGGTTGTCGATCAGGTAGCAGGTGGCCTCGATCGCCTCGGTGAGGTTATGCGGGGCGATGTTGGTGGCCATGCCGACGGCGATGCCCTGGCTGCCGTTGACCAGCAGGTTGGGGAAGCGCGCAGGCAGTGCCACGGGCTCGGCGAGCGATTCGTCGTAGTTGGGCTGCCAGTCGACGGTATCCTTCTGCAAGTCACGCAACAGTTCCATGGCGGGCTTTGCCAGGCGGCTCTCGGTGTAACGCATGGCCGCCGCGCCGTCGCCGTCGATGTTGCCGAAGTTGCCGTGACCGTCGATGAGCGGCGTGCGCATGGAGAACCACTGCGCCAAGCGGACCATGGCCTCGTAGACCGCAGAGTCACCGTGCGGGTGGTACTTACCGATAACTTCGCCGACCGTCCACGCCGACTTCTTGTGTGGGCGGTTGGGGTAGATGCCGCTCTCGTTCATCGCGTACAGGATGCGGCGGTGCACCGGCTTCAAGCCGTCGCGCACGTCCGGCAGGGCGCGCGCCGTGATGACCGACATCGAATACTCGATAAACGACTGCTTCATCTCGCGACCGAACTCCGAAATCTGGAGCTGGCCGCCGTTGATATCCTCGCCGGCCGAGGCGCCACGGTCGACTTCGCCAAAACTCTCCTCGAGCTCGCCGTCGTCATCCTCTTCCTCGTCATCATCGACATCGGGGTTATAGGCGTCCGGGTCGCCGTCCTCGCCCTGCTCAGCACGGGCAAGCAGGCGCTTCAGATCGTCGGGCATGCCGGCGTCGCCGGCCTCGCCCATACCCTCATTGTTGTTGATATCGTCTGCCACGTTACCTCCTCTTAAGCATCAAGGAATCGTGCATCATGTGCGTGCTTCTCAATGTACTCGCGGCGATAGCCGACCTCGGAACCCATCAGCTCGCGCACGGCACGGTCCGCCACCACGGCGTCCTCGATCGACACGCGCTGCAGGATGCGGGTCTTGGGGTCCATCGTCGTCGAGGCGAGCTGCTTGGGGTCCATCTCGCCCAGGCCCTTGTAGCGCTGGACGGTATAGCCCTTGCGCTTTTTGGTGATCTTGCCGTCCTTGGCCTTGCCGTCCTCGTCGTTATCGTCGGGGTTCAGGCCCAGACTCTGGATGGTATCGCGCAGGATCTCGTCTTCGGGCTGGCGGCCGTTGGGATACACGTAGTGGATCTTGTTGCGCACCTTAATGCCAAAGATGGGCGGGCAGGCAACATAGACGTAGCCGGCATCGATCAGCGGACGCATGTACTTGTAGAAGAACGTCAGCAGCAGGATGCGGATATGCGCGCCGTCGACGTCTGCATCGGTCATGATGATGATCTTGTGGTAGCGCGCCTTGGTGATATCGAAGTCGCCGCCGTCGCCGGCACTCGTCGTGACGCCGCAGCCGATCGCGGTAATCAATGACTGGATGGTGTCACTCGAGAACGCGCGATGGTCACCAACGCGTTCGACGTTCAAAATCTTGCCGCGCAGGGGCAGAATCGCCTGGATGTCTCGGCGACGGCCGTCCTTGGCTGAACCGCCTGCCGAGTCGCCCTCTACGATGAAGAGCTCGGTCAGCTCGGCATCGCGCACCGAGCAGTCGGCGAGCTTACCGGGCAGGGACGCCGTCTCGAGCAGGCTCTTGCGACGGGTCGCTTCGCGCGCCTTGCGAGCGGCGTTGCGGGCCTTGCATGCCTGTTGGGCCTTCTTGACGATCTCGCGAGCGGGCTTGGGATGCTCCTCGAGGTAATCGGCGAGGCCGTCGGTCACGATCTTGAGCGTCAGCGCGCGCATATAGGAGCTGCCGAGCTTGGCCTTGGTCTGGCCCTCAAATTGCGGGTCGGGCAGCTTGACCGAGATAACGGCCGAAAGGCCCTCGCGCACATCGTCGCCGGTCAGGTTGGCGTCTTTTTCCTTGAGCAGGTTCTGCTTGCGCGCGTAATCGTTGATCACGCGGGTGAGCGCGGTACGGAAGCCCTCAAGGTGCATGCCGCCTTCGGGGGTGTAGATGTCGTTGGCAAACGACATGACGTTCTCGCCGTAGCCGCTATTCCACTGCAGGGAAACCTCGACCTCGCCCATCTTGGCCACAGGCGCGTCCGGGTCCGATTTGCCCTCGATGTAGATGGGCTCCTTAAAGGCCTCGGGGACGTCCTTGCCCTCGTTGAGGAACTTGACGAAGTCGATGATGCCGCCCTCGTAGCAAAACTCCTCCACGTGGGGAGTCGCTTCGCGCTCGTCGGTCAGCACGATTTTGAGGTTCTTATTGAGGAACGCCGTCTCCTGCAGACGGTTGTGCAGCGTATCGAAATCGTAAATGCAGGTCTCGAAGATCTCGTCGTCGGGCCAGAAGGTGACGGTGGTGCCCGTCGAATCCGAGGTGCCCACGACCTCCATCTTCTTGACGGTCTTGCCGCGCGAGAACTCCATCTCGTAGGTGTTGCCGTCGCGACGAACCTGAACGACCACGCGCTTGGACAGTGCGTTGACGACGGAGATGCCAACGCCGTGCAGGCCGCCCGAGACCTTATAGGCCGAGTTATCGAACTTACCGCCGGCGTGCAAAATCGTCATGACGACCTCGAGCGTCGGGATCTTTTTAACAGGGTGCTCGTCGACGGGGATGCCGCGCCCGTTGTCGACGACCGTGATGGAGTTGTCGGCGTGGACCGTCACCTGGATCTCGGTGCAGAAACCGGCCATGGCCTCGTCGACGGAGTTGTCAACGATCTCCCACACCAGGTGATGCAGACCGCTGGCGCTCGTCGAGCCGATATACATGCCCGGGCGCTTACGAACGGCCTCGAGACCTTCGAGAATCTTAATCTCGCCGCCATCGTAATCGTTTTCGTTTGCCACACGTCCTCCTTCAGTCAAGAAAATGTGTACAGCCTTACTAGTTTATCGTAAAAAAATACCATCGGGAACGAGGGTATTTGGCTCTACAAGGCCACCAGATGCGATTTAAGGCTCTTTTTTGCTTTCTACGCCCTTGGCCCACTCGGCACTGGCTCTCATGGCATTCTCGAGGGCCTCGCGCAGTTTTTGGTCTTCGATGGGCGCCACTTGGCGCTCAATCTCGGTGCGCTCGGCCTCACTTAGGTCGGCGTGCGGGGCCGGCGGGCGCTCGGTCGTCGCCGGGCGCAGGCGCTGCTTGGCGGCGGGCGGCGTGTGACCGGGCGCGGTGGTTTTGAACACCAGGCCGTCCACATGCGCACCGGCGCGCTCCATGCGCGCGCGGATGATCTCGCGCAACAGTGTCATTTCCTGCGTCCACGAGGGCGAATCGAGATATACCAGCAGCTCATTGGACTCGGGCAGGTAGCGCAGGCCCGTCACATGCCGCCCCTCGCGCGTGCCCGAGCACACCGCGTTCCACGCGCGATAGACCGCGCGCGACTCCTCGGCAGCCTCCATCTGCGCGCGGCGCTCAGGTGTTGCAGCCGCCAGGATGCGCTGGCGCTCTGCGTTTAAAATCCCACTGAAGGCGACCGTTTCGCTCTCGCGCTCGTAATTAGCACGTCTCACCCATGCTCACCACCTTGGCTCGATCAAGCAGGTCATCGGTAAAATACCCCAGGTTGGTCGTGGTTATGACCGTCTGGATATCATCGCCGATCAACCGCAGAAAAGCACCGCGGCGCTCGCCGTCGAGTTCGCTCATCACGTCGTCCAAAAGCAGCAGCGGGGCGGTGCCCAGGACATCGCGAGCCACGGCCACCTCCGCCACCTTCCAGGCCAGAACCAACGTTCGCTGCTGACCTTGGCTGGCAAATGAGCGGGCGGAGCGGCCCGCCACGGCAAACTCAATCTCATCGCGATGCGGTCCCACCAACGTCACGCCGCGGCGAATTTCCTCGTCGGCGTGCTCATCAAGGGCAGCCAGCATGCGCTCGTACGCCCAGCCCTTCAGCTCTTCGCGATCCTCGACCTGGGGCAAATCCCCCAGCGTGGACGTATAGGTCACGCTGGCAGCCTCGCCGGACGCCACTTGACCGTAGGCAGTGTGCACATGGCCCGCCAGCCGGTCGAGTAGGGCCAACCGGTGCACGAGCAGGGCCGAGCCCGCGCGGGCAATCGAATCGTTCCACGCGCCGAGCATCTCGCGGCAGCACCAGGTCTCCTTGAGCAAGGCGTTACGCTGGGTCACGCAGCGCCCATAGGTGCTCGCAAGATCGGCATAGCGTGCGCTCAGTTGCATGCCAAAGTCATCGAGGGCGGCGCGGCGCACACTGGCGCCTCGCTTAACCATGTCCAGATGGTCGGGGCAAAACAGCACGCTCGGCAGAACCCCGCGCACACCGGCGGCAGAACATCTCTTGCCGTTGCGGCTAAACGAGCGCTTACCGTCCTCCGCGCTCAACCCCATATCAAGCACGCGGCCGTCGCCCTCGAGCCTCAGCTCGACCTTGCACGAGCCCACGCCGTCATGGACGAGCTCGGCTGCGGTCGGATGCCTAAACGAGGCGCCGCTCGTCAGCAGCTGCAGCGCCTCTATGAGATTGGTCTTTCCCGCCGCGTTGGGTCCCGCAAGTATCGTCACGCCCTCGTCCAGGGCAAGACGATAGCTCTCGAAACTGCGGTAGTGCGCGACGGAAAGATCGCGGGCGAACATGGTCATAGGGCAGTTGCTAGATGCGGACCGGCATGACCAGGTACAGGTAGTTGATCTTGTCGTAGGACTTGAAGATGCCCGCCTGCGAGTAGCTCTTGAGCTCCAGCGTGATCTCCTTCTCCTTGGACAGGGCATTGAGGCACCCGAAGATGTAGTGGTAGTTGAAGGCGATGGTGCCCGACTCGCCCTCGGCCTCGACATCGATCGTCTCCTGCGCAAGGTCCTGGTCATTGGAAATGGAGGACAGGCCCATCTGCCCGTTCTCGACATCGATCTCGAACTTGACGGCGGGGTTGGCGCTCGCGATAACGGCCACGCGCTTGAGGGCGGCGTTAAAGGCGGCGACGTCGATCTTGACGCTCGTCACGCACGAATCGGGGATGAGCTGCTTGTAGTTGGGGTACACGCCCTCGATGCGGCGCGACACGTAGGTGGTGTTGCCGGCCTCAAAGACGACCTGGGTGTCGGTAGCCCCGATCATGATGGTCGCCTGGCTGGCCATGATGTTCAGCGCGTCGTTAAAGGCATCGGCCGGAACGTTGAGTTCAAAGGAGCCCTCGAGGGTTGAGGTCTCGACCTGCGTATCGCACACGGCCAAGCGGAAGGAATCGGTCGCCACCAGGCGCACGGTGTTGTTCTCGACCTTCATGTGCACGCCACCCAGGATGGGGCGGGCCTTGTCAGTCGAGGTGACGCGCCACACGCGGCCGACCATTTCGGACAAGATATCGGTCGGCAGTTCCACGGCGCTCTCGATGGCATAGGCCGGAAACTCGGGGAAGTCATTGGCATCGAGCGTGTTCAGGCGGAAAGAGCTCTTCTCACAACCAATCAGCACCTGGCGCTCGGACAGCTCAAAGGTGACCGGGGCATCGGGGAGGGTCTTGGTGATATTGGAGAGCATCTTACAAGGGATAACCATCTCGCCCTCTTCTTCGACATGTGCCGCGATGCGATGACGGATCGAGATGGTGTAGTTAGAGGTCTGGAATTCCAAGATGCCGTCTTGCGCCTTGACGAGCACGCCCGACAGGATGGGAAGGGTGGATGCCGAAGCGACGCCCTTCATAACGACGCCGATGGCTTGTGTAAGCGAGCTCTGGCTGACGGTGAACTTCATCTTTTAATACCTTTCTATAGATATAAATATCTTAATAATAGTAATAGCACTGACGAAACTGTTGATTACTCCCAAAGACGCAGGTCAGACCCAGAAAGAGAATCGACAGCAACCTGTGTGCAACGGGGGTGGTTTTCCACGTTCAAAACCTGCGCAAAACTTTCCATCACCGCGGGTTGGGTTTTAAACACCTTATGCCCGTGGTTTCGACAAGTTTTCAACAGGTGTCTCTATTTCCCTACGAGCGCAGTGTAATTTTATCGCGCAGTGACTTGAGGTCTTCGGTGACGGTGCGGTCTTCCTGGATCATCTTCTGGACCTTTTTGTAGCTCGTGCTGACGGTCGAGTGGTTGCGGTTGCCAAATTCGGCGCCCACCGCCGTGGTCGTCATTTCGCACATCTCGATGGCCAGGTAGATAGCGATATGGCGTGCTTTGGCGATATTGGCGTTGCGACGCGGGCCGATGAGCTCCTCGTGTGTCACGCCGTACTGCTCTTCGATGACGGACTGAACCGTCTGGACGTTGATCTTTTTGGCCGATGTGTCGAAGTACTGGCTGGCGATGGCGTCGATATCGTCAAAGGTGAGCTCTCCGCCCTCGCGCTCGCGGTCGCCCGCCTCGCCGGCGCAGCGCTCGCAAAAGCTCTCGAGTTCGCGGATGTTGGTGCCCGAGACCTCAGCCATGTGTTTAAAGTGCTCGTCGGTCAGGTGCCCGCCGTCGCCCCCATAGGCCGCCAGCAGTGAGTCGTCGCCCGCCTCGGGAGCGGCGACGATGGTGTTCTCGTAATAGCGCTGCAAGATCTTGTATTTCATCTCGTAGCTGGGCTCTGCGACCAGGCAGAGCATGCCGGCGTTAAAGCGGCTGGTCAGGCGTTCGTCCATGCTCAGGTCCTTGGGGGCGCGGTCTGCCGCGATGACGACCTTCTTGTTGTTGCGGATGAACTCGTCCATGAGCTGGAAAAAGTAGTCCACGCTCGCGCGCTTGCCGATGATGTTTTGGATGTCATCGATGATGAGCACGTCCACGCCGTGGTACGCCTGCATGATGGGGGCGTTGCTCTTCTTTTGGCGGTCGAACTCGGTCATCAGGTCGTCCAGATATGCCTGGGAGTTGGCATACTTGACCTTGATCTCGGGCGACTTCTCGGCGAGCTCGTTTTTGATGGCAAGCAGCAGGTGCGTCTTGCCCAGGCCCGATTTGCCGTAGATGAACAGTGATGTGCACGTGCCGCGCTCGTCCGCGAGGGCGGCAAACTTGAGTGCCGAGCGATAGGCATGGCTGTTCTCGGGGCCGTAGACAAAGTTCTCAAAGGTAAATTTTGAGTTCGCGGCGAGCGGGGCTCCATCCGTATTCTGCTCGGCCGGCACGGTCGGTGCTGGCATGGGTGAAGTGGGGGTCGCAGCTTGCGTGGATTTAGTCGGCGCCCCGCCCTTCATCTGGTTCATCATGCGACGAAAATCATCGGCCGAGAGCGTGTTCTTGATTGCAATGCCCGAATCCGCGCCCGCCGCTGCGTCGTGAGCGATGGGCATGTGCGTGACGGGTACGTTCGTTGACGTCGCCGCCGCGGTCGGCAACGGTGCCATGGTTTCACGGGAAACATCGCTGTGCTGGTGCTCGATCGTCGGTACGTCGCCTGCGGAGGCCGGCACCGCCGGGGAAGCGGCGGGAGCCGTGGCGGGCGCCGTCGTGGCAGCGGATTCCGCTGCGGCGCCTTGCGGTGCCACGATGTCGAGAGCAATCGGTGCAAAGGCGATTTCTTCCAGATAGGCCTCAATAGTTGGCTGATGCTTTTTGAGCTGCGCGATGGCAAAGCGCGAGGGGGCCTCGATCGTGAGCGTGTCTTCGGTCAGGCTTATGGCGCGCGATTGCCCCAGCATGTTGATGAGGCGTGCATCTTGGCCGTCGCGCTGGCAAAAGGCGATGGCATCCCCCAGGATGATGCTTGCTTCCTCGTCCACTGTCTCTCCCGTTCTTTAGCTCTGAGCTCGCACGCGAGCGGCGCCGAGTTCGGTCAGATGGTATTTCTGGCCATGCTTGATGACCAAGCCGGCCTGCGCCAAGTCATTGAGCGTGCGTGACCAAGTGGGGGCCGAGTTTCCAAACGCCCTCGCAAGATCGGTTGCACCGCACGCTTGATTTTGCGCCAGATAGCCCAGCGCGGCGTTGCCGCGATCGCTTACGAACACGTCCGGTTGTGGCTGCGCATACTGATTTGCTGCATTAGGATACATCATTTGAGCTGCTGGTTGTTGAGAACTCTGCATCGGCGGCATTTGCTGTTGAAAACTTTGAGGCCACTGTTGGTAAGGCTGCGGAGGCATCTGCTGGGCCCAGGGGTTGTACTGCTGCTGTGGCATCTGCTGGTACGGCTGCTGATATCCCTGCTGGTACTGCTGCGGGAACTGCTGGCCATACCCCAGTGGTGGTATCTGCTGATATGGATATCCCTGATGGTACGGCTGATAGCCCATTTGCTGGCCATCCGGTGCCCCCGTCGCCTGCTGCATTGCTGCTGCATCCTGATCCGCCAGCGGCATGGCCTCTGGCATGCTTGGCGGCATCGATGTCGATGCCGCCTGGGGCTCTTGTGTAGGAAGCATTCCGGGCTGCTGCATCTGCCCCACGGGGGACTGCATCTGCTGCGTTGCCATGGGCTGCTGCGCAAAAGCTCCCGGCAGGGGATATGTGGGCTGCTCCGTCTCTGGCCGCACGGCAGCACCGCGTCCGCCGGCACGCTCGATTTCCTGCACGCGTTTAGGGTTCAGGCTTACCGTAACCACGGTGCCGTTGCCCATGTTGTCCTCGATGGATACGGCACCGCCGGCGTTTTCCAAATACTCCTGCACCATGGGAAACCCTGCCCCGGTTCCACGGATATAGCGCTTCATCTTGCTGTTTGCGCTGGTAACGCCAAAGTCGAAAGCGCGTTCCTTGTCGTCGATGCCGGGTCCTTGATCAGCAAAGCGGATGGTGTCTCCGCCGTCCAGGATCGAGATGATGGGCTCGGCAAAGTGCGCGTGGATAAAGTTTTCGACAATCTCGCGGATGACCATGAGCGAGATATGGCCACCTTGTTCTTTCATGCACTGGTAGACGGTGTTGGTCGTCTCTTCCAAATACGTGCGGACATCTTGCGGATCAATGACAATCACACGCGGTGTCGACAGCATGTCGTCATAGACGGCGATGCGCGCGGCGTACATGGCTTTTGGCGCCTGCGTGGTCGTCTGCTCGCCTTCTGCACGCTCTTCGCGCACGCCGGTGATGTGCTCGTTGTCGGGTGCCGGGTCTCCGGAATCGACCATGGTGTAAAAGTCGTCAGACATGCCGCTCGCAATCTTTCAAAAGGTTTCGAACAAATAGTAGCTCACCGTGCAATGTTTCTCATCTTTCGACAACTTTTCAAAACCTGTTGAAAACTTTGGAAAACGGGCGAAAAGTTCTCAACATTGCCAACATGACCTGTTGAAAACTCGATGAAATATCGTGAAAAGTTGCCATGAGGCGTAAATTTCGGTTGTGCTTATGGGGGAACCGTGTGAACTACGCAACCTTTTACCTTTGATTTCTTGACATTTGAATATTGATTTCCCTACAATCTTCAAGCTCACGTGTCTATATCTGCGTCCGCGCCCCGCGGACACTCGAAATGCAGCAGGAGGAACTTAAGATGAAGCGTACGTATCAGCCTAATAAGCGTAAGCGTGCCAAGACCCATGGCTTCCGTGCCCGTATGGCCACTAAGGGTGGTCGTGCCGTGCTCGCCCGTCGTCGCGCCAAGGGCCGCAAGCGTCTCACTGTCTAGCAGCGATACACACATCTCGCATGAAGACTATTAAGTCTCGGCAAGATTTCGAGCATGTGTTCAGTCAGGGGCGTCGTTTCAATCATCCTCTGATTCGAATGACCATATGTGAATCGGTTGGCGAAGGCGACTCCGGAAGGGTCGCCTTCGTTGGTGCTAAACGGCTCGGTTGTGCTGTCGTGCGCAACCGTTCTAAGCGTGTGATGCGCGAGGCCGCCCGCAGCTGTGGATTTCCCGTTGCGGGTTATGACATCATCTTGTTCGCAACTCCCAAGACGAGGGTTTCCTCGCCGCAGGAGATGGACAAGGCGTTGCGTTCGCTTATGAAGCGCGCCGGCGTTGCCGGGGAGGAGCGATGAGCAATCACGTTTTGCGACGTGTTGCCATCGCTCCTATTCGCATATATCAACAGGTTATTTCGCCCTTATTGCCTGACGCCTGCATTTATTACCCAACGTGCTCGCAATACGCCATCCAGGCGATTGAGAAGCACGGTGTTTTGAGAGGCTGCTGGCTTGCCGTGAGGCGCATCGCTCGCTGCAATCCCCTGCACGTCGGCGGTTATGACCCTGTGCCCTAGCGGGCACTCGCTATCGGAGGAAAACTTACATGTGGGATTGGATCGTTAACATCCTTTTCGAGCTGCTCAAGCTCATCCAGACCTTTGCGGTCGACTGGGGCCTGTCCATCATCATCCTGGTGGTCATCATCCGTCTGCTGCTGACGCCGCTTATGCTCAAGTCGACCAAGTCGACGGCTCGCATGCAGGTGCTGCAGCCCAAGATGCTCGAGATCCAGGAGCGCTATGCCGACGATCCCCAGCGTCAGGCCGAGGAGATGCAGAAGTTCTACAGCGAGAACAAGTTCAACCCCATGGCTGGCTGTCTGCCGCTGCTGATTCAGATGCCTATCCTGTTCGCCCTGTTTACATTGCTGCGCAACCTGCCGCAGTACTTTAACAACGGCACGTTCTCGTTCTTCAACATCCTGCCCGACCTGACCACCACGCCGAGCGCTTCCTTTGCCGATGGCTTTATGGTTGCACTGCCTGCGCTGGTTTGCCTGATCCTGTTTGCCGTCCTGACCCTGATTCCGCAGCTCTATATGTCGCGCAACCAGACCGGCCAGCAGGCTCAGAGCATGCGTATGATGGCCGTTGTCATGACGGTCATGATGCTTTGGATGGGCTGGAGCCTTCCCGTTGGTGTTCTGCTGTACTACGACGTCTCGTCTGCTTGGCAGGTTATCCAGCAGATTTTTGTGACGCAGAAGGTCATCGACAAGGCGAAGGCCGATGAGGAGGAGCGTCTTAAGAACGCTCCGCTGCAGGTTGAGGTCACTCGTCGCGAGAAGAAGCCGCGCCCGCACAAGAAGAAGTAGTGGGATATCAATCTTATTTAGGTACCTAACTTTTGGAGTACGTTATGTCTGAAGAGATCATCGAGGATATGCTTGAGGAGGTTGCCCCGCAGGTCGCGGGCGATTATCCCGAGATTGCACAGCGCTACAAGGCTGGTGAAGAGCTGACCGATGAGGAGCTCGACACCATTGCCGATGTTGCGATTTCCATCCTGCGTTCCATCCTTTCGCACTTCGATGCCGCCAACTCTCCTATCGATGAGTATGAGGGCGACGAGGGTGAGCTGATTTTGGATGTAACGGCTCCCGACCTTGCTGTTCTCATTGGCCGTCATGGTCGCACTCTTGATGCTCTTCAGGTTATGTTCTCTTTGCTGGTGAGCCGCAAGCTTGGCTTTAGGTATCCGGTTGTAGTGGACGTCGAGGGATACAAGAGCCGCCGTCAGGATAAGGTCGCCTCCATGGCTCAGTCTGCTGCCGAGCGTGCCATCCGCACTCATAAGAGTGTTTCGCTTCCGCCCATGAATGCCTACGAGCGCCGACTGGTTCACATTGCACTTCGTGGCAACGATGCAGTCGATACTCATTCTGAGGGTTCTGACCCTGATCGCCATGTGGTGATTGTTGCTCGATAATCTACTCGAGCTTATGCTAGGGGGACGTGGTTTCCACGTCCCCTTTTTTTTGTCAAAAGTTCTCGATACGCTGATTTTTGTCAGAAAGGAGCTTCTGTTGTTTGTACTTACCGATCAGCAGGCTGACGAGATGTTGAGTCGCCTAACTTCCTATTGCAAAGAATATTCCTTGAGCGTAACTGATATTGAGCTGAGGAAATGTATCCAGCATTTGGATTTGGTTCTAGAAACAAATAAGACAACCAATCTCACCCGTATTCTTAACGTAGAAGATGCTGCCGTACTTCATATCCTCGACTCACTTGTTTTGCTCCCCTATATCAATAAGGCTCCTGAGGGAGCTTTGCTCGATATGGGAACAGGTGCGGGCTTCCCTGGTATTCCATTAACCATAACCACGCATCGTAAAGCTACTTATATTGACTCTGTTGGCAAGAAGGTTGATGCGGTTAATTCCTTTGTCCATGCTCTTGGATTGAAACATGCTCATGCGGTTCATGATCGTCTTGAAGAATATGCTCGAAGCCATAAGAAGCAGTTCTCCGTTGTAACCGCCCGCGCACTGGCCCCTCTACCGATTCTTGTTGAGTATGCGGCTCCGTACCTGAAGGATGGAGGGCTATTTGTTATCACCAAGGGCAATCCTTCGGATGAGGAGCTTGCTTCCGGCATGTCAGCAGCTAAGATTTGCGGCTTCACTTTGCTTCTGAATGACGCAATTGATTTGCCTGAAGGCTTGGGTCACAGGGAGTTCATTGTTCTTAAGAAGAGTCATTCAGCATCCGTTTCATTGCCTCGTGCAAATGGCATGGCAAAGAAGAATCCGCTTGCCTAGATGTTTCACGTGAAACATAATGGTTACTAACAGCTTGCAGTGTTTCACGTGAAACATAGCAGTTGCTATCGATTCGGAATGTTTCACGTGAAACATCCTCCGTTTGACAGCTTTAATACACACCAGGAGGGACCGTGGGATTTCGCGACGTTAAGCGTTCTAAGAGCGCAAAAGACACGCGTATCATTGCAATCATCAATCAAAAAGGCGGCGTCGGTAAGTCAACGACGGCTGTAAACCTTGCAGCAGCACTGGGTGAGCAGGGTCGTAAGACACTGATTGTCGATTTTGATCCGCAGGGAAACAGCACCAGTGGATTCGGAATTGAAAAAGAAGACCTTGATCACTGCATCTATGATGCATTGCTGAATGATGTGCCGGCAGAATCGCTTGTTCTTGATACAAATTGCGAAAAGGTATTCGTAATTCCGGCTACAATTCAGCTTGCAGGCGCGGAAATTGAACTCGTAAGCGCAATTGCTCGTGAAACCCGTCTCAAAGATTTGCTTGAGCCGATTCAGGACGAGTTCGATTTTATTTTCATTGACTGCCCTCCTTCGCTCGGCCTGCTTACTATCAACGCTTTGACCGCAGCAGACAGCGTTTTGATTCCGATCCAGTGCGAGTATTACGCACTCGAGGGCGTTACGAAGCTGCTTGAGTCAATGAAGATGGTCAAATCTCGTCTGAACAAGGGCTTAGACACCTACGGTGTGCTTATGACCATGTATGACTCGCGTACTTCTCTATCGAATCAGGTTGTTGAGGAGGTTCAATCGTACTTTGGTGATAAGGCATTTAAGACGTTGATCCCCCGTACGGTTAAAATCTCCGAAGCTCCGTCTTTTGGGGAACCGGTAATTACCTATGCACCTCAAAATAAGGGTGCAAAAGCATATATGAACCTTGCAAAAGAGGTGATCAAGCGTGCCTAGTGTAAAGAAACGTGGCGGATTGGGACGTGGACTCAATGCTTTGGTCTCAGAGGCCGAGTATGAGACCGGTGGTTCGGCTGCATCGGCTTCGAATGCCGCATCTGAAACAAAACTACCTATTGAGGATATCGTTCCCAACCCTAATCAGCCGCGAATTCACTTTAACGAAACTGAACTTCGTGAGTTGAGCGAATCAATCCAAGAACATGGCGTCTTGCAGCCGCTTTTGGTTCGCAAGCATGGAAACGGCTATGAGATCATCGCTGGTGAGCGTCGTTACCAAGCGTCAAAGCTTGCTGGTCTTGAGGAGCTGCCTGTCATCATTAAAGATGTTAATGATGAAGAGATGCTGGCTCTTGCTCTGATCGAAAACCTTCAGCGTTCTGATCTGAATCCCGTCGAAGAGGCTAAGGGCTATCGCCAGCTTATCGATGCCAGCGGTATGACCCAGGAGGCATTGTCGAAGGCAGTCAGCAAGTCACGCTCTGCAATTACAAACTCGCTGCGCCTTCTCGATCTCCCCGAAGTTGTTCAGCAGATGATTTTTGAGGGCAAACTTACTGCTGGTCATGCACGTGCGATTCTTGCAGTTCCCTATGAGGACGCTCGAATTCGACTTGCAGAGAAGGTTGTTGCAGAGGGCCTTTCCGTAAGAGCGACAGAAAATCTTGCTCCGTTGTTTTCTGCCGGAGAGACACCTAAGACGCCGAGGCCTGCAACGCCTCAGTCTTTTAAAAAGGCTGCCCGCGTGCTTCGTCAGGTTTTTAATACCAACGTGCGTGTTAAGAGCTCGCGTGGAAAGAATAAGATTGAGATTGAGTTTAAAGACGAGGAAGAGCTCTCTCGTATTCTTGGCGAAATGATTCAGTTTGATCAAGGAGGCCAAGATGAGGAATAGGATTTTAACTGCGATTGCATTGGCGACGACTGTCGCGGCTGGTGCCTTTGCTGGCTATAAGATCGCGACAGACGATGAACTTCGAGGTCGTTTGCTTCGTAGTGCGCAAGATATTGTCGATACATCCAAGAAGAAAATGGATGTTATGACAGAAGATGTTGCCATGCGTACGGCTCAGGTAACGAAGAATCCCAAGATTAATCAAGGTTGGGTTAGTAACCAATGGGAAAATGTAGGCTATTAGGTACCTAACAATTACTTAGCATATTTTGAGGGGTCCTTGTCTGATTCACGTGGCAAGGACCCCTTATTTTGGCCGTAAAAAATGGGACAGGTAGCAGCTGATTCAAAATTAAGGTCAATAAATAAAACGGCCCCGGTTGCATCTCCTGTAACCGGGGCCGTTCGATGTTTCACATGAAACGTTTTGGGGTGCGACTCCCCTATGCGTTCTTCTGAACTTTGAAGCGCTGCTTCAGCTGTCCGCAAGCGGCGTCAATATCGTTACCACGGGAGTTACGAATCGTGGTCTCGATGCCACGGGACTCAAGACGACGCTGAAGATCCTCAACCTTATGAATCGGCGACGGCTTGAGCGGGCTGCCCTCGATGTCGTTAAGCTGAATCAGATTAACGTGGCACAACGTTCCCTCGCAGAAGTCGCAGAGCGCCTGCATCTCGGGATTCGTATCGTTGACGCCTTCGATCATGGCATACTCATAGGTCGGGCGGCGGCCAGTCTTCTCGGTGTAGAGTTGAAGCGCCTCGTGAAGGCGAAGCAGCGTGTACTTCTTAACACCGGGCATTAGCTTATTGCGTGTCGACTGGATGGCGGAATGCAGGGAAACGGCAAGCGTGAACTGCTCGGGGATGTCGGCAAATTTGCGAATACCGGGAATAACGCCGCTGGTAGAGACGGTGAGGTGACGAGCACCGATACCGATGCCATCGGGGTCGTTGAGGATTCGCAACGCCTTGAGAACCTCGTCGTAGTTGGCAAACGGCTCGCCCTGGCCCATGAAGACAACGCTCGTGACGCGCTCGCCAAAGTCGTTGGATACATGAAGTACCTGGTCGACGATCTCTTGAGCGGTCAGAGAGCGCTTGAGGCCGTTGAGACCGGTAGCGCAAAAGGCACAGCCCATGCCGCAGCCTGCCTGGGTGGAAACGCAGACGGAAAGCTTGTTGCGACGGGGCATACCGACAGTTTCGACGGAAATGCCGTCGTGGTACTCGAGCAGATACTTGCGCGAGCCATCTTTGGAAACCTGCTTGGTGAGTTCAGTCGGCGTATCAAAGGCAAAAGCCTCTTTAAGCTGCTCGCGGAAAGCCTTGGGAAGGTTGGTCATGTCGTCGAACGAACAAACGTTCTTCTCAAAGACCCATTCGATGAGCTGCTTCGCGCGGAAGGCGGGCTGGCCAAGCTCGGTCACGAGCTCGCGAATATCGTTTTGGCTCAAGTCGCGAATGTCCTGAGATTTAGTCCTGGGATTCATGGAAGCCTTTCGATTTTGGGGAAACGTAGAGGGTATCGCTACAATATGGTATCAGCTGCAGAAATTATAGAGGAGGAGTCTGCCCATGCCGGGTAAAAGCCTAGAGAACATGCACGTAGCGGTCTTGGCGGGCGGTCATTCCGCTGAGCGCGAGATCTCGCTTAATTCGGGAAAGAACGTTGTGGTGGCACTGAAGGAAGCCGGCTACACCTCGGTGGAGCTGCTCGATACGGCCGCTGATGACTTTATGGTAACCATGGCAACCGGCGGCTTTGACGTGGCGTTTATCGCCATGCACGGTGCCGGCGGCGAGGATGGCGCCATGCAAGGCGCCATGGAGACCCTGGGTATCCCCTACACGGCTTCGGGCGTGCTTGCCAGCGCCTGCGGTGCCGACAAGGAGGTCTCTAAGCTCCTGTACGCCAAGGCGGGCATTCCCATTGCCCCCGGCCTTGCGCTCGAGGTGGGCGATGAAGTCGATATCGATCATATCGTCGAGGTTTGTGGCGAGCGCTGCTTTGTGAAGCCGGCCGTCAACGGTTCCAGCTATGGCATTTCCCTGGTCCATGAGCCCTCCGAGCTGCCCGCGGCAATCGCCAAGGCGTTTGAGTACGGCGACAAAGTACTGGTCGAGAAGTGCATCGAGGGTACCGAGATCACCGTCGGCGTATACGGCGAAGATGACGTGCGCGCTCTGCCGATTGTCGAGATTCGCAAGCCCGAGGACTGTGAGTTCTACGATCTGGACGTGAAGTATGTCGACCCTACGGACATCCATCGCATTCCGGCGCAGATTTCACCCGAGAATTACGCTCGTGCCCAGGAGCTTGCCTGTGCTGCTCACAAGGCCCTCGGTTGCCTGGGTATCTCGCGCAGCGACTTTATCGTGAGTGAGGACGGCCCCGTTATCCTCGAGACCAATACCATTCCCGGCATGACCGATACGTCGCTGTATCCGGACGAGATCCGCCACACCGACGACATGACGTTCCCGCAGGTCTGTGACAGCCTGATCCGTATGGGCCTTCGTCGAGCGGGCATTGCATGCTAATCGAGGACGCGGTTTCGTCAGGAACGCCGCAGTTTGTCATCGACTCCTATGCCACGCTTGCCGAACGCGCCAAAACGCAGTCCTTTGGTCTTATCGAGGAAGATGTGATTGTCCTCGATACCGAGACCACAGGTCTTTCGGTGCAGGACAATGAACTGATCGAGATCTCGGCGGCCCGTCTTTCGGGCCGCGAGATCGTCGACCGTTTCGATACCTTCGTGCATCCCAAGCAGCTGATTCCCGCCGAGATTACCGAGCTCACGAGCATTACAAATGCCGATGTGGCAGATGCCCCGTCGGCCGTTGAGGCCGTCGCCGCTCTCGCCGATTTTGTCGGTGGTTGCCCGGTGATCGCACATAACGCCACGTTCGACCGCTCGTTTATCGAGTCGGTCAAAGGCGGCGTCAACGTGAGCGATATCTGGATCGATTCGCTGGCGCTGTCGCGAATCGCGCTTCCGCGCCTGGCCTCGCACAAGCTGTCTTTTATGGCCGATCTGTTTGGCTGTGGCTCGGTATCACACCGTGCCAATGCCGACGTCGACGCCCTGTGTGGCGTATGGCGCGTGTTGCTCGTGGCGCTCACCGACTTGCCCCAGGGCCTCATGGCGCGCCTAGCCGACATGCATCCGGACGTGCCTTGGTCCTATCGTCCTATCTTCTCATTCTTGGCAGGGCAGAACCCTGGTTCTATCTTCTCTCTCAGCGCCGCTCGTGCTGACGTTCTCAAGGCCGATCGCGCCGACGATCGGGTGGACGCCGACGAACTGCCGGTCCTCAAGATGCCGAGTCGTGAGGAGATTGAGGCAGACTATGCGCCAGGTGGCCTGGTCAATCGCATGTACCCCACCTACGAGCCGCGTGATGAGCAGATCGCGATGGCGCTCGAGGTCCGCGATGCGCTGGTCACGGGCACTCATCGTGTAATTGAGGCGGGCACGGGCGTCGGCAAATCGATGGCCTATCTGGTGCCTTTTGCCGAGGCAGCACGCCGTAACAACATCACGGTTGGTATTGCGACCAAATCGAACAATCTCGCCGACCAGCTCATGTACCATGAGCTGCCAAAACTTGCCGAGCAACTGGACGGTGGTCTGTCATTTTGCGCTCTCAAGGGGTATGACCACTATCCGTGCCTGCGCAAGCTTGAGCGCATGAGCCGCGGCCAGGCCGAGATTACCACCAAGCGCGATCCGGCGGACACGCTCACGGCGGTCGCGGTCATTATGGCGTACGTCTGCCAATCAGCCGATGGCGACCTCGACTCACTTGGCATTCGGTGGCGCAGCGTCAACCGCCCCGACTTTACGACGGCCTCGCGCGAGTGTGCTCGCCGCCTCTGCCCGTTTTTCCCTGATAAATGTTTGGTCCACGGCGCTCGCCGTCGTGCGGCGCATGCCGATGTGGTGGTCACCAACCATTCCCTGCTGTTCCGCAATGTCGCGGCCGAGGGCAGGATTTTGCCTCCGATTCGTCATTGGGTAATCGACGAGGCCCATTCCATCGAGCGCGAGGCGCGCCGCCAGTGGGCGCGCGTGGTGTCGGCGGACGAATCACACGTTCTGTTTGAGCGCCTGGGTGGCTCGAGCACCGGCGCGCTAAGCCAGGTTTCCCGTGATTTGGCAACCTCCGAGGGCTCTACGCTCTATCTGGGCCTTACTGCCAAGGCGACGTCGACGGTTGCGCGCGCGAGCATGGCAATCGCCGACGTGTTCGATGGCGTTCGCGAGCTCGGCCGCCGTGCGCGTGGGGGTTATGACAATGCCAATCTATGGATTGGCCCCGAGCTGCGCGAATCTGACGACTGGCATGATTTCTTACCGTCGGCCTACACTGCCATCGACGCATTGGAACAAGCTGACAAGAGCGTCGACGCGCTGGTGCAAGCCGTCGCCGCCGACAAGCCCGAGGTTGTTGTCGACCTGGGTGATATCTCGCGCCGCCTGCACGAGCTGGCCGAGAACCTCAAACTCATCATTGATGGCACCGATGAACACTACGTGTATTCGCTGCAGGTCAATCGCAGGCTGCGTGCCGGCGGAGAGTCAATGACCGCAGAGCGCATCGACATTGGCGAGGCCTTGGCAACCGAGTGGCTGCCCGAGGTTCACACGGCTATCTTTGCCTCGGCGACCATGACGGTGTCCAAAAGCTTCGAACACTTTAACCACGCGGTCGGCCTCGATCGCATCGGCGCTTCAACATCCTCATCGCTGCACTTGGACTCGAGCTACGACTTCGATTCGAACATGGCTGTAGTCGTTGCGGGCGATATCCCCGATCCGCGCGATCGCGAGAGCTATCTTACGGCGCTCGAGCGCGTGCTGGTCGACGCCCATCTTGCCATGGGCGGATCGGTGCTCACACTGTTCACCAATCGGCGCGACATGGAAGACCTGTACGCCCGCGTTGAGCCCAAGATGGCCCGTGCGGGTCTGGAGCTCAACTGCCAGCAGCGCAACTCATCTCCTCGTCGCCTGCGCGATCGGTTTATCAACGAGCCGACTTCATCGCTTTTTGCGCTTAAGGCCTTCTGGGAGGGGTTCGACGCCAGCGGCGAGACGCTGCGCTGCGTCATCATTCCCAAGCTGCCGTTCTCGAGTCCCACGGACCCGCTCTCGTGCGAGCGCAACCTGCGCGAAGACCGCGCTTGGGCGCGCTATTCGCTGCCCGAGGCGGTGCTCGAGGTCAAGCAGGCGGCCGGCCGCCTTATCCGCTCGTCGACCGATTGCGGCGTGCTGATTCTGGCCGACCCGCGCCTGGTGACGAAGGGCTACGGAAAGAAGTTCTTAACGTCGCTGCCTACGAGCTCCTACCAGCGCATCGAATCGGCGCAGATCGGGCACTATCTGCAACTGTGGCGTGCACGCCACGAGCGGCGGCGCTAAAGCGGACAGACGAGGGTCTTTGCCATATCGCACAGACGCTTTGACAGGGCGGGGTCATCCAAGATGCGGATGGCTCCGCCCGCTGCGATTACCTGGCTCAGTAGCCAACGCTCGGAGCCATAATGCACGGTTACCGTTGCCATGTCTGCCCCGCTGCGCTCGATTAGGGTGATGCCGGCCCAGTCCAGATGCTCCGCCATATCGAATGGCATCAAGAGCTTTGCGCTACGCTGCGTCCGAGCAAGGGAATCGTGGAGGGATGTGACGTCCGGTGCATGAGGCACGACGGAGTCTTCCGTCAAGGCGAGTCCCTCGATTTTATCCATGCGATAGGTGCGCTGCTCATCGACCGCGATGTCCCAGGCAATCAGGTATGTTTGGTCGCCGTTTGCCGTAATGCGCAAGGGGTCGACCAGACGCTCACGTGGCCGTGCATCGTCCATCGAGCGATACGAGATGCGGCAGCGAACACCGTCCTGAATGGCGCAGCTCAGCTGCTGCCAGTGCGACCCGTGGTTGACGGTGTCAAAGACGCGCTGGTTATAGCCGAGCTCTTCGGGTAGAAGGGCGTGTCGAATCCGAGCTGCCGTCTGCGGCTCGATCCCCAACGATTCAAGTTCGTGGTTGAGCACAGCGCCCTCGGCTGCACTCAAGCGCAACGGTAGCACACGCCCGGCGTCACCAGTGAGGACCACACGCTCGCCGTGGCATTCGCAGATGATGCGCGCACCAGATTCTCGGTCCGCGAGCGTCGAGACGATCTCGAGAATCTCGTCGAGCGATACTCCCGTGATGTCAAAGCGGCCGCAAATCTCGGTTCGTGTCATGCCGCTCTCGCCGGCGGCGTAGAGGGCCTCCATGATGTCGATGGCGCGCGAGAGTCTCTGCTCGCTGGTGAGTTTACGCACGGGCATACTCGTGCACCGTCCTTTCAATGAGGTGGTTCCACGCCTGCTTGAGCGATTTGGGGGCCATGGGCCTCATGCCGTCCATGGCGTGGGCCATGCAAAATGAGGCGGCGGCTTCAAGGTCGCGCACGTCAACGGTCCAGATCCATCCCGCATCGGTGTGTGTGAGCTCACCTCGCCCGCGCGTGAGGCCGTTGATCATATCGATCTGCGTCTGAGGGGCGAACGAGAACGTGGCTGCAACGGGCGGTCGGTCGGCGAAATCGAATTCAAAGAACAGATAGTCGTTGAGATTGAAGTCCGCAGGGATGGCGTAGGCCTTCGAAGGACGCCATGCGCGAACGATACGGTCGCAGCGGAATGTCCTGATGTCGTCGGTGACATTGTCGAGGCCGCAGAAGTACGCCACGCCCTCGCGTTCGAACATGCCGTAGACACAGACGGTACGTTCTTTCTGCTCGCCGCGTCCGTTCTGATATAAAAATCGCAGCGCGCATCGCTCGGCAAAGGCGCTCCATACCGCATCGACGGTGGGAGAGCGGCGGATCGGTACTTCGTCCACCGTCGTCCTGCCGGTGAGGTAGGCAATTTTGGAGCGAATATCGGCAAGCGGCGCGGCAAAGGTGGAAGAGCCGGCCGCTAGCGTCTGGTCGATGGCGTTGAGTAGGATATCGGCGTCGTCTGCGGTGATGAGGCCGCCTGCAGCAAACGTGTGCTCGCGGTCGATTGTCCACGAGCTTTCCTCGGTCTCCTGCGCACCGGCGGGGCGAACCTCCTTGATTAAGATGCCACGCTCGAGCAGTTTGTCACGATCGCGCCGAAACTTGCGCTTATCCGAGTCGATATTGCCCGAGCCATATCCCAGGTCAGAATCCAAGACGATCTGCTCGGTCGTCAGCGGTTCGGGGGAGCTGTTGAGCACAAAGAAAAGATTGAGGATGCGCTGAGCCGTTTTATCGAAACCGGGCTCCGAATTCCCCTTTTTAATTGTCGCGGTCGCGTCGCTTGCCGTCATAGAGTCCTCGCATGAGAAGGTGGTTTGCTGCCATGATTTTAGTCCGATATGGAGATTAGGCTATATCCTTGTCCGCTCGAGGCGTTAAGATGGCCTGAATTCGGTCGTTTGCGCTCGCTCGGGGTATACTTTCGACTATATACGGTTCTAATGTGCATGCATTGGGCCTATTTGTCGGATTATGGATGTGGAGCGCACATGGCGAACACCCAGAACTATATTAACCACCTGCTGCAGAACACCGGCATTACGCCGGCATGCAGCGAAGAAGAGCGCTTGGCTGCCGAGGATATCGCTCAGATCTTCCGCAACCACGGCTTTGACCCCGAGGTTCAGGAGTTCAATGCCCCGGCGCCCAGTAGATTGGCATTTGCCGTTACCGGTATTCTTGCGTTTGCCGGCGCCCTGCTGATGGGCATCGGCGGCGGTATCGGCTTGGTCGGCACCTTGCTGGCCATTGTCGGCGCCGTTCTTTACGTGCTCGAGCGCACGGGCCACCCCGTGGTTTCGCGCCTGGGCAAGACGGGCGTGAGCCAAAATGTCATCGCCTACCACAAGGCCTCGGGCCCGCTCGCGTCTCCGCGCAACCGCCCGGTGGTCGTTGTCGCACACTACGACTCTCCCCGTGCTGAGCTGCTCGCCCGCGAGCCCTATGCTTCGTATCGTGCGCTCATCGCCAAGCTGTTGCCCGTTGCCACGATTGCCCCTGCTGCCGTTGCCATCCTGCGTATCCTGCCGCTCCCCGGCGCGCTCAAGGTTCTGCTGTGGATTGTCGCGATCCTCGCTTCCCTCGTTGCACTTGCCAACGCGGCAAACATCATCTCTAACCGCCACGTTCTTCCCTATACGTCCGGCGCGGTGTGCAACAAGTCTTCTGTCGCCGCTATGCTCGGCGTTATGGACAACGTTGCTCCCTTCCAGGGCGAGAACGAGTTTCCCGACGATGTTCCGTTCGATACCTATTTTGGGGAGCAGAAACGTCGTGCCGAGGAAATGGCGCGCGCGGCGGCGGAGTATGCCGCGGCCCAGCAGCAAAACGACTACGGCAACACCATCGAGTACGAAGAGCCTACCTACGCCGAGGACGAGTTCGGTCAGCCGATTGCTCCCGACGCTCAAACCGAGCCCGAACAGGGCGAGGCTTTTGACGAGCAGATTGAGGGCTTTGAGGGTGCGTCTGCCGACGAGACGCTGATTGGCGCCATCGTGCCCGAGGATCAGAATCAGGCTGTCCAGGCCGAAGAGTTCAATGACGAGGTTCCCGCTGCTGAGCCGGCGGAGGAGCCTGCCGCGGCCGAGCCCGAGCCCAAGCTCTATCGCAACGCCGCCGGCAACATTCGCTTTGGTTCGGATGCCATCCGTGCACTCGGAATGCTTCCCGAGTCCTGCACGCTCGATTACGAGGAGGGCGAGGAGCCGACGTTTGAGCCCGAGCCTGCGCCCGTTGTCACTGCGGATGATGAGTCTGCCGCGGTTACCGCTGCCGTTGCCGAGCCCGAGGCAGTGTCCGCGTTCGATCCCGCGGCAGGACTGGACATTTTGGCTCCCGCCGCGCCGGCGCAAGACGTTGCGGACGAGTCTGACGACGATTACGTTGAACAGCCGAGGCGCGTGTCTTACGAGAGCGATACTGATTTCTCGGCCGAGATTCCCGCGGCAACGCCGCATGCCGACATTGCATCCGCGTTCTCGTCGATTGGCGCCAGCGCTTCCAACTTCTTTAAGGGTGCGTTTGCAAAGGGCAAGAAATTTGTCGACGATTTCGAGGAGAAGCGCGCTGCCGCACGCGAGGCTGCCGAGCAGGAGGCTATCGCTCAGCAGCAGGCAGCCGAGGCGGCACGTGAGCTCGCGGCGCAAGAGTTCGAGCAGAACGAGGCTATGCAGTCCGCGCCCGTCGAAGCCGCCGAAGCTACAACGTCCTTTGAGTCCCAGCAACCGGCGTCCGCGGATGTTGTTGAAGCGACGACGTCTTTCGAGGCTCAGCAGCACGTCGATAGCACCATGTCGTTTGATGCCGCGCAGTTCGATTCCACGATAACGTTTGAAAAACAGGGCACCGCGATTGCCGAGCCCCTTCCTGTTTCCGATGAGCAGGGCGACGCGGCAGACGATGACGAGCCTGTTGATGCTGCCGAAATCCAAGATGCCGCCGAGGACGAGCCCGTCGAGGCCAACTCTGACGAAGAGCAATACGCGGCAGCCGAGCAAGATGATTCGACCGAGGTCGAGCAGGAGGAAGTGCCTGCGGTTTCCGAGACTCCCGAGACGGATGAGTCGAGGCCTTATTCCACGCAGATTTTCACCATGCCGACCCCGAGTGGTTCCGGTGCCACGGTTGCCAATGTCGCTCCCACCCAGGACGAAACGGTCGATTCCCTTATGGCCCAGATTTCCTCCCAGGCATCGCCGCGCCCGCAGATGAATGTTCCCGATCCGGCGTCGGCACCGTCGCCTGCACCTTCCTCGTCTCCGCTGGCTTCGGTCCCCGATCCGTCGCTGCCGTCTATGAAGCAGGCAAACGTTGCGTCTCGCACGTCGCTGTTCGACCTTCCCGACCCCTCCGCACAGGTCAACGATCCCTTTGCTACTGCCCAGGGCCCCGAACCCACATCGGCACCCGTTGCGCCTCCTATGCCCGTTGCGTCGGGCGCACAGCCGATCGAGACCATTTCGGCTCCCGCCCCGGCGGCACCCAAGTCTCGTAAGCGCGGCCTGGGTGGTCTGTTCGGCCGTAAAAAGAAAAACGAGCAGGACAGCATGAGTGACTGGCTGGGCGTCGAAGACGATTACGATGCCAAGAAGTCCGGTCGCGGTATCGGTTCGTGGGATAACTTCGAGGACGATAACGATGGCTGGAAGGGTGGCGCTACGTCTTCCGATGGCGCTTCTTCCGAAGATATGCTCTCGGCTGTCGCCTCTATGGGCGATGATGAGCTGCTCGGTCACGATATCTGGTTTGTGGCAACGGGCGCCTCGGATTGTGATGGCGCTGGCATGAAGGCCTTCTTGGCTTCGCATCGCGATAAGCTCCGCGGCGTATTCTTTATCAATCTTGAATCCGTCGGCGCCGGTAGGCTTTCGGTGGTGACGGTCGAGGGCGAACAACAACTGCTCAAGGGCGATCGCCGCATCATGAACCTGGTCAGCAAGGTCTGCAAGTCGTTCCATGTCGATTGTGGCGCGCTCGAGATGCCCTATGCCAAGACCGATGCCTATGCTGCGCTCGAGGCGAGCCGCCGAGCCCTTACCATCGCCGGCGTGGACGGCACGCGTCTGGCTTGCGCTCGTACCGAGGACGACCTGCCCCACAATGTCAACCCGACGAACATTGCCACGGTATCCGAGGTCGTGACCGAGGTTATCCGCCGTTCGTAGACGGAGCTCTAAGGAGTCAACGTGTTTTCGTATATTAAGCGCCATTGGCCTGTCTACGTGATTTTGACCTTGATTGCCATTGCGTTAGGATTTGGGGCTGCCTACATCGTGGGTGCAAAGGGCTCGACCCCCGCCTCCGCAATCAGCGAAGAGGTGGAGCAAGAACAGAGTACGGGTGCCGATGGGATTCCTGAGTCCGAGCAGGCAATCGTTGATGGTGGATCTTCGTCTGCAGAGTAGATGCGGCGATTTAAATGATTGAAAGCGGGCGAGCCAGGGGACTGGCTCGCCCGCTTTTTCATCGCGCTAGCGCTTCTTTGGGATCGACCTAAGGCGAGCGAACCATAGGGCTGCGGCACCCGAGGTCAGGAGCGCGGTGATGCAAGCGGCGATGGGAACTGATCCTGTTGCCGGTAGGTCCTGCGGTAGGGTACAGCGTTGAATGACGCTGTCCTCGTCATGTGACTCAAGTTTATCGCCGCCACCGTTGCGGCAAAGATCGACGCGCGCGCTGTTGGTGAGTGCGGTTTGGGGCGTATAAGCCGACGTTGCCTGCATGTGCACGACTGCGCCCCGAGCGTCTGTGCCAAGGATTGCTTTGGCATCGTCAAGGTCGTCGTGCTCATCTTTGAGATCATCGCGGGTCCAAGAATCCGCATCGCTTCGAGTCGTAAAGTCGGCGGCTACCGCACCGTATTCAATTCGAATGCCTGTTACGACGGTATTGGATGCAAGGTCGAGCTCTTCCGCCTCGAGTGTGGTGGATTCCGTGGTCGAGACATCCGCCTTCCAGAGGCGCCAGCCGTCGTAATCGACGAGGCGGCAGTCCTCACCAAGGCTCTCTTTTACTTCGTCGGACTCAAGCCAAGGATTTTCGTGTCCATCGTCAAGTGTCGCGTTCGCCGGCTCATCGACGTCTGTCGAGTCCAACGGCGTCGTGCGATACCACACGTTGCACAGACCGTTGAGGTCGCCGATGGCGACGGGGGTTTCGATTGAGATGAATCTCGCCGTGCCGTCTTTGGCGCACTCAAGATCATCGGTAATCGTAAACTCATCAACCCAAGTAGCGGAATCGTTTCGAGCGTCGATGGTATAGGAGAAAAGTCCATCCGTATTAGTTTGCGTCGCGGCGCGATTTTTACCATCGCCGTTAGCCAACAGGCCCTTTTCGATAGGTTGGACAAGTTCCTGACGCTTGTCGACCTGTCCCTTGATCTCGATGGGCGCATCCTTCATCGCGACGGATTGGACTTCTCCCGTATCCTTTATTTCAAACGTTATTTCCTCGGCAAGGCCATAGGTCCGCGGAGACATCATTTCGCGCAACGAGTAGGTGCCGGGTGCAAGATGTTCGACGCGGTGTGGCTTGTCGGATGAGGTCCAGGAGTCTATTTCGGTTTTATCGGGACCATAAAAGGTGAGTTGTGCGCCTTCCACTTCCTGCTCACCGCTTGCATCGACCTTGGAGATATCAACCTTGGTGTAATCGTCGGATACGTTAAGCCGTGCTTCTACAACGGGTGTTTTCTGGTCGGCATAAGTAAGGTCGACAATATGGGTTGTCCGATCGAGCAAGAAGCCTGCCGGCGCTTGAGTCTCGACAACCTCGTAGCGTGCGGTGCCAAGTCCCAGCGGGAGGTTGTCCGCGCGTGCTTCTCCAGTTTCATCCGTCGTGATGGTAGCGACAGTCTCACCGTCGAGCGCGGCAATGCTACCGTCGGGGCGCACGATATCACTCGAGGCACGGATCTCAAAGACGGCGCCCGCGAGGCTGCTGCCGTCTATGGCATCGGTTTTAACGATCCTGATGTTTCCGGTCGCGGCGTGGTCATAATACGAGGCGATTGCAACGGGCGTTAGGTTCATGTCGGCGGGTATGTTTACCTCGATCTCCTCGCCGACAAGATAGGGCTCTTTGGCCGAGGTTTCGCGTACATAATAGGTGCCCGGCACGAGCGATTCGGGCAGTGTGACGGTCCCGGTCGCGTCAGTCGTAAAGGTGTCCATTACGTTATGTGCTGGATACCAGCAAGTTTGTGAGACAGGTTCGTGATTGCTGTCTAGGAGTTGGAAGGTGAATCCGGCTAGTGGAACAGAAGCGCCTGTTTGGGCATCGCGTTTTACAATCTGGAGATGCGTCGACAGCGCGTGGTTGTCCACGATATATTGAAGCTCGGCGCCGTTGGAAATCTGATTGGCCCCGACGGTCCATTCCCCTGCACGTTTAAAACCCTCGGGGACGGTTTCCGGAACCTCGCAAACCGTGTAGCCGGCACGGTCGTATGGGACGGCTCCGTGGACACCGGCGGGTCGCTTGCCTGTGCCGAACCATGCTTCGGGCTGATCTTCGGTGGAGGCAAAGCCATAGATGTTTGTGGTCAATGTGCCAACAACCTGCTGAGAGCTGTTGCTGACAACCTCAAAGACAACACCACCCGCCGGCTGCTCCAGGCCGGATTGGTCGCTATTGCCGTAATCCTTGAATTTGGAAATCTCAAGGTCAAAAGCAATGGGGATATCGGAAATGCGAGATTCGATCTCGACCACGCCTGAATCGCCGAGCTGGTCGGCTCCAACGGTATAGGTCCAGCTGTCGTTGGATGGCAGGTAGCCCTCGGGGGCTTTTGATTCGTAGATGGTAAAGGTTCCTAAGGGGACATCGGCGAGGGTGGCCCGACCGCTTTCGTCGGTCGTGAGGATTTGCGCCCATCCAGGGGTTGATTGCGACACACACGTGAACTCTGCTCCTGCGAGTGAAGATCCCACCTGGGGGCCGGCATTCGTCGCGGCATCGAGTTTTACGATACGCAGGTTGATGGTGCCGGGCTGTTCATCAATGGCGACCTGTCCACCGTCATTCCCCGTGGTAAAGGCGATGCGATCACGACGGGGGACATAGCCGGCCGGCGCCTTCGTTTCAACTAGGTAGTATGCCGTGTTGGGCAGAAGTGTTGCTTGCGCCCGACCGTTGCTGTCCATCTGGACGGTGCCGACATGCGCGCCGCTGGCGCTCTCAAAAATATCGAATGTTGCCCCGTCAAACTGATAAGTATTGTTTCCGCTGGTAATGGCGGCGTTTGCAGATTGTTTTTTGAAGGAAACAGAGACCGCCGGCAGTACATAGAGCATGTCTTGACGTTTGCTGCCGCCCGATACGGCTCCTAGATAGCGCCGCGCGCGGTGCGGAGCGGCTTTGATGCTTCCTGATTTTGCGTTGTCGTGGAGCCACCGCGCAGCCGCCACGACTTCATTGTCGGCGGTAAAGTGCCCGCTCTTGGTTTTGCCCTGAGCGGTCGTGTAGGAATAGGTACCGTCGACATGGGTAGTGCCGTTGAGCATCCATACGGCAAGCTGGGTTGCGGCGCGGGCGCGATCGGGTGAAAGATGGTAACCGCCAAACGACGTGGCGGTAGGATATCCGTGACAAACGATTGCCGCGAACTCGTCGTCGAGCCACACCCAGCCTTGATCAAAGTTGAGCCATGGGCCGCCCGGCTTGGTGGGGCCGGGGCGCTCCTGGTTCATGCAGTAGGCAATCGAGGCGTCTTGAGCTTCATACTTGCCGATGAAGAAGGGCCCACAATCATCGCTAATAGTGCGGAAGCCGAGTTGGTCGTAGCCATCGACGGCAAATGCGGCTCTCGGTGCCAGGCAGCCGAAAAGCAGGAAGAGGAGCAGGAGCAGCGGACCTGTTGCGATTGCGCTGTGGACAGAGTGCGTGGGTGCGTTGGACATGGCTGCTCCTTATCCCTCGTGCGCCGCATGGGGAGGCTGCGACGCGTAGGATGAGGCTACCCCCGAGGTTCATGCGGGTAAGTACCGGAGCCTGACCAAAAGCTTGCCCAATTCCTGACAAATTGAGCTCAAATACAACAATCAAGCAAAAGCGCAGGTAGAAGATAGGGAGAACAGGAGGTCAAAGGTCCTCATCTCCACAATTGACGCGATTTTCAAACGAATCTCCACAGCTAAAACAAGCATCGCCACCCTTGTATCGAACAAGACAACCGCGTTATACTAGCCAACACACAAGCGGGCATCGCCAAGTGGTAAGGCATCAGCTTCCCAAGCTGACACTCGCGGGTTCGAGTCCCGTTGCCCGCTCCAGTAAAAAGCACAAGCACGGCAGCGTTACGTTGCCGTGCTATTTACTACCAAGCGCCGGGACTCGAACCCGCCAGGGTGCGAGCGTTAAGCAAACGCGAAGCGTTTGTAGCGAGCAGGCGAAGGCGCCGACAGGCGCCTGAAGCCGGTGCGTATTTGCGAAGCAAATACGCGGATGTCCCGTTGCCCGCTCCACCGAGCACGGGAGACCTCGGGAACGTCGGGTCCAACCCGCTGTGCCCGTGCGTGTGCGCGGACCGGGTCTGCCGACCGCAGCCGGTGCGTATTTGCGAAGCAAATGCGCGGACGTCCCCATGCTCGCTCCAATTCCAAAATGTTAGGTTAATGCCTGCTGCCCATACTTGCACCTGCGCACGGTACAATGGTTGGGTTACGACCAACGTGCCAATAACCAAAAAGGAGCCGCTATGATCGATCGCTATACCCGCCCGGAGATGGGACACATCTTCTCCCTCGAGAACAAGTACGCCATTTGGCAGGAAATCGAGGTTCTGGCCTGCGAGGCCCAGGCGGAGCTCGGCAAGATCGGTATTTCCAAAGACGAGGCCCAGTGGATCCGCGACCATGCCAACTTTGAGAAGGCGAAGGTCGATGAGATCGAGGAAGTCACGCGCCACGACGTCATTGCCTTCCTGACCAACATGAAGGAATACATCGATGCCGATGTTCCCGAGGGCGACCCCAAGCCCAGCCGCTGGGTTCACTATGGCATGACCAGCTCGGATCTGGGCGACACGGCCCTGTGCTACCAGCTCACCCAGGCCTGCGACCTGATCATCGAGGACGTCAAGAAGCTCGGCGAGATTTGCAAGCGTCGCGCCTTCGAGGAGCGCAACACGCTCTGCGCCGGCCGCACTCATGGCATCCATGCCGAGCCGATGACCTTTGGCATGAAGTTTGGCTCTTGGGCCTGGGAGCTCAAGCGCGATCTGGACCGTCTTGAGGATGCCCGCAAGAACGTTGCCTTTGGTGCCATCTCGGGCGCTGTCGGCACGTACAGCTCCATCGAGCCGTTTGTCGAGGAATATGTCTGCGAGCACCTGGGCCTGGTTCACGACCCGCTGTCCACGCAGGTTATTAGCCGCGATCATCACGCCTACCTCGCCGGCGTTCTCGCCACCACCGCGGCCACCTGTGAGCGCATCGCTACCGAGGTTCGCAATCTGCAGAAGACCGATACACTCGAGGCCGAGGAACCGTTCCGTAAGGGTCAAAAGGGCAGCTCCGCCATGCCGCACAAGCGCAACCCCATCACCATGGAGAAGGTCTGCGGCCTGTCGCGCGTCGTGAAGGCCAACGCGCAGGTTGCCTTCGACAACGTCGCCCTGTGGCACGAGCGTGACATTTCGCACTCCTCTGCCGAGCGCGTCGCCCAGGCCGACAGCTTCATCGCCCTCGACCACATGTTCCAGTGCCTCATTCGCGTTATCGACGGCCTGCAACTGTATCCCGCCCGCATGATGGCCAACCTCAATAAGACCCGCGGCCTCATCTTCTCTTCCAAGGTACTGCTCGCCCTCGTCGACACGGGCATCACCCGCGAGGACGCGTACGCCATTGTGCAGGAGAACGCTATGGCAACCTGGCACGAGGTACAGGATTGTGTCTCCGGCCCCACCTTTAAGGAGCGTCTCGAGGCCGACCCGCGCTGCACCGTCAGTCAGGAGAAGCTCGACGAGATCTTTGATCCGTGGGACTTCCTCACCCGTATCGACACGGTCTTTGATCGTCTGGAGCAGCTGAGCTTCGAGTAGGTTCGGGCATAACGTTAGCTTTTTAGGGCGCTTTGCTGGTAATGTGTGTTGCCGGCAAAGCGCCTCGTTGCATTTAGGGAAAGACGGGGATAATAGTCGTCTCGAATAACATTCTGAGAGGGGATCGCATGATTTCGTTTGATTACAAGCCTCAGGGCGTGTGTGCTCGCAATATTCACCTTGATCTTTCCGATGACGGCAACAAGGTGATGGGCGTTGAGTTTACCGGCGGCTGCGACGGCAATCTCAAGGCTATCTCCAAGCTGGTCGAGGGCGCTCCTGCCGATCGCGTAATCGAGGTTCTCGCCGGTAATACCTGCGGTATGAAAAAGACCTCCTGCGCCGACCAGCTTACACGCGCTATCGAGGCCGCTCGCACCGAGATCGCCTAATGGGTATCGCCGATCACATCAAGAACGGAATATCGCGTCGCGGCTTTGTACTCGGTGGGGCTGCCGCGGGCGCTGCCACGGTGCTTGCCGGATGCTCGAAAAAAACGGGCACCAGCGATGATGCCGCCGGCGAGCCGCAGGTTATCAAGGATGATTCCAAAATCATCTCGATTACGGATGAGTACGAGGCAGTCGACATCGATCTTGAGCCGGCGGCGTCGTGGACGCTGCCTCTGGGTACGCTGCTGTACTACTGCGACGGCGATTACGCCGCGGCAATGATGGCGCCCGCATCGGCACTGCACGCCAACACGCTCGGTGTGCTCAACCTGGGCGATGGCTCGCTTACCACATTAATCGAGGATCCTATCGAGGGCACGGGATATGCATTCTACGATGTCCGTGCCGGCGACGGCGTATTCGCGTGGGTTGAGATGAACTTTGCCAATTCATCGTGGAAGCTCTACGCTCAAAATCTGTCGGGCGCTTCGCTCTCTGGCGACGTGGTTGAGCTCGATCGAGGTGGCAAGGACTACGATCCGCCGCTGTTTACGGCGTTCGGGGCATCAGTCATCTGGTATAAAATGCCTTCGGCAGGCGGCAATAAAACGAGTAGTGATTCGTTTTGCTATCGTCGCTCGCTTGATGAATCCAAGGCCGAGGTAATTTGGAAATCGACGGGCCGCTTTGCATCGGCCCCGCGCGCGAGCGACGGCATTTTGACCATCTCGCCGCGTGTCCGCAACGACGAGGGCGTCTACTACGGCATAACGGCAATCGATCTGACCGACGGCAACAACACCAAACGTGCCCAGCTAGTCCTTCCCTCGTCAGTCTCGCCTTTCGAGGCCGTATATATGGGCGATACCTTCGTGTTTTCTATCGAGGCGGCCTATAGTGGCGTGGGCAGCCTGGGCAATATGGGCACATATATCGGTAATGAGGGAGGGCCGTACCTCTTCCTGTCCCGCGAGCCGCTCGCATGTGCGGCTGGCAAGAAGAATAAATACCTTGTTAAGGTACAGGCGTCGCATTTCCTGATCGACACCTCTGCCAAGACCTATGGCTCGCTGCTGTCGCCCGACCGCGCTTTGGAGTATGGCGATTATCCAGCTACGGCGGGAAAATCGGACTCATTCCTTACGTACGCCACGGTGCGCAACAGCCAGGGTATACCAGAGACGGTCACTGCACGTCTATTCTCTCTTTAAGCTTAGAGGGGTTAAAAAGGCGCCAACAGGGGAATAAACGCGTTGTAATTGTGAGTACCGCCCGCCGAGCTGCCGCGTCATAGCGGCATCCGGCGGGCTCAGGTGCGTTAAAATGGGCTTGTTCTTAGCTAATTGAGACAGGGGGGCCGTGTTATGGCTTCAGATGCAAAAAAGATTCTGCTGGTCGAGGATGAGAAGGCAATCCGTGACGCCGTCGCTGCCTATCTCGAGCGCGAAGGCTACTGGGTTGTGGGCGTCGGCGACGGCCAGTCCGCGATCGAGGAGTTCGAGAAGCATCAGTTCGACCTGGTCGTGCTCGACCTTATGCTCCCCGAGATTCCCGGCGAGCGCGTTTGCCGCACCATTCGCGATACCTCGGATGTCCCCATCATCATGCTGACGGCTAAGGGCGAGATCGAGGACCGTATTATCGGTCTTGAGCTCGGCGCCGACGACTATCTGATTAAGCCGTTCTCGCCGCGCGAGCTCGTCGCCCGCGTTCGCGCTCTGTTCCGCCGTGCCCATCAGGCCGACGAGCCCGCCGTCGAGGTACTCGACTTCGGCGATCTGGTCATCGATATCTCGGGCCACAAGATCTTGGTCGAGGGCAAGGAAGTCGATCTGACGGCTTCCGAGTTCAAGCTGCTCACCACGCTTGCCCGCCATCCCGGCCGTGTGTATAACCGCATGGAGCTGGTCGAGAAAGTGCTCGGGTATGACTTTGAGGGCTATGAGCGCACCATCGATAGCCACGTGAAGAATCTTCGCGCCAAGCTGGGCGATGATCCCAAGAAGCCCAAGTGGCTCTACACCGTCCATGGTGTCGGCTATCGCTTCGAGGCTCCGGCCAAGACCGATAAGTCGGACGAGAAATAGGGAAATCACATATGACACCTGCGCGCTTTGAAATCGGACAAAAGCACAAGCAGGAGAGCGAGGCGGGTTCCAAGGCTAGTTGGAACACGCCTCGTTCCGATTCACGGCCAACGATGAGCTATCCCTCGCGCATGGCACTTGCTTTTGCTCTGACATCGCTCATGACGGTATTGGTGCTGGTGGGCGTTGTCTCTGTTGTGTGGGGCACGGTCTTTTCGGATTACACACGCTCCAATATCGTCGAAATCGCAAATTCCGCTGCCGAGAAGTTGGCAACCTCATATGAGGAAAACGGCTCTTGGACCGCGGGAGAACTGCGCACGGTCGCAACGTCGAGTTTGGTTTCCGACGATCTGGGTATGCAGGTCGTCAATAAAAAGGGCGTGATCGTTTATGACGATTCCTGGCCCTCGGCAAGCGCCACCGCCGATGTACGCGAAAACCAGGCTACGACCGACGACACGAGCGGCAAGAGGGCATCGCATAGTCCGGTCTCGTCTGCTCCAACCGACTCCGATAGCGTTGCTAACGTCGAGATTGTAACGTCTTCCGGCGAGCATGTCGGACAGGTAAAGCTGTGGGCCATCGGCTCCGACGCTCTGCTCACCAAGGCGGACTCTGCGTTTAGGGAGAAGACCTTTAACGCCATGGCCCTCGCCGCGGTTGTTGCAATTTGCATTTCGGTCGTTATCGGATCGCTCGTGTCGCGCATGCTCACCAAGCCGATTCATCGCATCACCAGTACCGCAAAGCAAATCCGTGACGGCGACCTGTCGGCTCGCACGGGACTGCGCGGTGATGACGAGATCGATCAGCTGGGTGAGACCTTCGATGAGATGGCCACTTCTCTCGAGAAGGATATGAAACACGAGAAGCGCCTGACCTCAGACGTTGCACACGAGCTTCGCACGCCGCTTATGGCCATGCTCGCAACGGTCGAGGCCATGCAGGATGGCGTGTATCCCACCGACGATGAGCATTTGGAGACCGTTGCTTCCGAGACGCGTCGCTTGGCTCGTCTGGTGCAGCAGATGCTCGACCTATCGCGTATGGAAAACAGCACGGCTCCGCTCAATCTAGAACCGGTGGACATGGTTCCGTTCGTGCGATCGATTGTGAACGGCCAGGAGCGTCTGTTTGCCGACCGTGACCTTCGTCTTCGCTTTGCAGATGAAACCCAAGGGCACGACGATGTCGTCGAGGCCGATCCCGACATGATCACGCAATGTGTTATCAACCTCATGAGCAACGCCATGCGCTACACCCCCGAGGGCGGTTGGGTCGTGGTGTCGGTGCTCAGTGACCGCAAGCACGTCAGCATTGCCGTTTCTGATACCGGTATCGGTATTGCCAAGGACGATCTGTCGCGTATCTTCGGACGATTTTGGCGCGCCGATGCCAGCCGCGCCCGCGAAGCCGGCGGCCTGGGCGTTGGCCTCGCCGTGACCAAGCAGATCGTCGAGCGTCACCATGGCTACATATCCGTGGAGTCGGAGCTTGGAAAGGGTACGACTTTTACAATTCATCTGCCCCGCGAGCACACGGCAGACGCGGCATCTACTACAATGGAACACTAGCTTTTCGCTATTCGGTGAAGGAGGGGCCGCGTCCCTGCCGCTCCGAGTTTGCGAAAACATGCGGGAAAGAACCCGCATTTCTGTCGTATTTAGGTAAGGAGTGACTCACGTGACAACGATGGAGCGTCGTCCGGATTCCCGTGGCAAGGTTCGTGATATTTACGATGCCGGTGAAAACCTGCTGATGGTCGCCACCGACCGCATTTCTGCGTTTGACTTCATTCTTCCCGACGAGATTCCGTTTAAGGGAGAGGTACTCAATCGCATCTCGGCATTCTGGTTCGATAAGTTTGCCGACATCGTCCCCAACCATCTCGTTTCCATCGACCCGGCGGATTTCCCCGAGGAGTTTGCTGAGTATCGTGACTACCTCGCTGGCCGCGCCATGCTGGTTAAGAAGGCCCAGACGATTCCTATCGAGTGCATCGTCCGCGGCTATCTGACCGGTTCGGGCAAGAAGACCTACGACGAGAACGGCACCGTCTGCGGCATCCAGCTGCCTGAGGGCCTGACCGAGGCTTCCAAGCTTCCTGAGCCGCTGTTCACGCCGTCCACGAAGGCCGAGATCGGTGACCACGACGAGAACATCTCGTTTGAGCGTTGCTGCGAGATCGTGGGCGAGGACATCGCCACGCAGATTCGTGACCTTTCCCTCAAGATCTACAAGGCTGCCGCCGAGTACGCCGCGACCCGTGGCATCATCATTGCCGACACCAAGTTCGAGTTTGGTGTTATTGATGGCAAGGTCACGCTGATCGACGAGTGCCTCACGCCCGACTCCAGCCGTTTCTGGCCTGCTGCCAGCTACGAGGAGGGCAAGATCCAGCCTAGCTACGACAAGCAATTCGTCCGCAATTGGCTCAAGGCCAACTGGGATATGACGGGGGAGACCCCGCACCTGCCCGCCGAGGTCATCGATGGCACGTCCGAGCGCTATCGCGAGGCCTTCCAGATCATCACGGGCTCCCAGTTCACAAGCATGAAGGAGAACGCATAAGTGAGTACCCGTAGCGCCACGAACAAGCGCACGCAATCCCACGAAGTTACCGGGGTTGCGCGCAAGTCTGCCGCATCTGCTAAGCCCGCCCGCCAAGCAGCGAGCTCCGTTCGCGTCGTGCCGGCTTCGTCTAAGGCACGCCGCAAAGAGCTCGAGAAGGGCGAGAACCTCGAGGGCCTCTCTAAAGAGGAGAAGCGCGCCCGCAAGGCCAAGCAGCGCGCCAAGGAGGACCGCATCTATACGGTGTCGAATATCCTCCTCAAGCAGGACGAGGACTACACCAAGCGCCGTCGCATCTGGTGGATTGTGCTCGCCATTGGCATGGTGCTCGTCGTGGCAATTTGGGCCTCGCTGTACTTCGCTCCCGCTGGCATGGTGTCCAGCCCTGTCCAGATGGTCGGCATCGTTTTGTCCTATGTCATCATCCTAGGTGACTTTATCTACGACTTCGCTCGTATTCGTCCCTTGCGCAACATGTACCGCGCGCAGGCCGAGGGCATGTCCGAGAACAAGCTCAACGCTCTTATCGAGCGCGCAGCTGCCGAGGAGGACCAGAAGGACTCCAAGAAGAAGTAGCGTTTGCATACATACTTATCGCTAAGATATAAGGCGCGTCGTTTTTGCGGCGCGCCCTTTTACTGTTCTATAGATAGATGGAGTGGCACATGATTCGAGCTGCCCTGACGGTCGAAGAGGCCCTGGAGGGTATGAAGTCCCTGGAGCCCAAGATTAAAAACTATGCGCGCCTGGTTGTCCGCAAGGGCGTAAACGTTAAGCCCGGCCAGGAAGTCGTCGTTCAGTCTCCGGTTGAGTGCGCGCCGTTTGCGCGCGTGGTGGTCGCGGAGGCCTATGCTGCCGGCGCCGGCCATGTGACGGTCATCTGGGCCGATGATGCCGTGACGAGGCTCACGTACGAGCATGTCGAGAAAAGCTATTTTGAGCAGACGCCCGAGTGGAAGCGCCTGCAGCTGGATTCCCTGGCCCAGGACGGTGCCTGCTTTATCTTTATCGAGGGTGCGGACCCCGCCGCCCTTAAGGGCATCGATCCCGCTAAGCCCGCTGCAGCTTCTAAGGCAAAGAACACGCAGTGCAAAGTTTTCCGCCGTGGACTGGATTACAACATCAATCCGTGGTGCATCGCCGGCGCTCCGGTCGTGGCTTGGGCGCGCGAGGTGTTCCCGGGAGACGCCGATGAGGTTGCAATCTATAAGCTGTGGAATGCGATTCTGCACACCGCTCGCGCCGATGGCCAGGACCCAGAGAGCGACTGGGAGCTCCACGACGCCGCATTCGAAAAGAACCTGCGTTTCCTGAACGACAATCGTTTCGACTGCCTGCATTACACCGCGGCAAATGGAACCGATCTGATGATTGGCATGACGAAGGGTCACGAGTGGGCCGGCGGCAAGGGCAAGACGCCCGATGGGCACCCCTTCTTCCCCAACATTCCCACCGAGGAAGTCTTCACTTCGCCCGATCGCATGCGCGCCGACGGTATCGTGTACTCGGCCATGCCGCTCATCCACCACGGCAATAAGGTCGACGATTTTTGGATTAAGTTCGAGGGCGGCCGCGTGGTGGACTACGACGCCCGCGTGGGCAAGGCAACGCTCGCAAGTATCATCGATACTGACGAGGGCGCTGCTCACCTGGGAGAGGTCGCGCTCATTTCCAAGAACACGCCGATCCGCGAAAGTGGTGTTCTGTTCTACGATACGCTCTATGACGAGAACGCTAGCTGCCATCTTGCGCTAGGTGTCGGTTTCCCCGAATGCATCGAGGGTGGGTACGACATGTCCAAGGAGGAGCTCCTGGAGCATGGTGTTAACGTCTCGAGCACGCACGTCGATTTTATGATCGGCACGGACGACATCGATATTACGGGCATTACGCCTGATGGACGTGAAGTTGTGATTTTCCAGAACGGCCAATGGAGTTGGGAATAGTTCCAGACCGTGGTACAATGCCACCCGCGGGCCGTTAGCTCAGCTGGCAGAGCAGGGGACTTTTAATCCCAAGGTCCAGGGTTCGAACCCCTGACGGCCCACCATAGAATAGAAAAGCGACTGGCGGATGCCGGCCGCTTTTTTGTTACCGCGGCACGGGTTCGAACCCGAAAGGGCGCGGAGCTGAGGAAACGCATGGGCGTTTGCCAGCGCAGCGCGCAAGGCGCGAAAGCGCCGCAGCGGCCGCCTGCGAAGCAGGCTGAACCCCTGACGGCCCACCCAAAGATTGTTGAGACGGTCAACTTCGGTTGGCCGTCTTTTTTGTTGCCGGTGCACGGGTTCGAACCCGTATCTATCTATATATAAGAACGCTTGGCGAACAAAACCCGCCTTTTACCGATGGGAAACAAATAGCTGATGCCTTTGGGGTAAAGTAGCGCTCCAGAGATGACCGATGTCTCAATACTCATAAAACAGCTGGTCATCGCCAATATCAGAAGCCAATGCTTCAGTTTTAACCTCAGTGATGCGACTGAGGGACCTATTCATTTGTGAACAAAATATGGAGTGCGCGATTCCCGCCCCCGGCGCCCCTCCGGTCTGGCAATATATCTCCTTGCCGCGCGGCCCGGTGGAACCGGA
>JAGZQO010000011.1 GCA_018382125.1 Collinsella sp.
GCGTTTAGCTCAGGGGGAGAGCGCTTCCCTGACACGGAAGAGGTCAGAAGTTCAAATCTTCTAACGCCCACCAAATGTTCGCAGCTCAGAGGCTATGTCTTCTGGGCTGTTTTGTTTTATGTCGCCAAATCAGCTGGCAGCTCCAACCGCCCAAGCAACCACCCTGCCCATACACAAAACCGCGTCAGCGACCCAAGTGCCTATCCCGGCTGACTCCGCAGTCAATCAAAACCGCCCCAATAGTCACCGAGGCCGAGACCAACACGTCTCGAACCCATCCGCACCGCAGCTTCTCGGCAAAACGCCGCGATGTCTGCGCCCTGCGGTATCCTTGAGCCACTTGCACCTGCAGCACCAAGGAGCCGCTATGCGCACCGAGCTCGATGTCCCCTTTTCGCACAAAGAAGAAGCCAAGGCGCTGGGCGCCAAATGGGACCGGACCAAGAAGATCTGGTATGTACCCAGCGGCGTCAACCCCGAGCCCTTTGCCGAGTGGCTGCCCGGTGTTGACCGATCCGACCCCTCAGCACCGTATATATATCTAGTACTGGGCAAGCGCGAGTGCTGGAAGTGTCACAAAGAGACCTCGGTCGCGGCCTTTGGCATTCCCTATCGAACCGATAACGACAAGAGCATCGCCATCGCGCACACGCCCAACGAAGCCGGGCACATTGCCATCGACACGGCCAACACCAACGCACTCGCCATCGTGCCCGCTCTTGGCTGCGTGCCGGGCGAGATCCGCGACTATCTTTCTAAGCGCTGCGGCTACAAGCCCGTAGGCGCGCGAGCCTCCAAAGCCCCGTCGCTCGGCAACACGTGCACCAGTTGCGACGCGCTGCAAGGCAGCCGCTATCTGTTCGAGGAGCCCTCGTCCCCGTTTGCCCTCACTGCCATCAACAAGCTGCCGGCACTGGAGTTTATACGCGTCGAAGTTGCCGGCGTCTTTGGCGTCCCGGCCACGCGTACCGACTTTGACCAGGCGCTCTTTACCTGGGCACGCGACCATCACGCCGAGTTCCACAAGCAACTCGGTGAGGGGATTTATTTGTAGGGGCAACATCGAGGTATCGAGGAGCAGGGGTTGATTGTTAAATAATCTCGAAACGCTACAGCCCCAGAATATGCTCCAGGTAGCCCTTGTTGAACCAGAACGATTGCTTCGTCATCCAGCGCCCGTCGGGCAGTTCGTAAGCATTCCTTGCGATGTCACCGATCTCTGTTCCATCGGCAAACTTGTAAGCCGCTTTTGACGTATGCGGGCGAACGTGAACAATTGGATTGTCCGCCATACCGGGCAGATTGTTAGTCACTTTGAGCTTTCCGCTCGCATCCCGATACGGATTGAGCTCAACGCCCTCACGTATTACCTTTCGCGTCTCATCCCAACAAGCTTTCGCTGGGCCTTCGATTTCGTTTTCTCCCATTGCCCAGAACAAACAACGATCGAGACGCAGCACGCCATCGTGGTCTTCACGGAACACAACGAAGAAAAAGCGATTGGTCTCAAGGCACGCATGAAGAGGCGACGTCTCCCAGTCTTCTTCAATCAAACGCTTGAACTCAAACGGTGGGAACGACATAGCCTGTTCGATGTGCCCCCTGTTGTTAACTCGAACAGTTCGGACGGAAATGCCTGCCTTGACGAATTCCTCGGCAGCATTGTTTTTGATTCCGAGCATACGATAAACGAGCGTTGTCCACTGCGCCTTATTGCCCGTGTACTCCAGTCCATACTGTTCGGCAATTTGACGATCGGTCTCACCGTAATGGCGCTCGATAAGTCCAGTTACGTAACTTTCGAAATCGATAGACTTGCCATCGTCCTGAACAATGCTCTCCCCGACTCGCGGAGCACCGAGGACATAAGTATGGAGCACATAGTCCATATACGAGCGCTTGAGGGAAAAGGCGCGACGCTTTGCGCGATGGCGCTCAATCTCGCCCGTATCGGTATTGAAGTATTCATAATACTGGTCCGCCCACATTGTGGCCTCAGTTGCGCCCTTCGTGCAAGCACCCAGATAAGTCGTCATGCCTTCTGAAAGCTCGTCCGCACGGCCATCCTGAATATAGGAAATGATCTTCTCGTAGTCGGCGCGAATGATTTTCATGTCCTCTTCGGGCAGACGAACCATGACCGCACGCTCAATGCGTTGGTCGTATTTATCGATGGAACGATCTCGGCCGTAGTAAATCAACAGGATATTGCTGAGCTTGGTCTTGAGGTGAGAACTGTCGTAGTCGAGCGAAACAGGTCGGTCATAAGGAATCATGGTCAGGACAAGGCGCTCGCCAGCAGACTTCCGGCCGTTCTTGAGCACATCAAAACACGTTGCCTTGAGCTCAACGCCCGCCTCGGGAAAGTCGGGGCGATCGTCACTATTGGCCTTGTAGCCAAAGTAACGTTCTTCGATAAGAGTGCCCATACCGCCTTTGTACTTCTTGGAGCCAAAGTCCTTGGGCGCACTCTCCCCCTCCGGAGCAATACCGAGCTCGAGAATATCGCGGAACGTCATGCCATCGAGATTGGCAGCATAGCGCTCAATACTTGAGGGGTCAGAAAAATCAGTATCGTCAAGCATGCGCTTGAAATCGAGGCGCTTCTTAGACACGGGATACCTCCGAAACTCGCAACTAACCTCATGGTAGTTCAGAGCAACTACTAACGCCCAGAAAATTGAGGTCTTGATTGTCCCCTCGATCGGTTATTGTTGTGACCACCATAACCGGACACAGCAGCGATTGGAGAAACGTGTCTGAGATTAATATTGCCGAGCTTTTTGCGGGCGTCGGTGGATTTCGTTTGGGTCTCGAAGGCTATGCCGACCCTAGACATCCCGAGTTTTATATGAAGCCCGCCGGCCCCTTCCGCACCATTTGGGCCAATCAGTGGGAGCCGCCCGGAACCAAGGCGCGTCAGTTCGCGGCCCGTTGCTACATGGATCGCTTCGGCAATGATTCCGTCGTCAACGAAGACATCAATAAGGTCCTGGAGCAGGCCGAGGCGAAAGAAATCGAAATCCCCGATGTCCAAATGGTTGTTGGCGGTTTCCCCTGCCAAGACTACTCTGTCGCGCGTCCGCTCAATCAGGCACACGGCATCGAGGGCAAGAAGGGCGTCCTTTGGTGGGACATCTATCACTTCCTCGAAATGAAGAAGCCCAAGTTCGGTCTCTTTGAGAACGTCGACCGCCTGCTCAAGTCGCCCGCGTCTCAACGCGGTCGCGACTTCGCCATCATCCTAAGCTGTCTTGCCGACCTCGACTACACGGTCGAATGGCGCGTGGTCAACTCTGCCGAATACGGTTTCCCCCAGCGTCGCAAGCGTGTTTATATCTTCTGCGAAAAGGACACTGGCAAGGTTGATCTCGTTAATCGCATGCACAACGGCGTCATGGCTAAAGCCTTCCCCGCCATCTATCCCGACGAGATGTCCGAGCTCGACGTTTTGCCCGACCCCTACGAGAACTCAACTCGTTTTGGCGTCGGCCAAAAGACCTCTCAATTCAAGAATGCTGGCGTCATGCAGGGCTGTCATGTTCTGACCTGCGACTTTGCCGAGGACTATCACGGTGAGCGCCACGTGCTTGGCGACGTGCTTGTCGACGAGGCTGATGTCCCGGAGCAGTTCTACATCTCCGACGAAAAGCTTCCCGACTGGCGCTACCTTAAGGGCAGCAAGCGCGAAGAGCGCACTAACAAAAAGACAGGCTTTACGTACACGTATTCCGAGGGAGCCATGAGCTTCCCGGATGCCACCGACAAGCCGAGCCGCACCATCCTCACAGGAGAAGGCGGCACGGGAGCGAGCCGCTTCAAGCACGTCATCGAATGTCCCGATGGCCGTTTCCGCCGTCTTGTTCCCGACGAGCTCGATCAGCTTCAGGGATTCCCGAAAGGTTGGACCGATACGGGCATGACCGACGGCCATCGGGCCTTCTGCATGGGCAACGCACTCGTCACCGGCGTGCCCCATCGCATTGGCGAAGCTATGGTCGAAGTGTACGGCCTCTAAGGCAAGCAATCCGGAGCCGGCAGTTCACGCTGTCGACTCCGTTTTTCCACCCCACTTCCCCGTATACTGATGTAACACGTGTTTCATCCGGGCTTGTTGGGCCGGATTGTTCATGGGAGGGTCTTATGGCTGCTTCGAATCCGCCTAAGGGGAGCGTTTCTTCTTCGTCCATCAAGCCGGTTACGCGCAAGGCCGTGCGTTGCCAGCGCGAGGTCGCTTGGCTTGTCACGCAGGCGGCGGGCAGGCTCGTGGCGACCACTCAGGACGTCAACGCGCCTACGCCGAGCTTTGTGCTGGCAGCGGCGCTGGATTTCGTGCGCCAATTGGAGCTTGCCGAACAGGATGCCGGCGGCCACCTCGACTACCAGAATGTTATGGCGCCCGACCTGCAAACGTTCTGCCACATGGCCAAGTTGCCCGCCGCGCCCAATGCGCTTTCGGACGCAGGCTACATGTTTACGCTTTCGGGCGCGGACCTTATCCGCGACATCTATGCATACTGCAGCGAGCTCGCCGAGCGCCACGTCTTTGACGCGGCAGAAGTCAAACCGAGAAATGTCATCAAGCTGGTTCTTAGGCTGTTCTTGATGGACGGGTTCGGGGCCATGCCGGCGTAAGCCGAGTCTTCAGCATCACCGTCGACTGAGCAACAACCGCTTTACCTTAGTGGGCGCCAATTGAGGGTCGATTATTGGGTCGCCTCGTCCACTAACGCATTTATTCCACGCGCTCCGACAGTCGATACTTGCGGTTGCGGCTCGTCGCCGACGCCGTAGGTTCAAGCTCGCCCTGTGCGATGAGCGCATTGACGCGTACCCTAACCTGGGAGACGGTGAGTCCCGTGCATTCTGCCAGCTCGCGCGTTCCCAACTCGTCATAGCGCTTGAGGGCCGCCATGATCAGGTCCCCGCCATGATCGACCCGCTCAACCTTTGAGCGATAGAGGACAACCTTAAACCGGTCAAAACCGGGGCAAAACAGAGGCTCCGACAAACCATGCGCGCGCATGGCGTCAAACATCATCGGGATGCCTGAGCCATTGCCCTCAGCCGGCGAACCTGCACCATCCGGCAGCGGAACAATCGACATCAGTTTCACAAGCGTCGCATTGCGACATCGGGAGCTGCCGTCAAACAGGTTCTCGCGAGTCTTTCCTCCGTATAGGCCGCCGGGGTTCGTCACTTCGATACGGTCATCAAAGACGTCAACAGCGATCGACTGCCCACAGAACCGGTCTCCGTATTCTCGGTGGATTACGGCGTTGGCGATTGCCTCGCGCAGGACCTCCTCGGGAATCTCCAGCGAGTCGACACGCGAGACGCCTTTGATCATCGAGGTTCGTCGTAAATTCTTGGCGACCGCCGCGACGGCATCCGAGATCATTTCACCCAACGTCCCCTCGCAGATCGTACGGTCCATGAACCTCAACGACCCCGCCGCGCCCTTCTGCGTTCCGGCATAGACCGCCACATCGATAAAGAGCTTGGGATAGAACTGCTGAGGATAGGCACCCGCAGCCAGGAGTCCGGCCTTAGTGACATTGCCCTGGGAGTCGAGGAAATTCAGGCGCTCCAGCTTCGTTTTCTTGTCCGGCGCGCCGCGCATCGCACGAGGTGTCAGTGAGAAAGCACGCTCTATCGTGCGGTCGACCAGGGCCTCGTCAAGATCGCCTGCGACCGCGCCGGGCACTGCATCGCGATCACTGGGGCTCGCCCGTTCATACGATGACAAGGACAGGACCTCGGTCGACGAGAGCGGAACATCTTTATCATCGATGCGTTTGTAGCTGCCGCCTTGAGCGCCCCGCTCTATGACATAACAAGGCTTGCTCGACGGGTCGAGCTCCTCAATCGTGATGACCAGAACCACGGTGCCCTGGAGCTCCACGCGTTCAATGGTGTATTTGGGCGGATTGGCCAGTTTTCCGCGCCCGCCGGCATCACCCATGCCCGCTACGAATTGGTTGAGCACCTTCTCGGTCTCAAAGTTCTCAACCGGGACAAAGCCCGCGCGCTCGCTCACGCCGAGCACGATAATTCCGCCAGCGGTATTCGCGAATGCGCTAACCGTTTCCCATACGTCGCGGGAAAGCGTCGTGGCGCTCTCCTTGACCTCGACGTTAAGATCGTCCGAGCCCATGCGCCTTAAAGACTCGAGCAGACCGGTCAGCTCGTTTTCGTTCATCTGCATGTCCTTTCGCTCGGCCCGGCGGAGAATGCCGCGAATAGATTTCCTTCGTCTCTCAGTTATCTCTCGTAATTATCTCTCACCTTTCTGCTATCTCTCATATTAGAGATAAGTGAGAGATGAAAGATAAGATATCTGCCATTTGTTTCATTTAAACATGTTTTTGCTGGTAGAACAATCAGTATTGAGACAATACCATGATTGCTTGTCTCTTTGCTGATCAGTTATCTCTCGTATTTCTGTTATCTCTCGTATTAGTGACGAATGAGAGATGAGAGATACGTGAGTGATGGACGAGCGTGGTTTTTTTTGAACGGTCGGAGAATCCCTCAAACAAAAAACGGGGCCGGCCTTACGCCGAGCCCCGTTTTCAAACGGTCAGTTAGTTATCCAACGCGCGAGCATAGCAGTCAACTTTACGCCGCCGCGAACACTCCCAAGCCCGTTCCGATGATGCAGATCGCGAAGATGCCAATAATAATCCAAATGGTCTTGACACCCTTTTTATAGAGGGCAACGCAAGCGAACGTTGCCAGCAAGGGCAGCAGACCGGGGAAGATCGAATCGAACAGATCCTGCAGGACAATCTCGGAACCACCCACATCAAAGGTCAAAGCCGTGGACAGCGAGACCTGTGCCGCAATCATGGCGCCGATAACGGTCATTCCGAGAACGCCGGCAGCATGCGTCATGCGAGACATAAGGTTGTTCTCTTCGGACTGCTGCAGGAACTTGGTTCCCAGGTCGTATCCCAGATGGGCGGCGACGATACGCGTTGCAAAGTTAATCACGGAGTAGATAAGCGCGTACACGATGGGGCCGAGCGGGTTGCCCGTCGAAGCGATGCCGATACCAATGCCGGCGGCGACCACGCGGAACGTACCCCAGTAGAACGAATCGCCGATGCCGGAAAGCGGTCCCATGAGGCCGACCTTCATGGCGTTAATCGAGGACGTGTCAAAGTTCTTATCGGCAGCCGCCTGCTCTTCCATCGAAACCGTTGGGCCGGCTACAAACGGAAGCACATGAGGCGTGATGTTAAAGAACTCGGTATGGCGATCGAGCGCCGCATAGTAATCGTCGTCGTTGGGATAGATCTTTCGCAGGGGCTTCTGAATGGTGTACATGAAGCCCATTGCCATCATCTTGTCGTACGACTGCGAGCACTGGCTCGTAAACTGGCGAAGGAACATGCTCCGATACATATCGGGGCTCATAATCGCGTCCTTCTTGGCCTCTTTGAGGTCGGTGTTCTGGGTAGCCATTAGAAGTCCTCCTCTTCATCTGCAGCAACCGTCTGCGGACCGGACGAGCCCTCGCGGAAGGCCAGGAGCAGTGCGACGCAAATGGCAGCTGCGGCGACGCCGATAACGTCCATCTTGAGGTAGATGACCATAATGAATCCCAGGAACAGCCAAGGAAGCAGCTTGTTATCGCCCATGGTCCTAATAAGAAGTGCGAAGCCGATGCAGACCATGACGCCGGATGCAACGTTGAGGCCGTCCATCACAAACTGCGGAATCGCGTTGAGCGCATTGTTGATGAGGTCGGCACCAAAGAACAGCGAGCAAAACACCAGCAGTGCAGACGGAATGCCAATCGACAGCGGCACGATGGTCAGATGGTACAGATTCGCCTTGGCAAGATCACGATTTGCCAGAGCGGTCTCAATCTTCTTGCAGGCAAAGGCACCCGGAACGGCGTAGCAGAAGTTGCGCCACACCTGAAGGAAGACGGAGACGGGAAGGGCGAGCGCGACGGCAGTTGCCGTGCCCGTACCCGTAATGACGGCAAACGCGCAGCCAAGCACGCCGGAAGCATAGACCTCGGGAGGAACCGCCGCACCGACCATGATGGCGCCCATGAACATGGACTCCAAAGCAGCGCCGACGATAACGCCCTGCTGGACATCGCCAAGGATCAAGCCAACGAACAGGCTCGTAAACAGCGGACGACCAAGCATCGTAATGCCAAATAATTGCTCGTCCATGGACGCAATAAATGCGACCAGTGCAACTAGAAGATACTGGACAACCATTTCGATCAACCCCAGAAACAGGTCTGCAGGCGAGGCATTCTGCGCAGCTCGCCTGCAGACAACCGCAGCAATTTGAGAGGATTAGTAGTTCATCTGGTGATAGTAACGACGCGTGATGAGCGGGTGGTTACGGACGTGCTCGAGATGGCAGCTCAGACGCTCGGTGATGGTGTAGGTGACCATCGGGGAGACGATCTTGCGGAACTCGGGGTCGCTGAACGGCAGCTCGACCTCGGCGGTGTCGAACTTGTTCACGCGGACATGGACGCCCTTCTCGTCAGCGAGCATATGAGTGAAGTTGTCCACGCGGTCCATGAGCTTACGGGTGTCGTCCTCGCCGTAGAGCATGATGAGGCTCGTACCCTCCTCGCACAGTTCGATGGTGCCGTGGAAGAACTCGGCGGCGTGGATAGACTTGGTCTTGATCCACTGCATCTCCTCGAGAATGCACATAGCGTAGTCGTAGGCCTCACCCCAGAGCATGCCGGAGCCGATCACCATGTGGTAGTCGGTGTCCTTGAAGTCCTCGGCCATGGCGGCGCAGCGCTCGTCCTGAGCGTCCTTGGCCTTGATAAGGTACGGAGCGATGTTGCCGAACTCCTCCATGAAGGTGTCGTACTTGGGGAAGGCGCCGGCGTTCTTGAGGAAGCGGGCGACCAGCGTGATCTGGTAGGTGTAGATGGCCTCGCACAGAACGTCGTCCTCGGCGAAGCTGAAGAACTTGTAATCGGCGTACTCAGTGGCCGGGGTGTTGTCGTTGGAGACATACATCAGCGTGCGGGCACCCTGCTCCTGGCAGAACTTGGCGGCCTCGATGATCTCGGGGGTGGTGCCGGTACGGGTGGAGAAGACGCAGACCGAGTCCTTGTTGAAGGTCTTGGGCGGGCATGCGAGGAACTCAGCGGCAATCTCGCAGTGGACGTCGACGTCGGCCGTGGTGGTCTCGACCCAATACTTCATCGGGAGCGTGTGGGCCCAGGTGCCGCCGCAGCCGATGAAGAAGATGTTGGAATAACCCTGCTCGCAGACCTTGTCCACGGCAGCCTCAATCTGAGGACGGAGAGCGAGGGCATCGCTCACAACCTTCTCGTAACGAGGCTCATCGAAATTGAACATCCCTTACTCCTAACTCACTTGGATGAACCCTTCATTCATCCCATGACGTTATAATACTTTATATAACTAACTATGCAAGAACTATTTCAGATTTTTTTGATTTTTCTTTAATAAAAAGCCCGCCGGTCAAATAATCGGCGGGCTAAAGAAAGGAGGACCTAGTTAATAAATGTTAGACAATGGCATGTTTCCAGCTAGAAAACGTCCTTGGCAAGTACCTTTGAGTCATTGGGAACCTGACGGATTTCGATAACCACGCCATCGTTCACAAGCTCTTGGATATGCTCGGCATCGGTTTCGGTCGCAAAGATCGCGGGGGTCGGATGAAGCGTGGTCTCGGGAGACTTTCGAGTTCCGCCCAGATTGATCTCCTTGATGTCTTTGCAACCCTTAGCAAGGCGATAGGCATCCTCGATCGTCTCGACAATGATAAACAGCGAATACTTGTCGGTGACGCCGCTGTTGAGCGCCTCGATAGCAGCGTTTACGTCTTTTATGACGAGCTTCACGCCGTTGGGACGAGCTAGCCTCAATGCGGCTTTTCTCATGTCGTCTTTTGCCACGGCGTCGCTGGCACACAGGATGCAATCGACATCCAGCGCATGTGTCCAAGACATGGCGACCTGGCCGTGAATCAATCGGTAATCAACTCTCGTAAGCTTAATCATCGTAATCATCTCCGCACGTAATAAAGGTAATGACAGGTGTGGCCCTTAGCTAGGGCTCGAACCAGAACTAACTAGAACTCTTCTTCTTCGACATCGGCAAGCATGTCCGCCGCCTCACAAAGCATGATAAACGAACGTGATCCCTCGACCGCAGCTTTGGCCTTGTCCGCATCCAGGGAGTCCAGCTGTGTAGCCATTTCCACCAGCAGCGGCAAGTTCATTCCGGTGATCAACGTAAACGATCCGGTGGTCTGCCTCTGAATGAATTCGTTGTTTACAGAGCCGCCAAAGATGTCAGTCACGACAAACCAAGAGTCGGCAGGGTCCTTCGACTCCATCCAAGCATCGATAAGCGCTGCGACATCCCTCGTGTCGTCATCGACATAGGCGCACAGACACTCGATTCGGTCGTTGGCGCCCATCAGGATCTCGAGAGAGCTCTTCATACCTTGGGCGAGATAACCATGACTCGCTAGCAATATCTTATTCATAGTTCTCCAATATCAATAAGACGTACTATATTGTCATAACAAAGTTTATTAGCAATCTACCCTACGCGGTGTGTCTATTTTCCAAATCCGCGAACGGTAGCAATTGGTCGGTAAATTGACCAATCTATCTCTAATTTACAAATAGAACTTCAGTCGCTCGGTGCAGTACACCTGACAAGAGATGAAGAGCGGCTCGCCGCTTGGAGCATAACGTCTATCGACAAACAGAAGCAGCGGAGAGTCCAGCTCCACGTTAAGGTATGCCGCCTCGAGCTCGCTCGCATAGCAGACCTCGAGCGTACGCGTGTTGGGGCCCATCTTGATCCCCTGGCGATCGAGTACCGCCATCAGCGAATCCTCGAGGGATTCATGCTCCAAAAAAGAAAGCGCAGCGGAATAGCTATTGGTTTCCAGCATCGTAGGCTTGTCATCCACAAGGCGCAGACGACGACTACGCAATACCTTTTGGGTATCGTCTACGCCCAGGAACTTCGCGTCTCGCAGGCTTGGGAAGTCCCAGCCCATTGCGAGAACCCTGGTAGACGACTGTTTTCCCGCAAGCTGGCACGAATGGGTAAAGCTCTCACGGTCGTCCGCGGCATACATCTGTGTGTCCGACGAAACGAACGTGCCCTTGCCGCGGGCCCTCTCAACAAGCCCAGCATCTTCCATTTCTTTAATTGCGGAGCGAACCGTTATTCGGCTCACGCCAAATTGCTCGATGAGCTCCGCCTCGGTCGGAAGCTTATCTCCCGGGCGGTACGTGCCGTTGGCGATCGAATCAGAGAGCGCACGGACAATCTGTTTGTACAGGGGGATAACGCTATTTGCTTCAACCATATCAACCATACCTTTGCAAGGAATCAGCAGCTTATAGATAGATGACTCATATTGTATTAGAACTTTTTAGGAGTCCATATATTTCCTAAATGATTCGGTAAACGGGGTGTTATTTCACTTTAGCGGGGTGCAGCGGCTACCAGCGGCATTCGTTATCAACCTAGCTAGGCTAGTCCACCCACATCGTCTTCAGTTCGCCGCAGAGCCGCGGCCCCATATGGGTATACTCACGAGGATTCGACTCGATTCGCCCCCGCTGGGGCGTCAAAGGAGACTGCATATGCCCACCACCTCAACCGACCCGCGCGCTGCTGCTGCCGCGCTGCTGGTACCCGGCACTACCTGCCACGGCTTTGCCGTCGAGCGTTGCGAGACCGTGCCCGAGCTCGACTCGGACGCCTACGTGCTGCGCCACACCGCCTCGGGCGCTCGCCTGCTGTACCTGGCGTGCGACGACGAAAACAAGGCCTTTGCCATTGGCTTTAAGACGCCGCCGGCCGATTCCACCGGCGTGTTCCATATTCTTGAGCACTCGGTGCTGTGCGGATCGGCTAAGTTCCCCGTCAAGGAGCCGTTTGTCGACCTGATCAAGAGCTCCATGCAGACGTTCCTCAACGCCATGACCTACCCCGACAAAACCATCTACCCCGTTGCCACCACCAACGAGCAGGATCTGTACAACCTGATGGACGTGTACCTGGACGCGGTGTTCAACCCGGCCATCTATACCAAGCCCACCATTTTTGAGCAGGAGGGCTGGCACTACGAGCTGGACCTGCCGGAGGGCGCCGAGGGCGAGGGCGACGGCAGCGCCGCCAGCCTGCGCGAGGGCACGCTGCGCTATAACGGCGTGGTGTTCAACGAGATGAAGGGCGCACTGTCCGACCCCATGAGCGTGCTGGACGACGCCGTCAACGCCGCGCTCTATCCCGACACCGCCTATGCGCACGAGAGCGGCGGCGACCCGCGCGCGATTCCCGCGCTCACCTACGAGCAGTTCCTGGATACGCACGCGCGCCACTACAATCCTTCCAACTCCTACATTACGCTCTACGGCGACCTGGACGTGGACCGCGCGCTGGCCTTTTTGGACGAGCGCTATCTGTCGCAGCCGAGCGCTGCAAGCCGCCGCATGGACGCAGCCGTCGCCGCCGGCGAGGACCCGTCCACGCTGGCGCCCAATCCGCTTGGCGTGCAGGCGCCCGTGACCTGCGAGTATAGGCGCGTCGAGATGGCCACCACGCCCGAGAACGCCCTGGTGGGCCTGGGCCTGGTGCTGGGCAGTGCGCTCGACCGCAAGCGCACGATCGCGGCGGACATCCTGTTCGAGGCGCTGCTGGGTTCCAACGAAGCGCCGGTTAAGAAGGCCATTCTTGCCGCCGGCCTGGGCGGCAACGTGGTGAGCTACACCGCGGCCGAGAGCCTGCAGCCCTACGAGCTCATCATGCTGCAAAACGCGCAGCCCGGCGTGGCGCGCGAGCTGCGCCGCGTGTTCCAGGACGCCTGCCGCGACCTGTGCGAGCACGGCGTTCCGCGCGAGCGCCTGGAAGCCATCATCAGCAGCAACGAATACGACCTGCGCCAGCGCGACTACGGTATCGCCGACGGCGTGGCCATTGCGTGCGACGCGCTGAGTACCTGGCTCTACGATGACGACGCCGCGACGCTGGCACTCAAGTACGGCCCGGTGTATGAGGAGCTGCGCGGCGAGCTGGACGGCAGCTACTTTGAGGACCTGCTGCGCGAGCTCGTGCTGGAAAACGACCACATGGCGCTGGTCGAGCTGGTTCCGGTAGACGCTGCCGAGGGTGTGGAGGGCGCCGAAGCTGCCGAGCTGGCTACCAAGCGCGACGCCATGACCGATGCCGAGCTGGCGGACGTGGTCGAGCGCACGGCCGCGCTGCGTGCCGCGCAGGAGGCGGAGGACACGCCCGAGGACAAGGCAACGCTGCCGCGCCTGTGTGTATCCGACATTGGCGCGGCGCGCCCCGAGCCGCCGCTGGTCGTGGACACGACCGCGCCCATCCCCTGCCTGCGCCACGGCATCCCCACCAACCGTCTGGCCTACGCCATGCAATACTTCGACCTGAGCTGCGTCGCATTTGAGGACCTGCCCTACGTGACGCTGCTCTGCCGCCTGCTCAAGCAGCTGCCCACGCGCGAGCATTCAGCCGAGGAACTCGACAACCTGCTCGCCGGCAAGCTGGGCTTTTTGAGCTTTACGACCGAGGTCATGACGCAGCCCGACGTGGACGGCGTGCGCCCCTACCTGCTGGTGAGCGCCGGCGCCCTGTCCGAAAAGATCGACGCGCTGGCGAGTCTGCCGCGCGAGGTGTGGTCGAGCACGCTGTTGCTCGATGCCGACGCCGACCGCGTGCGCGACGTACTCACGCAGATTCGCATTGGGCTTGAGCAGGGCTTTATCAACAACGGCCACTCGGCGGCGCTCGGTCGCGCGATGAGCTACAGCTCGCCTTCGGCCGTGGTGCGCGAGCAACTTTCGGGCGTGGACTTCTATCTGTTCCTGCGCAATCTGCTCGACCACTTTGACGAGCGCCTGAACGGCCTGCGCGCCGAGCTTGCCGAGCTGGCAGGCCGCATCTTTGTGGCCGATGGCTGCATGGCGAGCTTTACTGGCAGCGACGAGGACTTTAACGCGTACTGGGACGCCGCGGGCGACCTGGGGTTGGGCGCGGGCGACGGCGCCGATGCCGGCCGCAACGCGCTCGTGGTGCCGGCGCCGTGCGACCGCCACGAGGCCTTTGTCATCCCCAGCGACATCTGCTTTGCGGCGCGCGCGTGCGACCCGCGTCGCCTGGGCATCGACGTGACGGGCGCATGGGCGGTTGCCGCCAACGCGCTCTCCTACGACTACCTGTGGAACGAGATCCGCGTGAAGGGCGGTGCGTACGGCTGCGGATTCCGCGCAGCCGGCGAGCGTCAGGCGGCGTTCTACACCTACCGCGACCCGGCAATCGACCCCTCGATTGAGCGCGTGGAACGCGCGGGCGAATGGCTCAGCAGCTTTGAACCCGACGAGGCCGCCTTTGAGGGCTTTATCGTGAGCTGCGTGAGCGGCATGGACGCGCCGGTGAAGCCGTACGCGCTCACCAAGCGCCGCAACACGACCTACCTGGCTGGGCTCGATCCGCATGCACGCGAGGAGCGCCGCGCCCAGATGCTCGCCGCCACGCCCGGTGAGCTACGCTCGCTCGGCGCCGACGTGACGCGCATTGCGGCCGTCTCGCCCACCTGCGTCTTTGGCGGCCGAGACGTCATCGCCAAGAGCAACGCCGGCTTTAACGTCATCGACCTGCTCGGCTAACGCACAAAGGTAGATTTTTGGGACATGCCTGAAAATCTACCTTTTCTTTTCCGCCGCTTGGGCGGGGCAGCTCAGCCCGTCCCGCCGGTTTCGTCTCAATCTGTAACATCTAGGCGGCAATATCGGCTCCAGATGTTACAGATCGAGACAAACCGGCGCAGACACCCGCCCTTCAGCAAAAACCACCGCAAAGGGGACAGGTGTCTTTGTGTTGATTCGAACACTTGTTCTATACGTACACATGTTCTATAGCAAGGGTGCTTGCATCGGACTTAAATTGCAACTAAGATATAGTTGCAAAATGTGAGGCGGGATGGCTCGGACCGATAAACTCATCGCCCAACTGCTTAGCTGCCCTTCGACGTATCGGTATACCGATTTTTTAAAAGTCATGGCTTCATATGGCTTTGAAATGGACAACAAAGGCAAGACATCCGGATCGCGCGCTCGCTTCTACAGGCCATCAGATGGCAGGATGTTCGTAATGCACGCGCCACATCCATCTGACGAATTGACAGCGGGGACCATTCGAAACATCGTTCGATTTCTGCAAGATGTCGGAGGTAGTCATGAGTAACGTTTTGGCATACAAGGGTTATTTCGCCCCAGTCGAGTTCGATGCCGAACAGCATGTGCTAACAGGTATGGTCACCGGCATTAGAGACGCAATCGTATTTGAAGGCTCCACGGTTAAAGAAGTGGAGCAGTGCTTCCACGACGCCGTCGACGATTACCTTGAGTTTTGCGCCGAGAAGGGCAAGGAACCCGAGCGGGCTTTTAAGGGCTCGTTCAACGTAAGAACGGGCTCTGAGCTCCACAAGCAAGCAGCGCTGGCAGCGGCAAAGAAGGGTGAGTCACTCAATAAGTTTGTGACTGAGGCGATCGCTGCAGCGTTATAGCATTAACGCACAGGCCCAAACAACCACGAAGGGCGCAGTTCACAGGCATATTTGCGGTGACTTTACTGCCCATATCGCGTTTGCCCAGATAAAAGCTGCCAAAATAAACCTGTCCCTTTTTGGCAGGCTTGGGAGATGAGGCTGGGATGGATAAAGCTGAGTTGCGGCGGACGGTGATTGCCCGGCGCAATGCTATTGATTTGGATGTGCGGGCGGCAAAGTCCGCTGTTGTATGCGCGCGGCTTGTTGAGCTGATGGAGTCCAGCGACACTGCGGGCCAACGCACCGTTGCCGTCTATGCCGCCATGGGTTCCGAGGTCGACCCAGCCGCGTTTGCCGCCGCGGCCGTCGCGCGTGGCTGGCGCGTGGCCTATCCGTGCATGCTCTCGGCAACAGACGCCATGGCTTGTGGCCAGCGCATGTGCATGCGGGCAGTTGCCGCCGGCGATGCGTCCTCGGCTCCGTTTATCGCCCACCCCACGCGGACCTTCGCGGCCGTGGACATCGACAGCGACCGCTTCCCTATCGTGCCTGCCGAAGCTCTCGACATGGTCGTCGTGCCGCTCGTAGCCTTCGACCGCGCCGGCGCGCGCCTGGGCTACGGCGGCGGCTGCTATGATCGCTACCTGCCCACGCTCTCGCCCGCATGTCAAATCATCGGCATCGCCTTTGACGAGCAGCGTGTCGACCACGTTCCCACCGACGCCCACGACCTGCCGCTACCCCACATCATCAGCGCCTAACGGCTGGCGCACCTCCCGACGGCCTAGTGCTCCTCGCCGGCGCGGGCCAGGTCGTAGGGCGTGGTCTGGTAGACGTAGTAGTTGAGCCAGTTGGTGTAGAACAGCTGAGCCTGGCTGCGCCAGACGTTGCGCGGCTCGGCGGTGGGGTCGTCGCCCGGGAAGTAATGCGCCGGCACCTGAGGGTTGAGGCCGCGCTTCACGTCGCGCTCGTACTCCAGGCGCAACGTGTCGGTATCGTACTCGGGATGGCCAAAGACAAAGAAGCGACGGCTGTCGGTCGACTTGACGATGTACAGGCCCACCTCGTCGGACACGGCCACGACCTCAAGCTGCGGCTCGGCCTCCACGTCCTCGCGACGCACATCGGTGTTGCGCGAATGTACGGCATAGAAGCGGTCGTCAAAGCCGCGGACCAGCGGGCTTTGCGGCTTCACCAGATAATGCTCGAACACGCCGCTTGCCTTTGCCGGCAGGTCATACTTCTGGATACCGTAATGATGGTACAGACCGGCCTGCGCGCCCCAACAAATGTGCAGCGTGGAGTGCACGTGCGTGGTGGACCAATCCATGATCTGGCAGAGCTCGGGCCAGTAGTCGACCTCCTCGAACGGCATCTGCTCCACCGGCGCGCCCGTGATGATCAGGCCGTCGTAGTGGATGTCGCGGATGTCGTCGAACGTGCGGTAGAACGTCTCCAGGTGGCCGGCGCTCACGTGCGTGGCCTCGTGCGTCTTGGTGCGCAGCAGGTCCACTTCCACCTGCAGCGGCGTGTTAGAGAGCTTGCGCATGATCTGCGTCTCGGTGGCGATCTTGGTGGGCATGAGGTTGAGGATGAGCACGCGCAGCGGACGGATGTCCTGGTGCAGCGCGCGGTACTCGGTCATGACAAAGATGTTCTCGCTCTCGAGCTGCGCGGCGGCAGGGAGGGCGTCGGGAATGCGAATGGGCATGGATGCTCCTTACGAGTCAGTTGCAGCTATGGTACAACGACCGGCCCCATCCGCGCGAGCGCATCGCCCAGCGATGCCGTCAGCGGCCCAAATCACTCCAAAAGTAGAGATTAAGGCATGTCCCAAAAATCTACGGCGCTTTAGCCTGGCAAAGTGGCGGCAGGAAGCTACAATGGTTCGACGCGAAAAACTCGGCCGAAAGGATACATATATGTACCAGACGCGTAAGATCGGTGTGGTCGGCCAGGGCCACGTAGGAGCACATGTCGCCAACAGCCTACTTATGCAGGGCATTGCCGATGAGCTGTACCTGTGCGATATCAACGAGGCCAAGGTGACGTCAGAGGTCCAGGACCTGCGCGACTCCCTTTCGTTTGTCCCGTACAACACCAAGATCGTCAACTGCTACGACCACTACGAGGAGCTGGCCTGCTGCGACGTTATCGTCAACGCCGCCGGCAAGGTCGCGCTGGCCGCCGGCAACCGTGACGGCGAGCTGTTCTTTACCACCGATGCCGCCCGCACCTTTGCCAAGCGCATCGTCGACGCCGGCTTTGACGGCATCTTCGTGAGCATCTCCAACCCCTGCGACGTCGTGTGCACCGAGTTGTGGCACCTGACCGGCTACAATCCCAAGAAGATCATCGGCTCGGGCTGCGGCCTGGACTCCGCCCGCCTGCGCACCGAGATCTCCAAGAAGGTCGGCGTGAGCCCCAAGTCCATCGACGCCTACATGATCGGCGAGCATGGCTTTAGCCAACTGGCAGCCTTTAAGGCCGCGACCATCGCCGGCAAGAGCCTTAACGAGCTTCAGGCCGAGAACCCCGACAAGTACGCCTTCGACCACATGGAGGTCGAGGAGCTTGCACGCAAGGGCGGCTATGTGACCTACCAGGGCAAGCAGTGCACCGAGTACGCCGTCGCCAACTCCGCCGCGCGCGTCTGCGCCGCTGTGCTTCACAACGAGCACGCCGTGCTTTCCGCCTCCACGCTTATGACCGGCCAGTATGGCGAGGAGGGCATCTTCACCTCCCTGCCGTGCGTGATCGGCGCCGAGGGCGTCGAGGAGGTCTACACGCTGGACCTGTCCGAGTACGAGCTCGAGGGCTTCCACAAGAGCTGCCAGCACATTCGCGACAACATCGCCCAGCTCGACTGGTGGGACGCCGAGGCCTACGACGCAAAGTAGGCCGCTGGCTGCCGCAACCTTACGAATCTAAGCGCGATACTAAGCGGGCTGCGCCGGAAATCCCCGGCGCAGCCCGCTTTTCGACTCATGCAACACGCTCGCACATTTAGGTCTAATACTTTCCCCGAGAAGTGAACGAGCAAAATCGAGCCCCCGGAGCATCGACACTTTATGGGAGCCATTTCCTGCAGTTTCATTGAGATTTTCCTGCGGTTTTGGCGCCAAAAAGTGTCGATGCTTCGAGGGTCCAAAATAGGTCGTTCACTTCTCGGGAAAAGTATTTGACTTCGTTTTTCGACAAACAAAACCGGTCATCGCAACGCAAACGGGGCCTGCGCTTAGCGTAGGCCCCGACGTGAGAAGTTGTTATCCCGGTAACTTAATACCGCTCGATTAGTACTGCTCGATACCCATGTAGCGACGAACCTCGGGGCTGTGGTCGAATACCTTGCCGCGAGCGGCACGCAGCTCGCAGCTCATGTTGTAGAAGAAGATCGGTTCCAGGTACGAACGCACGCTGGCAGGCACGTCGCCCACGCCGTACTCGAGCGCGTCGAGCACCATGACCGTATCGGTGTGCGTGTTGAGGAATGCAAGTGCACGTTCCTCCATGGGGCGGCACTCGCCCGATCCGAGCTGTACAAAGTAGAACACGCCGGGCTCGGTGGCTTCGAACGGGCCGTGGAAGTACTCGCCGGAGTGGATGTAGCAGCAGTGCTGCCACTGCATCTCCATGAGCGAGCAGATGGCCATAGCGTAGGTCTGGCTAAAGTTGGGGCCGGAACCCAGGATATAGAAGAACTTGTGCTGCTGGCAGAGCTCGGCAAAACGGGCGCCTAGCTCGGCGTTGACCTTCTCGCGGGCAGCGGGCAGCAGCGCATCCATCTGCTTAAGGCCGGCGTACATGTCGGCAAGCGCCTCGTAACCCTCTTGCTGGTCGAGCAGCTCGGCAGCCATCAGGGCGCCGATGCCCTGCGGCACCTCGGCCTGCGGCACGCCTTCGCCCCACGGATAGACCCAGGTGGTCCACTTGCCGTTATCGATCTTGGAGCCCTCGCAGTCGGTGAGGGCGACAACCTCGGCGCCGGCGGCCAGCGCCATCTCGCAGCCGTCGACGACCTCCTGCGTGTTGCCGCTGTGGCTGCAGGCGATGACGAGTGACTTCTCGCCAAGACTCTTGGGAGTCATCAGGCAAAACTCGCGTGCCGTGTAGACCGTCGAGGTAAACGTGGTGGCCTCGCGCTTGAGTAGCTCGTTGGCCGGCATCAGGTCGATCATCGAACCGCCGCAGGCGATCCAAAAGACGTTCTCAATCTTGCCCTTGCGCTCGATAATTTCCTGAACCAGATCATGTGCGTTCACGGTGATGTTCCTCCTTGTGTGGCGGCTTTGAACGACGACGGCTCGTACCTGCGGTCGTTCTATGTTGTCCTATTTATAGCACGCACGACGATGCACGTGAAGTCATTTCACCAAATTTGTTCTATATTGTTCTATCTATGGACGTTAGATGTCGAACACGTAGCGCGAGCCCACGATCTTTTGGCGTCCGAGCAGCAGGGGCCGCCCGTCCGCATCGGTAAAGTATGCCTCCATATAGAAGAGCGGCTCGCCGACCGGCACCTCCAGCAGCGGGGCCGCCTGAGCATCGGCAAGCGCAATCTCCACCGTACAGGGGTCTGACTTGAGCGGCGCACGGCCCGAATGCTCGGCAACGAGCGCAAAGATGGAATTGTCCGTGAGGTCCTTGTCGGCAAGCGTCTGCAGATAGGGATGGTCGGCCAGCACAAAGGCGTTGTTCTCGAGCATGACGGGCACGCCATCTGCCGTGCGCACGCGCTCGACCACGATGAGCTCGCAGCCGGGTTCCACCCCAAAAAACGCCGCGTCCTCGCGCGTCGCCGCAACCACCGTGCGCGACACCAGACGTGCTCCGGCCACCATGTCGTTGGCGGCGCAACCCTCGGAAAAGCTCTGAACGTCACCCTTCTGGACAATCTTGCGTTTGAGCTTGGGCGCACACACAAACGTGCCCCTCCCCTGCTGGCGGTTGAGATACCCCGCGCGCGACAGCTCCTCGACGGCGCGGCGCACGGTGATGCGTCCCACGCCGTAGTACTTCGCGAGCTCCATCTCGGAAGGAATGCGCGAGCCGGATGCGTACACGCCGCGCGCGATCTCGCCCTTTAGGTCGTCCATAACCTGCTGGTACAGCGGCACGGCGGACACCTCAGTGCGCTCGGTTTTATCGTCGGATGCCATCATTACGCTCCATCCCGTGCATGCTCGGACTCAAACTCTTCAATCGCCGCCATAAACTGCTCGCCAAAGGCATCGGCCTTTTTCTCGCCAATACCGTTGACCTGGATAAGCTCGTCGCGTGTCTGAGGTCGTAGGCGGCACAGGCCGCGCAGGGCCTTGTCAGAGAAGACCATGTACGGCGCCATCTCCAGCTCGGTCGAAATCTCCTTGCGCAGGGCACGCAGGCGCTCGAACAGCTCGGCATCGTCACCCACGCGCGGGCGCTGATCTAGCTCGGCCTCCTCACGCAGCAGATCCACCGCGCGGCGGGCACGGGCCGAGGCCTTGCGCTTGGACGCACGACGCTTGACGGTAAAGGCAAACGCCTCATCCTCGACCTCGGTGGCACGCGGGCCCAGCCCCACGACCGGGTACTGCCCCTGCGAGGTAGCCAGATAACTGCGGCCGCACAGCTGGCCGATGATGTCCTTGATACGCCCGACCGATTCGCTCGACAGCTCACCGTAGCCGCGGTCCTCGTCCAGATGCATCTGGCGAATGCGCTCGGTGTTGCCGCCGTGGAGCACGTCGGCGATGAGCGACTTGCCAAAGCGCATGGGTCGCGTGGCCACATAGCGCACAGCGGCGCGGGCCATATCGGTGACGTCCTCGACCTCGAACTGCGTGAGGCAGTTGCTGCAGTTGCCGCAGCCCTCGGCCTCGTCCGTGGCGGTGGCGCCCGCACCAGCCGCGGCAGCATGCTCGGCCGCGGCCTCGTCGCCAAAGTAGCGCAACATATATTCGCGCAGGCAGCCGGTGGTATTGCAATAGCCCTCCATCTGGCTGAGCAGACGATATCGATTCTGGAGCGCCCACGCGCGCTGCTCGTCGTCAAGCGCCTCATCGGCGGCATCGCCGCGGTCGATTAAAAAGCGGCGCATGCGAAAATCGTTACCGTTCCACAGCAAGTGGCAGCTTGCCGGGTCGCCATCGCGACCGGCGCGACCTGCCTCTTGGTAGTAGGCCTCGATGCTCTCGGGCACGTTGTTATGAATCACGTAGCGCACGTTGGGCTTGTCGATACCCATGCCAAAGGCATTGGTGGCAACCATCACCTGAATATCGTCGTCGATAAAGGCGCGCTGGCTTTGACGACGGGCGTCGTTGCCCATGCCGGCATGGTAGCGGCCAACGCGAATGCCGCTGGGGCCCAGCGCCCCGGCAAGCTCGCCCGCCAGCGCATCGACCGTCTTGCGGGTCGAGCAATACACGATGCCGCTCTCGCCCGAATGCGCAATCACATAGTCGCGCACCCAGGCGGTCTTGGCCTTGTCGCCCATCTCCTCGCAACCAAAGTAGAGGTTCTTGCGATCGAAGCCTGTCACCACCGTCGCGGGGTTTTGCAGGCCGAGCATCTGCTGAATGTCCGCGCGCACACGCTCGGTCGCCGTAGCGGTAAAGGCTGCCACGATAGGGCGCTGCGGCAGGGAATCGATGAACTCGCGAATCTGCAGGTAGGCGGGGCGGAAATCCTGGCCCCATTGGCTCACGCAGTGGGCCTCGTCAATGGCCACGAGCGGCACGCCAATGCCGCCGTCCGCCGCGGCCTCCTGCGCAAAGGCCAAAAAACGCGGCTCGAGCAGGCGCTCGGGCGCCACATACATAAGCTGGTAGCGCCCCTCACGAGCACGCTTGAGCACGGTGTTTTGCTGGGCCGGGGTAAGGCTAGAGTTGAGATAGCTGGGTCGCGCACCCGCCGCGAGCAACGCACGGGTCTGGTCCTCCATAAGCGACAGCAGCGGACTCACCACAAAGGTGATGCCGGGCAGCATGAGCGCGGGCACCTGGTAGCAAATGGACTTGCCGGCGCCCGTGGGCATAACACCCAACGCATCGCGACCGGCAAGGATCGCATCGACCATGCGGTCCTGTCCCGGGCGAAACGAGGTGTAGCCAAAATGGGCGCCGAGCGTGTCGAGCGCCATCTGCTGCATGCTATCGGTCATGGTTTCCTAACGTTCAAGTCATCTGCCGCCGATTATACGCCGCCACGCGGACCGGTGCCGCGCCGCCATCGGCCACGGGCAACGTAATCCAAGGCGAACGAGCGTGGATTTTTGGACACTTTCCTGATGAGCGTGGATAATCTCCCACTTTGGACCCACCATTGAGCCAAAAACGGGAGATTATCCACGCTCATTCTGCAGATTGCCGCTTAGAGGCGTTTGCAGCGTCGGCCGGTCCGCCGTTCGTTAGAACGGCGGAACCAAAGGCGCAGCGTCGAGCCGTTACGCGGTTTGGAAAACCGCGCAACTAGAGCTACATAACCATGACGTAGCGGCTACCCACGTAGTACTGCTTACCCATCAGGACCGGCTCGCCATTGGGACCGGTAAAGCCGGCGCGCAGGTTGAGCAGTGGATCGTGCGGAGCAATGCCCAACTCGGCCGCCTGCTCGGCATTGGCACGAACGGCCTCGACCGTGCGGTAGCCAACCGAGACAATCGGCGTTCCGCCAACACGCTCGACCTCGGCAAAAATCGACTTGTCCTCAAGATCGGCCGTCAACAGCTCACGGTAGGCGTCAAACGGCACAAAGATGTTCTCCTCAAAGATGGGCTCGCCATCGGCTGTACGCACGCGCTTAATATGCAGCAGCAGCGCGTCCTTCTGCAGGCCAAAGAACTCCATCTCGTTTTGACGCGCCGGCACAATCTGGCGATCGATCACGTGCGCACCGGCCTTCATGCCATTGCCGGCACACAGCGCGGTAAACGTCTGCAACGTCGAGGCGTGAAACTGGCGATTGATGTGCGGCGTGGAGACAAAGGTACCACGGCCCTGCTGCTTAACCAGGTAGCCATCGGAGCACAGCTCCTCGACGGCGCGGCGCACCGTAATGCGGCTCACGTCGTACTGCTCGGCTAGCTCAAGCTCGGACGGAATACGCTCCTTGGGTGCATAAACACCTTTCTCGATCGCATCCTTGATTTCATCGTAAATCTGCTGGTAAAGCGGTGCATTTTTGGGCTCGGGCATATCTGATCACTCTTATCGAAATATCGAAATAACTAATACGTATATAACGTCTAGTTTCATGTTACCTCATAATGATAAAACGATACACCCTCCCTACCAAAAAGCGACAGCTTCATTTTGGTAGGTTTTATCTGGGAAAACGAAAGCCCCTCGAAAGCAGCGAGGCTTTCGAGGGGCTCATACGGAAGGGTTGCGCCAGGCCGGCAAAATGCCAATACCCTACCTGCCGTCGTCCTGCTGCAGGCTGTCCTGCTCGCTGAGGCGCGCCTGCCTGCTGGCCATGCGCGCGGGCTTGTCGGGATCAGGTACGGCCGTGGGCATGGGCTCGTCGACATGACCGCCCCACCAGCCGCCCACAAAGTTGAGCGTGTGGAACACATTGATCACGGCGCCGGGATCAATGTCGCACACCAGCTTGATAATGTCCTGGCTCTCGTAGGTTGAGACAACGGCGTGCAGCAGGTACATCTTTTCGCGGCTGTATCCGCCGATGACCTCGGCACAGCTAATGCCGTGCTGAAAATGGTCAACATAGGCGGTCATGACCTCGTCCGCCTTGTGCGTCGTAATCTGCAGCGTCACGCGGTCGTAGCGACGATAGAAGCTGTCAATGGTCTTGGTCGAAATAAACTGGAACACGATGGAGTACGCTGCCTTGTCCCAGCCAAACATAAAACCAAAGATCGCCAGGATAAAGCAGTTGAAACCAAAGATGACGCCCCAGATGGTCTTGCCCGTGTGGTTGGAGACCCACAGCGCGATAAAGTCGGTGCCGCCGGTGGATGCGCCGGACTTGAGCGCGATGGCAGCGCCCAGACCCGAGACCACGCCGCCAAAAATGATGAGCATGATCTTGTCGCCCAAAAACGGAGCGAAGTGAAAGACGTTGAGGAACAGCGATGAAAGCACGACCTGCATCATCGAGAAGATGACGAAGCGTTTGCTAATGCCGCTCCAGCATAGGAGCGCCACGGGGATGTTGAGTGCAAGCATACCGAGCGAGATGTCGATGTGAACGCCGCCAAGCGAAGTAACGCGATCGAGCAGGACCGCGACGCCGGTGAGACCGCTCGGAAGCAGGTCGGCGGGCCGAATGAACGCCTGGATCAGGAATGTCTGGAGAACGGCGGAAATGGTGACCGCCACGGCGGTGATGGCGCGGCGGACGATGGTGAGGCGGCCGAGCACGAGCACGCGGTCCGTGAGCTGATCGATGGCGTTCGCCACGTAGGCTCCTTTCGAAGGCAGATATAGTTGTGAGGCGTGCCCGCGATTGTAGCATGGAGCGTACGGGGGCGCTTCAATTCACCCTCTCTCGACAACCATCAGAAGGACCGTGAGGCCGCTCAAAAGAAAAACGCCGTGAAGAGAGCGGTCCCTTCACGGCAAATTCGGCGTTTGCCCAGATAAAACCTGCCAAAATAAACCTGTCCCTAAATGGCAGGTAGGATGTCGGTCAGGTTGTCGATGACGACGTCGGCGGCGGACTGGTCCAGGTTGACGCCCTCGTGCGGACGCAGCGCCAGGACTCGGGCGCCGGAGCGCTTGCCAGCCTCGATGCCCAAAGGCGAGTCCTCGATAACCAGGCACTCGGCAGGCTCCACCCCCAGCGCCTCCATGGCACGCAGGTAGATCTCGGGGTCGGGCTTAAACGCGCTGCACTCGTGACCGCTGATGGTGTAGTCCAGCACGTCGGCGATACCGGCAATCTCCACCAGCTCGTCGATCAGCTCGCGATAGGACGAGCTCGCGATAGCGCACTTCACGCCACGCTCGTGCAGCTCGCGCATCACCGGCTCCGTCTGCTTGTTGAGCAGCTCGGCATACGGAACGGGATGGTCCGGGCTGTAGACCTGCTTATACTCCACGCGCAGGCGTTCGCGTAGCTCAACATCGTCGGGCACGAGAGACTTCCAAATGGCGGGCTCATTAGACCCCGAAAGATCGGGAATCTCATCAAAGTGGAACCCCTTCTCTTCCATAAACGCCACGCGGCGGCGGTTGTAGAACCACTCGGTATCGACCAGCACGCCGTCCATGTCAAACAGCACTGCCTTGATCATACGCATCTCCTCCCACCTGCCAAAAAGGGACAGGTTTATTTTGGTAGGTTTTATCTGGGGCTTTGCGACGCGACAGACACGCTCTCCCCAGAGCAAAAAGGGGACGGGGCGCAAACCCCATCCCCTCTCAATCAACCCGTAAGGTCTACTTACTTGTGATTAGTAGGAAAGCTTCCACATGTAGCGACGCATGGTCAGCGGGTGCTGACGGGCCTCGGCGATCTGGTTGCCGTACTCACGCATAACGGCAAGGTGCAGCAGCGGGTTGAAGTAGGTGACGACGCTCGCGGGCACGACGTCAGCCAGGCCGTAGTCCTTGGAGTCGATCAGAGCGACCTTGGCGCCCATGCGCTTAAGGAAGGTGAGGGCGCGGGCGTCCATCGGACGGGTGGCGCCATCGGACATGAAGAAGACGTAGGGCTTACCCTCGGTGGAAACCTCGAACGGGCCGTGGAAGTACTCGCCGGTGTTGTAGGCGGCGGCGTCGATCCACTGCATCTCGGTGAACAGGAAGGCGGCGTGAGAATAAGCCATCTTCTCGGAGGCACCGGAAGCCATGAAGTAAATCATCTTGTCGTCCTTGAAGTCCTCGGCGAACTTCTTGGCGAGCTTCTTGCAGTGCTGAGCGGCGTTCTCGCAGAGATCGAAGACGTTGGTGAGGCCGGTGATCATGTCCTCGTAGTGGTCATAGCCCTCGGTCTGCTGAAGGATCTCGACAGCAAGAGCGATGGCATAGCCGGGCTTCTCGCACTTGGCAGCGTAGTTGGCGTGGAAGCCGTGAACGATGACATGGTCGGCGTCGACGGTCAGAGCGGAGCCAGCCTTGTTGGTGAGGGAGACGACCGGGCAGTTGTGCTTCTTGGCGGTCTTGTTGGCCTCGACGGTCTCGGGCGTGGAGCCACCGAGGGAGCAGGTGATCACGAAGGTGTGCTCGTTGACCCAGGAAGGCGTGTCGTAGTTGAACTCGTTAGCGGTGAAGATCTGAACGTTCAGCTTGTCCGTGTTGTTGGCCAGGAAGTACTTGGCGGGGTAAAGGTCGGACATGGAAGCGCCGCAGCCGACGAAGGCGACGCTGTGGATCTCGTGGTTGGACAGGACGTCAGCGACGATCTGCTTAGGGAGGTTAAGGTCGATCTCGTACATCTGACACATTCCTTTCGATTTTTGCGGCGCCACATTGCCGGGCGCTCGCAGGGTTACCGTGGTTTGGACCGAGTCGCCGGCCCGTTGAGGATGTGACAAAGGGACTGTCCTTTGTCACGTATAGGGATGGAAGCCTGCCTGGGGTATGGGATGCCAGGCAGGCCCCCGGGGGAAAGCGGTTAGGCGCTTAGTCGCGACTAGGCCAGGATGCCGGCCGCGGAGAGGGCGATGCCGCCCACGATGGCGATCACGAGAAGCCAACCGGTGTTGACGTTCTTCTTGATGAGCCAGTACATAAGGCCAGTGAGGCCAAGGGAGATCATCTGGGGCATCATGCCGTCCAGGATGTCCTGGATCACGACAGTGCCCTCAGCGAACTGCAGCGGGGTGGTGGCGCCGATCAGCGTAGCGATCATGCCGCCCACGGACATAAGACCCACGATGCCGCAGACATACATGAGCTTCTCCATGAGGTCGCCGCCCTGAAGCTTGCTCAGGTACTCGTGACCGCCCTGATAGCCCATCTTGGCTGCGAACCAAGTGATCAGCACAGAGGGGACGATGGAGATGAGCATGGCCAGGATCGGGCCCATGATGGAGCCCTGCTGAGCCAGCTGAACGCCCAGACCAAAGGCGATAACGCGGATGGTGCCCTGGAAGAAGGAGTCACCGATGCCGGAAAGCGGACCCATGAGGGAGGTCTTGACCGCGTTGATCGAATCGGGATCGAAGTTCTCGGGATCCTTGGCGTACTCCTCCTCCATGGAGGCGGCGAGGCCCAGGATGAAAGCGCTCGTCTGCGGGGTGCAGTTGTAGAACGCCATGTGACGGTGGTAAGCCTCTTTCTTAGCAGCGAGCTGCTTGGGGTCGGACTCATCCGGATAGAGGCGATCGAGCGTGGGAACCATGCCGTAGAGGAAGCCCATGTTCATCTGACGCTCGTAGTTCCAAGAGGCCTGGATGGCCCAGGAGCGCCAGAAGAACTGGCTGACCTTCTTGTTCAGGGACACGTCCTTGGTTGCGGTTGCCATAGTGTGTTCCTCCTTAGTCTTCGTCGTCTTCGAGCGGATCGTAGTCGGAATCGACACCGGCGGCTGCATGGGAACCGTTGAACTTGAAGCCCATGAAGACGACAGCCAGGCACACACCGATCAGAGCGACCGCGATGACGGACAGGTTGAGGTAAGCGGCGAGCAGGAAACCGATGAACAGGAACGGAGTCATACCCTTCTTGATCATCATGGTGAGCAGCAGGGCCAAGCCGTAGGCGGTCATGACCTTGGTCGAAACGTTAAGACCAGTGGACAGCCACTCGGGAACCATGTTGACGATGGCCTGAACCAGGTCGGTGCCAACAAAGACGGCGAGGAAGATCGGCAGGAAGTACATGACGGCGTACAGACCGGAGCCGGCGCAGATGTGCATGCGGTAGGCGGTCTTGAACTTTCCGTTATCGATCGCGCTATCTGCCACATGGGTAAGGGCGGCGATGATGGAACGGAACACGATGCCGAGGAGCTGACCCAGGACGGCGACCGGGATGGCGATCGTCATGGCGGTCTCGGCGGAAGCATCGGTCAGGCACGCAAAGGCAGCGGCCACGATGCCGCCCAGGACCATATCGGGCGGAACGGCGGCGCCGACCTGCACCAGGCCCATGGACACGAGCTCGACGGCGGCACCGACGGCAAGACCGGTGGGCACATCGCCCAGCAGCAGACCGACGAGCGTAGCGCCAACGAGGGGCTGCTCGAAGTTAAGACGACCGAGCAGGCGGGAGTCCCACATGCAGAACACGCCGACGAGGCCGACGAGCACCGCACTGATGAACGTATTCATACCCTTCTCCTTTCAGTCAGGCAAAAGCCTGGTTGATTACAGCTTGGCGTCGATGTCGACGCTCTGATACGTAGGGGTCTGCTGGACGTAGAGCTTGATGCCCATGTCGAGCAGCTGGTTGACGTCGGCCTTCTGGGTGGCGTCGAGGAAGACGGAGCTGTCCTTGCCGCCGACCTGATCGGCACCGTCGTGGTTGGCGGTGGCGCCCAGATTGATGGCGTCGAGCTTGTAGCCCTGGCAGAACTGCAACATCTCGGCAGTGTTGCCAAAGACGAACATGACGCGCTCGCCGAGGGTGTTGAGCTTGTCCATCTTGGCGAGGGCACGCTCGACGGTGAAGACGTTCAGGCGCACGCCCTGGGGCTTGGCCAGCTTAAGAGCGCCCTTCTTGATGTCATCGTTGGCGGCAGCGTTGTCGACGACGATGATGCGCTCGGCCTGAACCTTGGTGGTCCAGGTAAAGACGACCTGGCCGTGCAGCAGACGGTAGTCAAGACGTGCGAGGACGATCTTGGCGGGACCGGAGCTGTGACGGGACGCCTTGGCCTTCTTGGCGGGAGCCGCGGCAGCCTCGACCGGTGCGTTGGGGTTGGTCAGGCCGGTGCGGGCCTCGTTGATGAGGGCCGCGAGCTCGGCGCCCTTGACGGGGACGGGGCTCATAGCGAGCGTCAGTGCCAACGGGATGTTGAAACCGCTGACAACCGTGAACTTCGTGCCGTTCTTGGAAAGCTCGACCATGTTGTTGTTGACCGAGCTGCCGAGCATATCGGTCAGCACATAGACGGTGTCGTCCGCGTTGAACGTGGCGATCATGGCGTCCACCTTATTGGTGATGGACTCCTTGTCGTCACGAGCAAGCGACACGACGTGGACGTTCGACACGTCGCCGAGAACCATCTCGAGCGTGTCTTTGGCGCCTGCGGCCAGGCCGCCATGAGATGCGAGAATGATCTGATTCATCTTGCCTCCTCCTTTTCGTTATGGTCATTATAACGTCTTATACGTTGCTTATATTGCTAATTAGTATAAAGACCGTTCGCGGGTGAAAATCGACCGTTGACGGGTTTAACGCAATCGAAACGTTGGTGCAGGGTAGGTCGGCGCTGTCTTGGCGACGCCCGATCAGACGCCTCGCCAATCCCCTATCGCACGAAGTACCAGGGGCTTTCCTGCACGGTGGGCTCCAGCGCGATGCCAGTGCGTTCCTTAAACAGATCCATGTCCTGCGATTTCTCCGTCCACCACGCGTTGGGCTTAAAGGTCATGCTCTCAACGACATGACCGACAAATACACTGTTGCGCAGCTTGGAGAAGTCGGTGTTCATGATCAGGATGGACGCGAGCACCAGCACAATGCCCAGAACCTTGATCGCGCCGGCGGGCTCGGCATAGACACCAATGCCCACCAGTACGGTGACGACCGTCTCGAAAGACATTACGACGGGAACTTTCGATGTCTCGAGCCCCATGGACAGACCCTGCATATATAAGATGTAAGCCACGGCTGTGGGGATGAGTCCAAAGCCAAAGAACAGCAGCAGCAGCTGTGGCGACATGGCCGCGGCGACATCCGGCCACGGAGCCGCGATAGCTGCCATAACCGCACCGCCAAAAACAAAACCCCAAAACGTGACAGCCAGCGGGTGGACCGTCTTGGTTGCTATTCGGCTAAACACCGCGAGCGACGCACCACAAAAGCCCGCAATCACGCCCGACGTGACGCCCCAAACCGAAAAATGAAAACCGGAAAGGTCGCCATTGGTCACTGCAAGCACGCAGCCAACGATGTTGAAGACAATGGCAACGAGCTTGTTGGGAGTCACGTCCTCGCGATAAAGCACGCGACCGAGCACGACGCCAAACACCGGCGAGGTATAGAGCAGCACCGAGGCCGTGGACATGCCCACCTCGCCCATGCACTCGTAATAGCAGGTGTTGGCGGCGGCCAAACCGATGATACCGACAAGTGCGCAGGGAACAAGCTCTTTAGGGCTTGCCTTGAACAGGGCCAGGGGACCCTGAGCCACGGTAGACCCCTCACCCGGACGGCAGCCCATAAACATCAGGACCGGCGCCAAGATAAGCGCTCCGACCAACAAGCGAAAGGCAGCCATGCTCTGGGACGAAACGCCCATGGCCGAGATGCCGTTTACAAAGATTCCGATGCTGCCCCACATAAGCGCGGCGACCAGCACCAGCACATAGCCCAGATTGCTTTTCTTCAACGCAGCCTCCTCGGTATTGTTTCCAATATGTTTCACACTACGTTATAGTCGTTATATACATTTTTCAAGACACAAATCGGCGAGCGGAAAAATCTGCTCTACCGCTACAACCCATTGGTGCAAGGGGGTCAGGTTCATATGCGCCAACTTGGTGCAAAGTAACCTGTCCCCAATGACTAGGACTGTCCCCAAGTGCCGAACGTCTCCAAGTGCCGCATCTGGGCCAAGGCGACGCCGATGCTTTGGCAACGCCAGCGAAAACCCACCTGAGCGAGCAAGGTGCCTTGAAGCGAAGCGGCATTGACCTTCTGGTCATGCCGCTGAAGCTGAAAGGCAGATTGCCGCTCAGGTGGGTTTGCAGCGTCGAGCCGTTACGGCGTTTGGTAAAACGCCGTAACTAATAATCCAGCTTCCACATGTAGCGTCGCGTCATGTAGTCCTTGTGGGTGACGGCAGAGAGCGCGCGCATGTACACGTTGTTGAGAATCGGGGCAAAGATCAGGTGGTTGAAGTATTCGCTCACGCTGTCCTTGATGTCATTGAGGCCGAGCTCCTTGGCGTCGAGCTGATAGACGCGCTCGCCACCGTACTGGTTGACGAAGCGGATGCCGCGCTCGTCGTTGCAGCGGCTGCGGCCGACGCTGATGAGCTGGAACAGCGAGGTGCGCTTGTCCAGAATCTCGAAGGGGCCGTGGAAGAAGTCGCAGGTGTTGATGGTGCAGGAGTCGATCTGCAGCATCTCCTGCACGTTGCAGATGCTAAAGACGTAGGCGGCACCAAAGAGCGGGCCCTGAGCCATGACGTTGATGCAGGGCTTGTCGGCGTTCTGCTCGGCCCACTTGGCAGCGAGCGGACGAGTGTACTCGACGGCCTTGCGATAGATAGGGTCGACCAGGTCGAAGGCGGCCATAGCGGTCTCGTACTCGGCATAACCCTCGGTCTGCTGCGTGAGCTCCATGGCGATCATGGTCACGACGGCGGAGTTGGTACGGCCCATGCAGGACTCGTCGACGGCCAGGCTGTCATACTGGATCTTGTAGTCGCAGACCTCGGTGAGGCCGGACTCGTCAACATAGATTGCGATGGTGCTGGCGCCGTGGTCCTTGGCGACCTGGGCGGCGACGATGGTCTCCTTGGTGCCGCGCATGGACACGACAACGGCCAGGGTGTTCTCGTTGACGTAGGCCGGGGTGGCGTGCACGAACTCGTTGCTGGTGTAGCTGGAGCTCACGACCTGCGTGGCCTCGTGCTCCATAAAGTACTGGGCAGGATAGTTGCCGCCGTTGGATCCGCCGGCGCCAATCCACACGACGCGCTTGATGCCGCCCTTGTCTGCCTTGTCAGCCAAAACCTGGGAGACGACGTCCTTAACCTGTTCCTGAGTAGTCATCGCGCATCAGCCTTTCTTCTCGTTTGATGCTCTCGATGGCATACAAGTTACATACATGTTTTGGTTATGTCGACTAGTTGTATGCTATATTTGTCTTAGAATTTTTGCTGATGCGGTTTTTGATAATTGGCTACCAGCGGTTTTGTTGTCGTATTGAATACATGCTTGCTTAGATAAGCATACAAGTTAGATATAGGCTGATCGCATGAACGCTTCATCTAAAAAGAAACTGAGCCAATACGAGCGCTTGGCGGGTACGCTTCGCGACCGCATCGCCGCCGGCACCTACGCGCGCGGAGACAAGCTGCCGTCCGAGATGGAACTCATGGACGAATCGGGGCTGTCGCGCAGCACCGTACGCCACGCCCTTAAGGTTCTCGTTGATGAGGGCCTGGTGCGCACCGAGCGCGGGCGTGGCGCCTTTGTGGCCGACACGCCCGCGCTCCACGAGAACAACCTAGTGTTTTCGAGCTATACCAAGCAGGTCGAAGGTCAGGGCATGAAGCCCACCACGCGCACCGTGGACTCGGGCTTTGCCAAGGCGGGCGGCAGCATAGCCAAGTTCTTTGATGCCGCCGTGGGCAGCAAGCTCGTCAAACTTGTCCGTCTGCGTTATCTGGACGATGCGCCACTGTGCCTGGAGACCACCTATCTACCACCGAGCTTTGAAGCACTCATCGACCGCGATATCAACGGTTCGCTCTACGCCACGCTGCGCCAGGAATTCCATCGCGCGCCGGCACAGGGACATAAGACCTTTGAGGTGTGCTATGCCTCGCAAAACGAGGCGTTTTTGCTCAACGTTGAGCGTGGGCAGGCGCTGATCCTGATCACCGACTACGTCTACGACACCGACGGCCGCCCGCTCCATGTCTCCAAGCGCATCCAGCGCACCGACCGCGCCAAATACACCGAGCCCATCGGCTAACCTGTCCCTAAATGGTAGGTTTGGGGAGGTCGGGGAACCAGGTTGGTTTGGGTTGGTTGGGCGTGCGCTCGGCCAGGACCAGCTCCATCCAACACATGTCGTACCAGCGACCGAACTTTTGGGCGCAGCGGTCGAAGGCACCCACCAGGCGATACCCCATATGGGCATGGAAGTCCTGGCTGTTGTGCGTCAGGTACTCGTCGTCCTTGTCGTGCGGCACGGCGATGAGCGCGCACATGTTGGTGATGCCCATCGCGATCAGACATTGCTTGAGCGCATCGTGCAGCTTGCGGCCCAGCCCGCCGTGGCGCACGTCGCGCGCCAGGTAGATCGATGTCTCGACCGACCAGTCGTATGCCTCGCGGCTGTTGAGCGGACTCACATAGGCATAGCCTACCGGACGCCCGTCCAGCTCCATCACCAGATACGGATAGCGCTTGAGCGTGCGCTCGATACGCCCGGCGAACTCCTCAACGCTCGGCACCTCGTATTCGCAGGTAATCGCCGTCTGGCGCACATACGGCTCATAGATGGCAAGCAACGCCGGCGCGTCTTCGGGCGTCGCCAGGCGAATCGTCGGCTCGGACATCTCGGTCATACAACCCTTCTCCCCAAAAGCAAAGGCCACCCTGCGCCAAACCCAGCGCAAGGCGGCCCCTCGTCATTACATCAGGCTACAGGACAGCCGCCAGCGCGTCGATGTCCTCCTGTGTCGTGGCCCAGCTGGTGCAAAAGCGCACCACCGTGTGGGTCTCGTCGTACTTTTCCCAGTACTCGATCGAGGCATGCTCGCGAATGCGAGCCATGTCCTCGTTGGGCAGAATCACAAACTGCTGGTTCGTGGGCGTCTCCAAAAAGAACTGGTAACCGCGCTCGTGCAGCACGCGACGTAGCGCCCGGGCCGTCTCAATCGCCTGTCGACCAATCTCAAAATACAGGCCATCGGTAAAGAGCGCCTCAAACTGGACGCCCGTCAGGCGGCCCTTGGCAAGCAGTGCGCCGTGCTGCTTAATGCGCGGAATGGGATGCGCCGGAGCGTGCATGCCGCAAAACACCACGGCCTCGCCGCAGAGCGCGCCGCACTTGGTGCCGCCGATGTAGAACACGTCGCACAGCTGCGCCAGCTCGGGCAGGGTAATGTCGCACTCATCGGACGCCAGCGCATAGGCCAGACGAGCACCGTCCACAAACAGCGGAATCTCGCGCTTCTGGCACACCGCATGAATCGCCGCGAGCTCGGCCTTGGAGTACAGCGTGCCGTACTCAGTCGATAGGCTCACGTACACGGCGCCCGGGAACACCGTGTGCTCGTAGCTCTCGTTTTCGTAGAACACCTGGATATAGTTCTCGAGGTCCTCGGCGTGCATCTTGCCCTCGTAGCCGGGGATGGTGAGCACCTTGTGGCCGCCAAACTCGATGGCGCCCGCCTCGTGGCAGGCGACGTGGCCAGTCTCGGCAGCAACGACGCCCTCGTAGGGCGCAAGCAGCATGTCAATCACCGTCGCGTTGGCCTGCGTGCCGCCCACCAGTAAAAACACGTCGGCATCGGGGGCCTGACAGGCCTCGCGGATAAGCTGCCTGGCACGCTCGGTGTGCGCATCGGTACCGTAGCCGGGCTGCGGCTCCATGTTGGTATCGACGAGCGCCTGCAGCACTGCCGGATGTGCGCCGTGGGAATAGTCGTTGTTGAACGCGAGCATGGCAATCCTCTCTAGCCGGGCACGGGCCCGATGATTCAAACGGAGCTATTGTACGCCGCTGGGATAGGCAATGCGCGCGGCAAGGCACTCAAGTGCCAGTACCAGAGCAAAACCGCAGCTCACGTCACTCAAAAAGTGCGCTCCGATCACGATGCGGCCAAACGCGACGAGCGCCGCGACCACAGCCGCCGCCCAAAAGATCACACGGCGACGCGAAGGCTTTTCCTTAAAGGCTGCCGCGGGAAGCCCGGCGAGCATAAGGCCAATCGCCGCATGCGCGGTGTGCCCGCTCGCGAACGACTTGAACCCGTCCTTGATCACGCCGGCGGCGATATAGGTCCACTTGTCGGGATTGCCGATTACCCACCACGGCTGAAAAATGAGTCCCGGCGTGACCTCGATCACGCGCATGCGCGGACGCGACCACAGCGGCTTGACGATCACGTTGAGGATAATGGCTTGAGCGACCCACACGGCAAGTACCATCAGCGCCCAGCGTGTGAGCTCGTCAGGCTCGGTCGCGCGCGTGAGGCGATAGGCGATGAGGTTGGCCGCGATGACCAATGCAAACGTCAGAACCAGCTGAAACGCAATAAGCTTGCCGCCGACGCGCAGCGATCCGATAATCTCGTAGCCGACCAGGCCTACGTTGATCAGAACGCCCAGCGCGGCGAGCCACTTGCTCGCCTTGGAATCGGGACGTGCCGAGCGCACGAGCATAATGCCCGCGACGCTCGCCGTCAGCTCGAACGGCAGCTCGCCGGCCGCCTCGACAAAGCGGCCAAACAGGCTAGACGAGTTGAACAGCGCACTCGAGATTTGGTAATCGAAAAAAGACCCGACGAGCAGACAAAAGGCCAGGATAACCGCGATAGCAGCGGCATCTTTCTTATAGATATACCCGAACATGCTTTCCTTTCGATGGGGTCAGATTGCCCAAATGGGGCGTTTGCAGCGTCGACCCGTTAGTCATCGTCAGTCGCGCCCAGCTGCTGCAGTAGCATGAGCGCCGCCGCCACCGGGCCGGTGCCGTCGTTGGCGTCGAGACCTCGGCCCAGGCCGCTGCCCGCACCGGCGCCCGCCTTGTAGGGCACCGACAGCTTGCGGCTCTTGGGGAAGTTCACCGCGCCATAGCGATTCTTGAACTCAAAGGCTACCTTCTTGGGAACGTCAACCCCCAGGAAGGTAATGCGCCCACCGCTGAGCGTGACGCTCTCGAGCCCCAGGCGCTCGCCGCGAATGCGGATGCGCGCGCGGTTGAACAGGTTGAGTCCCGCCAGCGGCAGCTCACCATGAGCGGCCTCGGTCTCCTCCTGCACCTCGTCGACACTCTCCAGGTCCTCAGCCGCCGCGAGCTTGCGGTACACGAGCACGCGCTGGTCCACCGCCGGCATGTACTCCTCGGACAAGAAGTAGTCGGCCGGCAGGTTAATGCCCACGCTCGCCGCCTCCACGCCGGCATCGTCATCGCCGCGCGCCTCGGCCACGGCCTGTCCCAGCATCTGCGTAAACAGGTCAAAGCCCACGCTCGACAGGTTGCCATGCTGCTCGGCACCCATAAGCGAGCCGGCGCCGCGGATCTCCAGGTCGCGCATGGCGATACGCATGCCGCTGCCCAGGTCCTGGAACTCGGAAAGCGCGGTCAGGCGCGCCGTTGCCTCCTCGGTGAGCGGCAGCTCGCCCGGGAACATAAAGTACGCATAGGCCTGCGTGGCAGAGCGACCCACACGGCCCTTGAGCTGGTAGAGCTGCGCCAGGCCAAGGCGCTGCGAGTCCTCGATGATGAGCGTGTTGGCGGTCGCGTTATCGATGCCGCTCTCCACGATGGTCGTGGCGATGAGCACGTCGATCTTTTTGGTCGCGAACTCGATCATCACGTCCTCGACCTCGCGCGGGCTCATCTTGCCGTGCGCCACGCCCACGCGCGCCTCGGGCGCGGCCTCGTGCACGCGTGCCACGGCATCGTCGATGGTCTTGACGCGGTTGGACACGTAGTATACCTGACCGCCGCGGCCCACCTCCAGGCGAATCGCCGCGCTCACCACGTCGGGATCGTACTCCCCCACGTGCACGATCACGGGACGGCGCCCGGTCGGTGGCGTGGTGATCAGGCTCATGTCGCGCACGCCGCTCGTGGCCATCTGCATGGTTCGCGGGATAGGCGTTGCCGAAAGCGTGAGCACGTCGATCTGCTCACGCAGGTTCTTGAGCTGTTCCTTGTGCTGTACGCCAAAACGCTGCTCCTCGTCGATGATCACCAGGCCCAGGTTCTTGGGGTTCACGTCGGCCGAAAGCAGGCGATGCGTACCGATGAGCACGTCAATCGTGCCCTCGGCAAATGCCTTGAGCGCGCGCTTTTGCTGCGCCGGCGTACGGAAGCGGCTGAGCACCTCGACCTCGAGGCCAAACGGGGCAAAGCGCTCAAAGAATGTCTCGTAGTGCTGCTGGGCCAGAATGGTCGTGGGGCAGAGCACCATAACCTGGCGGCCGGAGTCCACGCACTTAAACGCCGCGCGCAGGGCGACCTCGGTCTTGCCGAAGCCCACGTCGCCGCACAGCAGGCGGTCCATGGGCTTGGGAGCCTCCATGTCGGCCTTGATGTCGGCGATAGCCTCCAGCTGGTCGCGCGTCTCGTCGTAGGGGAAGCTCTCCTCCATCTCGATCTGCTCGGGTGTGTCGGGCGGGCAGGCGATGCCGGTGATCGACGAGCGGCGCGTATAGAGGTCAACCAGATCAAACGCCAGCTTTTTGGCGTTCTTGCGCGCCTTGTTGGTGGCACGCGTCCAGTCGGCGGTGTTGAGTCTGGTCAGGCGCGGCTTGTCGCCGTCGGGACCAACATAGCGCGTGATGCGATCGACCTGCTCAAGCGGCACGTAGAGCTTGTCGCCGTCGGCGTATTCCAGCAAAAAGTAGTCGCGTTCCTTGCCGCCCACTTCCTGGCGCGCGATCTCGCTAAAGAGCGCGATGCCGTGGGTGGCGTGCACCACGTAGTCGCCCGGCTTAAACGGAAAGGTGATCTGCGTTATGTCCACCTTGCGACGGCTGCGCGCGCGGTTGGCATCCATGCGGGCGTTGAGGTCGGCGATCGAGAACACGGCCAGATTGGCGTCGGGCACCACCACGCCCTGCGGCAGGGCGGCGTCCACAAAGGTCACGCGTCCGCGCGAGATGGTGGGCACGGCGGCGCCGGCCTCGAGCGACCGGGCGTTGAGTGCATCGGCCTTGCGCTCGCGAATAGAAGCATGGGCCTCCTGGCGTGCGGCGCGATCGGCAGAATCCGCCGCCGCCACGCGCACGCAGTCGCCGATGGCACCGGCGTTTTCGGGCGCGGCGGTCAGCGATTCCTCAAAGGTGATGCCCTCGTCGCCAAAGGTAAGCTCCATCGACTCGCGCGCGCCGCGGTCGGGAATGGCAAACACGCAGGCGTAGCGCTTGCCCACGACCTCCTGGATGCGCGTCATAAAGCGATTGTCAGAGCCCGCGATGGCCGGCTGCTCAATCTTGAGCTCGGCGGTCACCGCACCGCCGGCACGGATGAGGCTCACGTAGTTCAGGCGTTGCTGAGCACCAAAGTCAAGCTGCTGGGCACGCACGTACAAGCCGTCCAGACGGTCGACTCCCGCCTCGCCGGCACGGGCCTCGATATCCTCGTAGGCGCGCAGGCAGTCGTCGAACAGCGAGCGTGGCTCGGACAGGACCACGAGCGCCTTGCCGCTCACATGCGACAGCGGGCTCACAGTCTGGCCGTACATCACCGGCAAAAAGCGGTCGAGCTCGGGCGTGACGATGCGCGCATCCACCATCTCGAGCAGCGCCGCCAGCTTGCTGTCGTCCTGACTGGCGCGATAGAGCGCCACATGCATGTTGTGGACGGCCTCGTCGGTGAGCGCCAACTCGCGACAGGGGAAGATCTCGATGCTGTCCTCGTTGCCGATGGTTTGGCCCGTAGAGCTCACCATGCGGCGGATGCGGTCAATCTCGTCGCCGAAGAACTCAATGCGCACGGGCACCTTTTCCTGCGCGGGGAACACCTCGACGGTGTCGCCGTGCACGCGGAACAAGCCGGGAGCGTCCGCGGCGCCGGCATTGGTGTAGCCCATGCCCACCAGGCGCTGCGGCACCTCGTCGAAGGGAATCTCCTCGCCCACCGCAAAGGTGGTGGACTCCCAATAGTGGCTCTCGACCGGCGGCACACAGCGCAGCAGCGCGCGGGCCGATGCGACCATGATGCAGTTGTCGCCGCGCACGATGCGCCCGAGCGCCTCGCAGCGCTGGGCTACCACGGCATCGTCGGGTGCCTGTTCGCGCCAGGGATAGTCCTTGCGCTCGGGGAAGCGGCACACGTGCGCCAGGCCCACATAGGCGGCCAGACTGCGTGCGGCGCGATCGGCCGCATCCTCGCCGCTCACAACGTAGACCGTGGGGCGCGGACGACGCGCAAACTGGGCGGCGGCCATAAGCGTTCGGCCCGACTGAGACACGGCCAGCGTCACGTCCTCGCCAGCATCGAGCCCGGCCTCGACGGTCTGCAGTGCCTCGGCAGTGTAGAGCTGCGCGGCTATACGGTGAATGAGCATGCTGTTCCTCCGGCATTGCAACGCCAAAAGCCCGCCGAGGCAAGCTCAGCGGGTCGTTCGTCAAATTCGTTGTCTGTCATGGTAGCGCATGAAGAGGACTCCAGCTCAGGCGTACGCCCAGCCCCGCAACAAAAACGCCAGATAGAACCGGGCTCATCGGCTTCGCCAAAATCTCCCCGTCACTTCGAACGCCGCAACCACGGAAGGTGCCCCAAGAAACGGCTATTCCTCAAAAAAGCTCGCAACGTTCAAGCGGCTCGTCCACTCGCCTATGGTGTTGGCAAAGCCGACGCGTGTGTACACGCCCGCGAAACGACCGCGATACAGGTACAGGCCTTCCATATTAGAAGCGGGCGCAAAACCAAGATCATCCACAAGTCCTTTGGGTGCCTCTCCTCGATGCGGCCCATTGACAAGCGTTCCGCGCAAGCAGGGAGTCTGATACTGCTGAGCATACTCCTGTACAATCGCCCCAGCGGCCGCAGCGCGAGCAAGCACCTGGGACCATTCCCGTTCCGTGGCATCCAAGCCGGCAACAACGCCAACCGCGTTGTAGCCGCCGCACGGCTTGACAATCCATCGATCCTTTTCGGCAAATCTCGACAACTGGGCGCTTTCGTCCAAAATCTCGGTATAGGGCACATGCTCCCGTACAAACGATTGCTCCTCCGGGCTCAACAAGGACTGACCGGCCCGAGACCACAGAAATGCAAATACGGTCTTAGTCGCACACGGCCACGTTCTAAAACCACCAACGATGCACGCGAGCCCTTCTTGAGCCGCCTCGATTAAGGCCGAGCGTCCGTCGCACGGCTTATCCCACAGCTCGCCGGTCACCGCGCGCCGCCAAACGCAATCAATAGGACCGGCGGCATCGCACAGCCGCCTAGCACCGCTCTCGTCTTCGCCAATCCGCAGGTCGCGCACATCCGCAAAGCGCGCCACCACACCCCGTCGCCTCATAAGGTCGACAAAATGAGCCGCATCTTCCAAGTCGATGCTTTCCGAATAGTCGACGATTGCCACCGAAGCGGGATATATCTTTGATTGCGGTGCATAGAGCCCCTCGTCAACGCGGGCCCCGTCGTCCAATCGTGCACTATCCTCGGTGCGGCGAGGATGGGCCAGCTTCCACTCTGCATAGGTCTCAAACAATGCGTCTATCCAGCTACCGCACAAATCGTACTGCCGAAAGCCGGGGTGGTCGGATGCAAACTCCTCAAAGGAAGGCGTCATTCGCACTGCCTGACAGACCGCATCGGTCACTACCATTCCGGCACTGCCGTCGGTATTGAGCTCACAAAACGTATACGAACCGGCATCTTCGTCAAGAAAGATATCAACACGCGCAAGGGGAATTTGGCAATCATAGCCGGCATCCATAGCGCACAGGTCAGCAAAAGCCGGATCCATGCGAAACCACGCACGCACGGAGGCATCGGAACAAAACGCCCGCGTCACCTTGTCCATAATGCCGTACATGCGCTCGGCGGCCTCCTTAAGAAGCGCCGTCATATCCTTGTCGAATATCTTTGGCGTCAGAGCCCAGGGCGCAGGATCACCATGGTAGAGCGCATGGGTTTGAGACAAGTATTCGTCGCCTTTGCGACGACCAGGTAGGTCACCTTCGCGCGTGCGTACGATGCGTTCAAAATAATCTTCGAGCTCTCGCGTCTTCAATGTTGCCACGTTACCCTCCATTGCTTGATTTTTTGCTCATGCTACGCCAGCACGCACGACTTCGGCGCGCTTGAATAGGCTTCTAAATTAGCAACACATTTTTGCATGGGGCGGCAGGCAGCGACATATACTCCTGCTCAAGCGTACGCCCAGCCCCGCAAAAAACGCCAGACGGGCAAGCCGTCTGGCGCTATCAGAGTGAGCTATACGCCGAGTCTAATCGTAGACGCCCATTTTAAGCAGTGTGAAGGTCGGAGCGCCGTCGCCCTGCGCGACGCGGACCGTGCAAGTCTCGGTACGGCCCATGGATGCGTCCGCTTGAATTGCGGCGATGAACTGGTTCTTTGGCAGGCCGTAAGTGCTCTCGGGGATGTCGGAAGGAAGTAACATGCCGCCAGCACTGTAGACCTCATAGGTGAGCTCGTAGATGTTGTCGCCAAGGTCAGTCGCGCCCGTAACGATGGCACACGGTGGGTTGTAATTTCCCTGGCCATATTCCTGTTTCAAATACAAGTACCCACCATGCGCTTCGGCCGAATCAGGAATCGCCTGCCCCTCCGGCGTTCTGTCATAAGTCATATCGGCATCGGAAAGCGTCAGACCCGTCAAGCGATTGAGTTCCCTATTGATCACATCAGTCGCCACACGCTGGCTATTACCGTTGTCATAGTCGCCTTTCTCGATTCGATACGGCGCGTTGTCAATAAAATGGCACCAGATAAACTTAACCAGCTTGTATTTCTCGTCATCAGAAAGGCCGTCAGTCGAATCGAAGCCGCCCGTCTGATACCAGTCCCGATCGAAGTGCTCCTCCGTAAAGTTCGACAGGAACAGATTCGCGGCGGCATAGGTTGCCTGGTCATTGAGGTCGACCTTTACGCTGCTGCCCGTCTGCTCGGTCTCTTCCGGCTCTTCTTGCTCATCGGCAGGCTTCTCCTTGGCGCTTCCCTTGTCCTTGTGCTCGGCCGAACCCTCGTCGGACCCAAGTACCGTTATTTGCGATGAATTGCCCTTCCCAAGCGGACCCAGCACGCCGGTCAGTGCCAGCGCGGCACCGCCGGCAACGAGCACGCCCGCCACGCACATGCCGACAATCACCGCGCGCTTATGCGATTTCTTTTGTACGGCACCCTGCACGGAAGGCATCCCTGCCACCGGCATCGGTGCGGGCTCAGCAGGCGCGGCAGCCGGAGAAGCGGCGCCCATGCGTGCCCCGCAGTTCGTGCAAAAATCGGTTCCGTCGGGCATCTCGGAGCCACACTTGGTGCAAAACATATTCGGGCATCCCCTCACAACAAACGGTATCTGCCGCCATCATATTGAGCCTTCGCAGCCCAAATGTGTTGCGCAACATTGGTCGCCGTCTTCGAGTGCCGGCAAAACGTGCCGGGCCCTATCCCGTCACACGCACGCTGGGGCAAAGGTCTGCCAGCGGGCACTCGTCGCACTTGGGCTTACGGGCATCGCAAATCTCGCGGCCAAAGGTGATCCACTGGTGATTGACCGACTCCCAATACTCGTGCGGCAAGATCTTGAGCAGATCTTGCTCGGTCTTGAGCGGCTCTTTGGCGTGCGTCTTGGGACTCAGCATCAGGCGGTGCGCGATGCGGTTGACGTGCGTATCCACCGCGATGCCTTCCACGATGCCGTACCCCACGTTGAGCACGATGTTCGCCGTCTTGCGCCCAACGCCCGGCAGCTTGACGAGTTCCTTCATGTCTGCCGGCACCTCGCCGCCGTAATCGGCGACGATCATCTGCGCGGCCTCCACGGCATGCTTGGCCTTACTCTTATAAAAGCCGAGCGACTTAATGGTGTCCGCCACGTCGGTCACACTTGCTCCGGCCATGGCCTCGGGCGTGGGCCACTGGGCAAACAATTGGGGCGTCACCTTGTTGACCTGCGCGTCGGTCGTCTGAGCCGAGAGCAGTACCGCGATGAGCAGCCTAAAGGGATTCTCGTGGTCCAAGAAGCACTCGACCGGGCCATAGCGACGGTTAAGGCGCTCGCACACCTCGATGGCGCGCTCGCGTTTGGCGGCATTGGTCTCGCGTGGCATATCGACTCCTCGGCTCGGCAAAAACATAACTTCACGGAAACGATTGTCCCACGTACGGGGACCTTACGCCTCCAAAAATGCGCCGGTCTGGCGTCCCCACAGGCTTGCGTACTCGCCGCCCGCCTCGACGAGCTGAGCATGCGTGCCGTCCTCGACAATCTCGCCGTCCGCCAGCACCACGATGCGGTCGAGCGCCGCCACGGTGGACAGGCGATGCGCCACCACAATGGAGGTGCGGCCGCGCATCAGGTTCTCGAGCGCCTCCTGCACCAGCGCCTCGGACTCACTGTCGAGGGCAGAGGTCGCCTCGTCGAGCACCAGAATCGGCGCGTCGGTGAGGATGGCACGGGCGATGGCCACGCGCTGGCGCTGGCCGCCCGAGAGCTTAACGCCCCGCTCGCCCACCATGGTATCAAAGCCATGGGGCAAGCGATCGATAAACTCGGTCGCGTTGGCCAGGCGCGCTGCCTCGCGAATCTGCTCGTCAGTGGCGTCGGGGCGGCCGTAGGCGATATTCTCGCGAATGGAGCGGTGGAACAGCAGCGCCTCCTGCGGCACGTAGGCAACCTGGCGGCGCAGGCTCTGCTGCGTGCAGCGCGAGACGTCCTGACCGTCCACGAGCACGCGGCCGCCCTGCACGTCGTCCAGGCGCAGCAACAGCTTGGTGAGCGTCGTCTTGCCCGAGCCCGATTTGCCCACCAGGCCCACGCGCTGGCCCGCCGCCACATGAAGCGTCAGGTCGTTGAACACGCTCTCGCCTGCCGCGGCGTCACGGTATGCAAAGCTCAAGTGCTCAAAATCAATCGCGCCCTCGGTCACTTTGAGCTCGGGGGCATTCGCGTCGTCCGCCACCAGACGCGGCTCGTCCAGCACGCGCGTCATCTCGGCCGCATCGCCCAGCGCACGGTTGATGCGCTGCATCATGGAGCTCACGTAGTTCAGACGCATAGTGAGGTTATACGTATAGGTAAAGATCATGACGAGCGTGCCGGCCGAGATGCCAAACCACGCGTTGCCGCCCGCGACGAACACACTCACCACGGCCATGGTAATGACGATAAGGCCCGAGGTCGTAAAGTTGCGCTGCATCATGGCGTGCATCGAAACCGTCTCGGCGTCGCGCGCGGCGCGGTCGGCGGCATCGAACAGGTCGCGCTCAAAGTCCTCGCGCCCACAGGTCTTGACGGCCAGGATGTTTGTGACCGCGTCGGACAGCACGCCCGACAGTTTGTTCTGCGCGGCGGACGTCGCGGCCGAAAGCGGCATGATGCGCTTATACATAAGCCAGACAAACGCAATGTAGACGACCATGATGCCCACCAGGATCACGGTAAATGTGGGCACCACCGGGGCGAGCGCCGCTACCGTGCAGATGACCGAGGTGATAGTGGGGATGAGCGAATACACCGTCACGTCCACCAGCCCCGTGTAGCCGCTCATAAAACGACTCGTCTGGCTCACAAGCGATCCGCCAAATCGGCTGGTGTGGAATGTCATGGATTGATTGGAGAGCGTGTCAAAGCACAGGCGTGCCAGGTGGTAGTTGCCCGCAATCTCGAGCTTGTAGACAGTGTAGTCCTGCAGCTTGGAGAGGATCTGGCCTACCAGGTTAACGAGCACGAGCGCCAGAATGTAAGGGCCAAAGACCTCAAACACCTGGTCGCCTGCCACGGGGCCGGCCTGGACGCGGTCGACGATAAGCGCCATCACGTAGGTGTTGGCAAACGTAAGCAAAAAGATATAGCCCGCCGACGAGAATACCGAGAGAAAGACGATCAGCGGCTGCGTGCGCGTGACATCCCAAAAACGCTGCAACGTGCGGCGCACGGTGGAGCGTTTGAGCGGACTGGTGCTTCTCTGAGACATGGGCTTCCTTTCGCGTCTGATAGGGCGAAACGCCATTGTTGCACACTAAAGCGCACTTCAGGCAAGCACGATGCGAAAAGCGCCCGCGCCCCGCGCTTGCGCCGACGCCCCGCCGTCCGTTGCGGCTAGCCCTCGTCTTCCTGGCCCGCAAGTAAGCCTGCGGACTCCAAGCCCAAAATCTCGTCGGCCTCCTCGGCATCTTCCAGGGCGTCGATGTCCTTGAGCTTGCGCTCCATAACGTTGGTGCGCGTGGTGATAATGCCCTCGACCGTCTTGCCCGCGGTCTCGATCTGCTGCTGGGCGCGGCGCAGCGCCGCCTGATAGCGCGGCAGCTCAGCCTTGACGGCGGAAAGTACGCGCAGCACGTCATCGGTGCGTTTTTGCAGCCTAAACGTCTGATAGCTCATCTGCAGGCTGTTAAGGATGGCGGCCATGGTGCTGGGACCGGCAACGTTGACATGATAGTCGCGGCCCAGGGTCTCGATAAGCCCGGGGCGACTGACGACCTCGGCGTACAGACCCTCAAACGGCACGAACAGAATGCCAAAGTTGGTCGTCGCGGGCACGCTCAGGTACTTTTCGCAGATGTCCTTTGCCTCGCGCTTCACCATCGCATCGAGCGTCTTGCGCGCAGCGGCGACGGCCTCCGCGTCGCCCGACTCCTGGGCGTCGAGCAGATGCTCGTACGCGTCGCCCGGGAATTTGGAGTCAATCGGCAGCAGCACGGGATCGCCCTCGTCTACCGGCAGCTTGACGGCAAACTCAACGCGCTCCGAGGCGCCAGGCTTGGTGGCGACGTTTTCCAGATACTGGTCGGGCGTAAGGATGTCCGCCAGGATTGCACCCAACTGCACCTCGCCCAAAATGCCACGCGCCTTAACGTTGCCCAGCACGCGCTTAAGGTCGCCCACGCCGGTGGCGATAGACTGCATGTCGCCCAGGCCCTTGTACACGGCCTCGAGCTGGTCGCTCACCTGCTTAAACGATGCAGACAGGCGATCGTTGAGCGTACGGGAAAGCTTCTCGTCCACCGTCGCGCGCATCTGGTCGAGCTGAACGTTGTTGTCCTTGCGGATGGCGCCCAGCTGGGCATCGACCGTCTCGCGAACCTTGTCCAGGCGGCGCTCGATGCCCTCGCGGTTGGCGCCAAGCTGTTGAGCCGTCTCACGGCGCAGGTCATCCATCCGGTCACCAGCTTGCGAAAACTCACGTGCGATGGTCAGGTAACGTTGCTGCTCCACGGCCGCATCTGTCGTCTGCTGCTGCGCGATGGCATTGGCCGTGCGGCGAGTTTCGGCCAGCGCGACGTTCAGGGCATCGAGCGCGTTGTTGGCCTGCTCGAGTGCTGCCAGCGTTTCCGCGCTACTGTCGCCACGCTCCCGCAACTCGGCACGCAGGCTCTTGAGCTGGAGGGCGCAAGCCACAGCAACCCCCACCGCCACCAAGGCGATCACAACAAGCACAATATCAATAGCAGACATAAACTCCGCCCAACAAACCCAATCGAGCACCAATCAAAACCGCGATCAATCTTACCCCGCCACACACACGGATCACTCACTGCCTTGCAGACAAATTTCTCCTAGAGCCGCGGACACTAAAACGCTAACTCTCCCAGCCGGTGCGGATTGTTGTTATGACATCGCCTAGGCGCTGGCCGAGGGCTGACAGATGTTGGAGCACCTCGTTGGGCGATGCGCCGTTGAGGATGCACGTGAGGGCATACGACGCCAGAAAGATGACCGCAAGCCCCAGCGGGATGAGCACGATCATCGCCAATGTGCGCAGGCGCTGGCCCACGCGGCGACGACGCGCACGACGCTTGTCGAACGCGAGCTCCTGCGCATATGAATCTTGCTGTACGGAATAGGCCTCTGGTGCCGATTCGCCCGCAGGCGAAACCACAGGCGTGGCATTTTGCGCAGGGGGCTGGGTTGCCGCCCCCTGCATTTGCATCTCCATGAGTCGTTGCTGCTGACGCAGCATGCGCTCAGCTTGTTGCTGCGGAGTCTCAAGAAACAGATCCATGCTGGCCTCCAAAATCGGAGCATTCGACGCTTACGACCAGCATCCCGCACCGCCATGACCGCGACAACGCAATCGCCGGCAATAGCCACAAAGTTTCTTTTGCTCAAAAGCTGTCGAAAAGCTCAACAACTCCCCTACCAGCACTTTCTCTGAGCTTTTTTCGTCAGCAATCTTTTGGCCTTCCACCCTTACGCCAACTGACCAAAATCTAACCAAAAGCTTGACGGAAATTGTGAAGACAGGGACCCCATACAAAAACGTGCCGCCCCAAAAGGGGCGGCACGTTAACTTCTTATCAGTTTTTCAGTAGCAAGCACGCGACGACCCGAAGCCGGAGCACAGGGTAGGGAAACACCTTTACCTCGCGCGACCTGCGCAGCCGTGAGCGAGAGGGAAAGGTGTTTCCCCGCCCCGTGCTCCGCAGTCGGTGGAGGCAGCTTTAGATGCCCGCGAGACCTCGGGTGGCGGTGGCGCACATAAACGCCAAGGCTAGAATCACGAGCGAGCCCGCGATGTCTGCCAGCACGCCCATTGCACGGCGTTCAAACAACCAGCTCTCAAAGTGCGGGGCGACGTTGCGCCAAACACGCCACAGCAAGATGCCCATACCGATGACGCCCGGGATATTGAGCAGTAGGATCTCGGAGCACAAAAGACCGATCAGGTTACCGGCGGCAAAGCCCGCATCACCCTCGCAGTATTTGCGGTAGACCATATACAGCATGTACGCCACAAACGGCTGCAAGCACGCAGAAATAAACGAGACCACCATCGAGGGGTCCTGCGAAAAGACCTCGGTGAGTTTATCGACACTCGTGGCGTCCTTCGAAGCCAAGAATAAACCGATAACCACAAGGGGCACCACGCCCAAAATTACCTCGACCAGAGTAAACAACTTGGCAGTCAAATCCTCACTAGCCGAATTCAAATGAGGCGCCCACTCAGGATGAGCATGCGCGCCGACTTTCTTGTCCTTCTCGGCACGATCGGCCTTTTTACCCTCGGCAACCCGACGACCAGGATCCTTGCGAGTTCCCGCCGCAGCAACCCGAGCCCGAGACTTCTTGCCCATAAAAAACACCCCATCAGGTAGTAGATAAACTAAAAGTCGCCACCCAGTGTACCCCCTAAACAACGGCGCCGCCCCAACCCGGAGCAAGCCCCGTCAACCAAATAACCGAACCTTCAACCAAATGGCCGCAACCCAATCCCTATACAAAACGTGCCGCCCAAAAGGGGCGGCACACAAACTTCTAATCAGCTTTTCTGTAGCGAGCACGCGACGACCCAAAGCGGGCCGGGAGGGCGGGATTACCTTCCCTCAACGCGACCCTGCGGAGCCGTGAGCGGGGAGGGAAGGTAATCCCGCCCTCCCGGCCCAGCTCATGCCAGCGCCACGCGCTAGTAGTTCACCACCTGCTCCTCAAAGTACGCCTTCGAGTGGTTACACACCGGGCACACCTCAGGCGCCTCGGCACCAACGTGCAGGTGCCCGCAGTTCAGGCACTTCCATACCTTCACGCCCTCACGCTCAAACACCTCGCCCGACTCGATGCGCTCGACGAGTTTGTTGTAGCGCTCCTCGTGGGCCTTCTCGACGGCGGCGACACCACGGAACTTCTCGGCGATCTCGGCAAAGCCCTCCTCCTCGGCGGTCTTGGCGAACTCGTCGTACATCGTGGTCCACTCGTAGTTCTCGCCCGCGGCGGCGTCGCGCAGGTTGTCCAGAGTGCCCGGAACGGCGCCGTCGTGCAGATACTTAAACCACAGCTTGGCGTGCTCGGACTCGTTGCCCGCCGTCTCGGCAAAGATATTCGAAATCTGAACGTAGCCATCCTTCTTGGCCTTAGATGCGTAGTAGCGATACTTGGTGTGTGCCTGGGACTCACCGGCAAAAGCGGTCTCGAGGTTCTTCTTGGTTTGGGAATTCTCAAAATCCATAGGTGTACTTCCCTTCAACACGTGCCGCCCATAGGCTTTGAGCGACCTTGTCTTTAGGATGCCCTCAAGCCGCGAATTTAAACCTTACAATCCCGTTCTTCAGATTTGAGCGGGCTACACACTCAACCAACGATCGTCCTCGGCTCGGCAAAAGCCCTCGCGCTCCAGGTCAGCTAGAATGCCCGCGATCAAGTCGCACTCGACCGGCCCGCGACCGGCTGCCGCTTCCATCTCGTTAACGCCCACCACGGCATCAGCAAGCGTAATCCCCGCCGGCTGCCCATCGCGCGCTGCCAGCAACATACGCACGATATGCGCGCGCTTTTGGCGACGCGAGCCCTCAAACTTGGACTGACGGCTATAGCCCGCCGACCGCCTGGACGGATTGGGCAACGTCTTTTTTAGATATGCGCCGTAATCTAGCAACGCGTAATACCACGCGCGCGGCGTGTCGGCATCATCGAGCGGCACGGCAAAGGGAGCGATCTCGTCCGCCGACGCACCGGGGGCCGCCGGACAGGCCGCCTGAATCAGCGGCACCAGCTCGCGATCGGGAACAGCCGGTACATCGGGAAAGAAGTGATGCAGAAAGACCGTGCGCACATTGGTCTCCAGATACACGCCCGGAAGATCAAACGCAAACGACCGGATACCCTGCGCCGTTGCCGGGCCAATACCAGGCAGAGCGACCAAGTCACGCGTCTCGTGTGGAAACTCCCCATCCCAGTCCTCTACAACGCACTGTGCAGCCCTGTGAAGCGCCAAGGCGCGGCGATTATAGCCCATCCCCTGCCACGCATCCAAGACATCGGAAGGGACAGCCTGAGCGAGCGCCCGAACAGTCGGAAAGCGATCGAGCCACGCCGGCATACGCGTCTCCACGCGCGGCACCTGTGTTTGCTGCAACATAACCTCAGAAAGCCAAATGATGTACGGATCGCGTGTACGGCGCCACGGAAGGTCGCGATAACGCAGGACCCCTTCCGAACGAATCATCGAACGAAAGGGGTCCTGAATCATGGCTATGCTCCTTATGCGGCGCTATTCCTCCCGGTAAGCGCACGCGCAGGTGGCGTACTCGGGAAACGCTTCGCGGTCGGCGAACTTGGGATCGACGGCCGGGAACTGGCGGTGAGCGACGATGTCGCCGAGCGAAACGGAATCGAGGTAGTCGCGCATCAACGCCTGAGCTCCGGCCCACAGGGGATGATAGCAGCACGTGCCCATGCGTGCACAGTCACCATCGGGTGCGGTGCAATCATTCATAACCATAGGGCCCTGAACGGCCTCGACGACCTGACGAATGGTGACGTCGTCCGGACTGACTTTAAGACGCATGCCGCCATGGACGCCACGCAGGCTCTCCACGATGCCAGCCTGAACCAAGCCATGCTGGATCGAACGCGCGAACGAATAGGGCACGTTGACCTCTTCGGCGGCAGTGCGAACAGAAAGCAACCGCTCCGGCTCCTCGGCAAGCATCGCAAGCATGCGAAGGGCATAGTCAGTCTTTCTCGATATGTCCATTTTTCCCCTTTCAAGGAATAGGAACAGCTCGAACGGGCTCCGGGGCCGAGCTTACGTCGAGACGCCAAACGAACGTCAGGACAGCCAAATAGCAAATCGGGTGTCCACTGGATGCCGAGCCTGAAGCTGATTACATCAATACCGGCCTACAGTTAAACTTAGTATAACCTAACCCCCTACCCCATTAAACAGGTGTTGTGCAACAAACGCCTTGTTTGAACATATCCTTGATTATCGACTTCATCCGAACACCTCCCACATTCATCCGCACATGTGCGGATGAATGTGGGAACCCGATACCCTGAGGGCCGGACCGGCCGGCCC
>JAGZQO010000012.1 GCA_018382125.1 Collinsella sp.
TTGCGATCGTTGTTGCGATAGCCGTGGCAAGTGGAGCGTTCGCAACGTCCGAGCAACAACCAGAACAGCAGGAGTCAAGAACTGTCGATGTGACCCTCAACGTCACGGCCGACAACGGTTGGGACGAGAACTCCACGCCCGCCATCGCCCATATCGAGAGCAACGACGTGGACTTCTACCACGCGGTGACCCCCGATGCCGATGGCAACAAGGGCACTTCCACAGTCGAACTCGCCGAGGGCGACTACACCGTGAGCTTCGTCAGCCCCGTCAACTCCGACGGTTCCGCATTCGACATCTACGACACGGGCGCTCCCGTCGACATCACCGTCGACGCCGACGCGAAGACCGCACCTGCCATCAACTGCCCTATGGCGCAGATTCCCGCTGACAAGGTCACCGACGATATGCTCGCGGACATCGTCAACAAGACCAAGGACGCCATCAAGAACGGCGACGTGACCTTGAAGGGCGATGCGGGCACTGGCATCCTCGACAAGCTCGACGGTAACGTGAGCGCCAACCCGAACGTCTCCGACGAGACGAAGGAGAACGCATCCAAGGCCGAGGAGGGTGTCGATATCGACGGCAAGCCCGCCGACACCATCGGCAAGCCCGCCGACAAGCCTTCCGGCGGAAACGCCAACGCTTCCGGCTCCAACACCGGAAACTCCAACTCTGGAAACGCCGGCGGTTCCCACAAGCCGAGCACGCCTGCCCACCAGCATTCGTGGACACAGCACACCGCACAGAGGTGGGTATCCAACATGGTGACGGTCCCCGACTACGAGACGCAGACAGTCTACGGAGCGCGTTTCTATGTCCCAACCGGCACTCCCGGCCAATACATCGCAAAAGGACCGGAGTACTGGTTCGAGAACGGATTCACGCGGGACGACCTCAATGCCATCATCGTCAACGCCCTGCGTAACGCCGACGAGAACGGCCTGTACAACGGCGTGGATTACTCCAGCTACCAGAACATCAAAAAGACCGTGCAGGTTCAGGTCGGTTCCCATCAGGAAGACCACGGTTACTACGAGGACTACGTGGACTACGTGTATTGCAGTTCGTGCGGTGCTCGTCAGTAACGACGAAACCATAACGGCACGTACTGTGTTCGGGCATAGCCCTCACAGACCCGCGCGCTCCCTCCGGTCGCGTGCAGGTGTCCGTTTCCCAAACAAGGGGAGCATCCGTATAACGGGTGCTCCCCTTTGTTTTTGCCCAGATGCTCCGGAATACCGCGAAACAGGATCAGCGACGGCGCACCGACCTTTGAAGGGCTTTCGAGATCTTTCGGCGGGCTTTGGATGGGCATGCGTGAAAGACGCCTGCGGCGTCGGGTGCCTCTGAAACGAAGATAAGGAGGTACACGATGGACAAGGAGCGTCTTGAACCCAACAGCCCCCAGGAGGAGGCCATGTGGAGGGCGCAGGTGCTCAGGCGCACCGCCCGCATCTGCTCGGCGAAGGCCAAGGAGCTTGAGCGCATGGCGAAGGTGGACGGGAACGCCCCCATGCGCGACAGCAGCACCCTGAAGGACGTGCTCAAGCGCATCGACAACGTGATGGAGTGGCGGTTCGTGAACGCTCTGGGCGAGGTCGTACTCGACGGGGACATCCTCGCGGAGAGCATCGACTGCGAGGCCCTGCGCACCATGCGCTACTGCGTGGCGGAATACCTCAAGCGAATCGAGGAGCGGGAAGCGGAGGGGAAGGGCGATGAGTGACTACGGCATCAAGACCTACGCCGACCTCGCCGAGACGTGCGGCGGGATGGTGCTCGCAAACGAGATGGCAAAACGCCCGCTTGAGCTTGTGAGCGGGGACTGGGCGCCGTGGGAGGAGATTTTCCAGTGGTACATCATACAGGACCCGTCGTTTGTCATGGATCACACGGGCGAGCCGGTGTTCTACGACGAGGAGCTTGACCTGTACGTCCTTGGGGTAAATCATCTAGGCACAGCTTGGCAGCTCGTGCCCGCTCCGACAATCTACGACTGAAAAGACGCCGAAGGGCGCAGCGAAAACAATCGCTGCGCCCTTTATTTTTTGCTCCGCGCGCACTCAAGACGCGCTTTCTACACGTCGTCACTTTACGCCTGAACTTGTAGAAAAACTCCGAGAAGATCGCCCCGTTTATGGGGCTTTCCGAAGCGCTTTCTACAACTGTCGCAATCTTCGACAGATCCAACCCCTAAAACATGCCTTGTTTTCTACAGCGTTTCACGCCATATATCAGGAGAAATCGCCTTGGCTCCCTCCGCTATACGCTTCGGGGGCAAAAAAGGCAAAAGGGCATAAGGGGGACTGACGCAGCGTGCGCTGCGGTCGGCATAGCCGACAGTCCCATGCCCAACGCCCGCGTACTTCATACAAATAAACCCACGAGCATCGAGCGAAGCGAGATGCGCACGGGCGAAGGGCATGCGTATGGAGACCCCGTGAATCTCGAAATATAGCACTGACTTTTTTTCTCCTCATTTATGAACGGATGCAAGCAAAAATACTGATTTATCAGGGTTTTTTCGATTTGCTGATGCGCAACGGTGCGGGTACTCTCGGGTCGAATTGAAATTGCGTTGCAAGCAACGCCGATTGAAAAGGAGGCTCGAATGAGCAAGGAGACAAGTGTTCAGGATGCGTCTGAGAACCCTGTGTACAGCATGCTCGAAAATGCCATGTTGGTCGTTGACGAAGAGGAGGCAAAGAAGTTTCTTGGGGCAACCAGGCTTTTGCAGTTGATGGTAGACAGCGGTGATGGCATCGGGCCTGCGCATCTTCGTCACTGCTATGACTCATCTCATCGCTATTACTTTGTAAGCGATCTGCTGTATTGGAACACGAATCGTCGCTAGGGTTCTCGAAAGCAATCCCGCGCAGCCCGTACCACTAGCAATTATGTGCCCCGATGCACCAGCGAAGCAGCATCGGGGCACATCCATAAGGAGAGGAGGTGACAAGAGTGCCCACGAGGAAAGACAGCAAGGGGCGCATCCTTCGCCAAGGAGAGGGGCAGCGCCCGAACGGCCAGTACTATTTCAAGTTCAAAGACGTGAAAGGCAAGACGAAGTACAAGTACTCGTGGACGCTTACCACGCACGACCTCCCTCCCAAGGGCAAAAAGTCGGGGCCGTGCCTCCGCGAAATCGAGAAGCAGGTGCAACGCGATCTGTTTGACCGCGTTGCACCAAGCGGGATGACCGTTCTCGAATTGGTTGAAAAGTACGTCGCGACCAAGACGGCGGTGCGCCCGACTACGCGCGCGGGCTATAAGACGGTTATGAACTTTCTCGCCAAGGACGAGTTCGGAAGCAGGAAGATCGGCGATGTAACGACGCTCGACGCGAAGAATTGGCTCATCTATCTTCAAGGCGAACTCGGGAAAAGCTACAGCGCGATTCATTGCATTCGAGGAGTGCTTCGCCCAGCTTTCCAGCTAGCGGAGGAAGACGACCTCATCAGGCGCAACCCGTTCAACTTCGAGCTTGCCACCGTACTCGTCAATGACTCCATTGAGCGCGAGGCCTTGTCCCCACGGGACGAGCGCAGGTTCCTCGATTTCATCAAGGGAGATAAGCATTACTCGCGATACTATGAAGCGTTCTACATCCTCTTCAACACGGGGCTGCGCATCTCGGAGTTCTGCGGCCTCACAAAATCTGACCTCGACTTCGGAAACGGAAGCATCCGCGTCAACAAGCAGCTGCAGAGGGGCAGCGATATGAGGTACTACATCGAGCGCCCCAAAACGAAAAGCGGCGAGCGATACGTGCCCATGTCCGAGGAAGTCAAAGAATGCTTCAAGACGATCCTTCAAAAGCGTGCCAACCCACCCGTCGAGCCCGTCGTTGACGGGGTAAGCGGATTCCTGCTTCTGGACAAAAACGGCATGCCGAAGGTTGCGATGCACTGGGAGAAGTACTTCCAGCTCTCCCTCCGCAAGCACAATAGCATTTACAAGAAGGGGCTTCCCAAGATTACCCCGCATGTATGCCGACACACGTTCTGCTCCAAGATGGCTCGCAAGGGGATGGACCCCGCGAAGCTCAAGTACATCATGGGGCACTCGGACATTAGCGTGACATACAACACGTACACCCACCTTGGATTCGAGGATGTGAGGGACGACATGCTCCGCATGACGGATGGTGCCGTGTAAGCTAAAGTGTACGAAGTTGTAAATCCGCGAGGTTTACAACCGAATTTACAACTTTTGCGGCGGAAAATATCCGCTCATACACGAGTCGATTCGGGATTCTGCGACTGGGCGATGACATACGAACAGCATTTATCACCTGCGGAAATCCTGATATATGAGAGGAAGTCCGAGGATGCACAGAATCATGTTCGTATGCCACGGCAACATCTGTCGCTCGACGATGGCTGAGTCCGTGTTTACCGAGCTGGTGCGGCGCGCCGGGCGCGCGGGCGAGTTTGTCATTGATTCCGCTGCGACCTCGACCGAGGAGATCGGCAACCCGCCACACCACGGCACCATTGCCAAGCTACGCGAAGTCGGGATTCCCGTCGTCGCACATCGTGCACGTCAGGTGCGTCGCGCGGAGTATGGCGACTGGGACCATATTGTCTATATGGATGCTGAGAACGCGCGTGGCCTGCGTCGCATCTTTGGCGACGACCCTGACGGCAAGATTACGCGCTTGCTCGATTGGACTGATCGCCCCGGCGACGTGGCCGATCCCTGGTACACCGGCAATTTCGATGCCACCTACCGCGACGTGATCGCCGGCTGCACCGCCATGCTCGAGCAGCTGTAGGTTCGTGGGCGCACGAACCACGCTCTAAACGGGAGAAAATCCACGCTCATGAATGTGACAAAGGAACTGTCCCTTTGTCACATCCGGGACTGGCCCTAGACCGGCTTGACCTCCAGCTTTATCCCCTCGGCGCAGGAGTCGCCCAAAACATCCGAAAGGGCCCAGGTCGCATATAGCGGCAAATAGAGAACCGCTCCGTTGCGCTCAACGTTGCCTCTCGAGAAAACAATCCCGAGCCTTACGCCATATTCAGCCGTATCAAGCACATGACCGAGCGCAGCGTGCGCGTGGTAATAGGAGCCCGATTTAACCTCGATCGGAACAGCCGTCCCATCCGGTCCATCGACCACAAAGTCCACTTCACCGCGCTTTTTTGTCTGATAGTAGTAAAGCTGGCGATTTTGGGCGGCCAGCTGCTGGGCCACCACGTTTTCGTAAATGCCGCCCAGATTGGGCTCCTTGCTATCAAGATACGCCGCTTGGGCGACTCCAACGGGGTAGCGCGCCATCAACATGCCCGTATCCGATTGATATAGCTTGAACTGCGATGGCCGCGCCGTCTTGAGCAGGGGCGATTTTGGCTCGGTTACGATATCGGCTTTGAGAGCAACGCCGGCATCGACAAGCCATACAAAATCTCGCTGATACTTCTCGTAGTAAGCCTTGGGGTCAATGGAATTGAGCACGAAGCGCTTGTTTTCGCCCTCGAGCATAATAGGGAGCTGATCGTAGATGCTCTGCATCTGAAGGGCTCGCCCGCTTGCATACTTGGAGATATCCCGCCGGTACTGTTCGTTGAGCTCTGACTGTAGCTGACGAACAGAGGCAAGGTCGCCCTGCGTGTCAAGGAAACGCTGCACGACCTCCGGCATTCCGCCGACAACGGTATAGGTCCTGAAGTTTGCCATCATCGCGTCATGAATGTAATCAGGAATGGGCCTCTCGCTGATACACGCGTCACGTATCGTTTGACGAGCCCCCTCGCTCACCCCGATTGCCCAGCAAAACTCCTCAAAATCGAGCGGGAACATCCTAAGCTCGCGAACATACCCCACGGGATAGGACCTGACGCCCTTGAACTGAGTCCCGAGCATTGACCCCGAAAACGCCCAGCGGCACCTCCCGTCCTCAACAAGGAACTTTGCCATCGTCATGATGTCGGGGGCCTCTTGGACCTCATCGATAAACACGAGCGTTTTGCCTGGTGCAATCGACTTTCCCGAAAGAAGCGTCACCCTGCTGATGAAATCATCGGCATTCCGCGCCTCGAGAAGAGCATCTTTTGCCTGGCGGTTTTCCATGAGGTTAAGCTCAATGTAGGTTGCATGGCTGGCTTTGCCAAATGCGCGAATCGAATAGCTTTTGCCGATCTGGCGAGAACCCGTGATGAATAGGGCCTTTTGCTCGGCAGACTTCAGCCAACGCTCCAGCTCTGCCGCTATTTTCCTGCGCAGCATAGGCTCTCCCCTCAGTCTCATCAAATGAAATGCAAAGTTTTATACGCTTGATTATCGATGAAACGCAGAATTTATAGAACTTAAAATCAAATGAAATGCAGAGATTTGAGATTATAAGCAAAAGAAGGGGCACCACCGGCGAATGTGGCAAAGGGGCTGTCCCTTTGCCACATTACGCTCGACTACTCGTCAACGATCTCGGCAAGCCAGACGTTCAGTGTATCGACCTCGGGGCAGCAGAACTTTGCCGTGCCGGGCTCGTTGCCAGGCACGGTTCCGCCATAGCGCAGGATATCGATATAGGGAAAGCCCACATGGCAGGCCATGGCGCACATCTTGCCGCGGTCTCGGTCGAAGTCAAAAACGTCGCCGGGCTTGTGACCATGGTGGCAGCGGCACGCACCCAGCTGGTCCACGCAGCTCACGCGGATACGCGGACGCTTGCCACGCGGCGCGCCGAGCGGCTTGTTCTCGCCCGCAGGCTTGATGCCGCCCTCGCCAGCATTACTCATGGTCAATCACATCCAGGCAGGCCTCGATGGGCAGGCCGGCGGACTTGTCCTCCTGGTCGGCATTGCGCTCGATAAGCTCAGCCACCACACGCATGGCATCGGCCGTTGCGCGCTGCAGGCTCCAACCGGCCATCACGCGGCCGACGAGCACCGCCGAGAACGTGTCGCCCGTGCCCGGGAAATAGACCGGAATGAGCTCAAAGGGAATCGTAAAGTACTCCCCCGCCACATGGTCGTAACCGATAACCGCGTTCGTGCCATTGACTACGGCGCTCGTAATGACCACAGACTTGGCACCCAGCTCACGCACGGCGTCCACAAGAGCGCGGGCCTCATCGGGCGTAATCTGCTCGGCGATAGGCCTATCGGCAAGCAGGCACGCCTCGGTATAGTTGGGCACCGCGTAGTCTGCGCACTCCAGTAGATGCCGCATAAGGCCAATCGTGGACTCGGGCACGCCGGCGTAGAGCTTACCGTTGTCGCCCATGATGGGGTCGACGAACACCTTGGTGCCCTTTTGCGCGCGGCGGTGACAGAAGTCCGAAATGATACGCGTCTCTTCCTCGGTCACGATAAAGCCGGTCGAGATGGCGTCGAACTCAAAGCCGAGTTCCTCCCAGATGGCGAGACTCTGACGCACGTACTCCGTGGTGTCGTGGATGTAGAACTTGGGATAGTTGAGCGTATCGGACACCAGCGCCGTCGGCAGGTTGTGGATGCGGTAGCCCATATGCGACAGCACCGGAAGCATGGCGGAAAGCGCGACCTTGCCATAGCCGCACATATCGTTGATCAGCAGCAGCTGAGTGTTCTTCATGAATGTCCCCCTTGGGTCGGGCGAGGCGCGGCGGCGCCACAGTGCGACTAAGTGTAGCGCAGGGAACGCTGCGGACGAAAGCTTGCACCGTGGAGGACAGTTTGTTGCGGAAAGGTTTCGGAAACGAGGGGCCCAGCCTGCTTCATTGCGGCTCATTCGCCGCCACTCATTCAGCGCCATTTCAAAACTACACCGGATTACGGGGCTGAACCTGAATGAGTCAACCACACCCTCTATTTTCAAATCATAGCAAGCCTTCTACCTGCGGTTTTCTTTTTACCAATTTCGGTATGGTCGACAATCCGCAGTTCAGCCCCGTAATCCGGCATAGTTTTGAAGTTAGTCGTTGGGGACGTTCCTAAATGACTAGTCGAACAAGAACGTCCCCAACAACTAGTCGTTTAAGAACGTCCCCAACGACTACCCCGATGTTTTTGCAGCGCCGTAACTAAATAAGTTTGGTACCTTGACATTCCTGTCGGCCACTCCTAGATTAGTTAGGCACAAAACAATCCCACTACCTAACTAAAGAAAGGAGCGATACGAATTCATGTGCGATGAACCCCTTAACCTTCGCCCGCATGAGCCCGGCGGCGACCCTTCGGAGTCGGCAGACGTGCCCGAAGCAGTTAACGGCGAAGACAAGCTCGCCAAGCGCATCCTGAGCGGCCTAGGCTTTTGCGGCCACTACATGCACTTTCACGGCGGTGGCGTGTCCGGCAAGGCGCCCATCGTCTGCCTGCTCGCCAAGCAGGAAAACGGCGAGATGTCGCAGCAGGAACTCGGCATGCACTTCGACCTCAAGCCGGGGTCGCTTTCCGAAATCCTGTCCAAGCTCGAGTGCGCCGGCATCATCGAGCGCAGCCGCAATCCAAAAGATCGCCGGCAGCTCACCATTCGCCTAACCGAGATCGGCTGGGAGAAGGCCCGCATCGACCAAGCCTCGCGCATCCGCTTTAGGGAACAGGCCTTTAGCGCGCTCACCCACGACGAGCGCGAACAGCTCGCCGAGATGCTCGAGAAAATCCGCGTAACCTGGGAGGAACTGGATGATTAAAACCCTTATGGGCAGCATCCGCGATTACATGAAGGTCACGATCGCCACGCCGCTGCTGGTGCTTGGCGAGGTAATCTGCCAGATGATGATCCCGTTTATCACCGCCGACATGATCGACGCCATCAAGGACGGCACCGCCGTTACCGAGATGCTGCCCACCGCCGGCCTTCTCGTACTCATCGCGCTGACGTCACTCGCCTTTGGCGCCGCCGCGGGCATCACCTGCAGCCATGCCAGCTGCGGCTTTGCCAAGAACCTGCGTCGCGACCTGTTCTACAAGATCCAGACGTTCAGCTTCGCCAACATCGACGAGTTCTCGAGTTCCTCGCTCGTCACGCGCCTCACCACCGACATCAACAACGTGCAGCAGGCCTTTATGATGCTCATCCGCATCGCCGTGCGCTCGCCGCTGGTGCTGGTCTTTGCCTTTACCATGGCATACGCCATGGGCGGCAGCGTCGCCATGGTCTACCTGGTCATCATTCCGCTGCTGGGCTTTGGCCTGTTCTTTATCATCTATAAGGTGCGCCCGATCTTTACCCGCGTGTTCCGCAAGTACGACGCGCTCAACGAATCGGTCGAGGAAAACGTCACCGGCATGCGCGTGGTCAAGAGCTACGTGCGCCAGGACTACGAGAAGGAGAAGTTCGCCACCGCCGCGCGCGATGTCCAGATGGACTTCACCCGCGCCGAGAAGTTGCTCGCCTTCAACAACCCCATGATGAACATCTGCGTCAACGGCGCGTTCGTCGTCATCATCTACCTGGGCTCCAAGCTCATCATCACGAGCCAGGGCACCCTGTTCGATGTGGGCCAGCTCTCCTCCATCTTTACCTACGGCTTCCAGATTCTGATGAGCCTAATGCAGCTGTCGATGATCTTTGTCATGGTGACCATGGCAGATGAGTCGGCGCACCGCATTACCGAGGTGCTGGCCGCCGAGCCCACGATCGCTAACCCGACCGAGCCCGTGCACGAGGTTGCCGACGGCTCCATCGACTTCGATCACGTGAGCTTTAAGTATTCCGAGCATGCCCGCCGCCAGGCGCTCGACGATATCGACCTGCATATTAAGAGCGGCGAGACCATCGGCATTATCGGTGGCACCGGCTCGGCCAAGTCGACGCTCGTGAACCTGATCGCCCGTCTGTACGATGTCACGGAGGGCACCGTGCGCGTGGGCGGCATGGACGTACGCGACTACGACCTGGACGCGCTGCGCCACCAGGTAGCCATGGTCCTGCAGAAAAACGTGCTGTTTAGCGGCACCATCGCCGAGAACCTGCGCTGGGGCGACCCGAACGCCACCGACGAGGAAGTCCGCGAGGCCGCACATCTGGCCTGCGCCGACGAGTTTGTCGACGGCTTCCCCAAGGGCTACGACACCTGGATCGAGCAGGGCGGCTCCAACGTTTCCGGCGGCCAGAAGCAGCGCCTGTGCATCGCGCGTGCCCTGCTGCGTCGCCCCAAGATCTTGATCCTGGACGACTCCACGAGCGCCGTCGACACCAAGACCGACGCCAAGATCCGCGAGGGCCTGGCGAGCTACCTGCCCAACACGACCAAGCTCATCATCGCCCAGCGCATCAGCTCCGTGCAGGACGCCGACCGCATCATCGTCATGGAGGGCGGCCGCATCAAGGACATCGGCAACCACGATGAGCTGCTCAAGACGAGCGAGATCTACCGCGAGACCTTTACCTCGCAAAATAAGATGAGTGCCGAAGGCGAGGACGCGGGCGAGACCGCCGCAGCCGACACCGAGGCATCCGCACCGCAAGCTCAGACCCAGGAAGGAGGCGAGGCACATGAGTAAGGCCGCTACCGCCGAGCGCGCGCGCAACCGCAAGGGCGGCACCATGACGCGCCTGATCAAGATGCTCTTTGGCTTCTACCCGGTGCTTTTGCCCCTCGTCGTCGCCGGCGTTGTGCTCTGCGCCATCATCAACTCCATCGGCGCGACGTTTCTCCAGAGCGCGCTGCAGGTCATTAGCGAATCGTGGCAGTCGGGCGACTGGACGGCCGCGCAGCCCAAGATTCTGAAGCTCGTGACCACCCTCGGCTGCATCTACGCCGTGGGCGTCGCCTCCTCGCTCTTCTGGAACCGCGCCATGGCCGTCATCACGCAGGGCTCGCTCGAGAAACTGCGCGAAAAGATGTTCAACCGCATGCAAGACCTGCCGATTCGCTACTTCGACACGCACCAGCGCGGCGACATCATGAGCCACTACACCAACGACATCGACACGCTGCGTCAGATGATCAGCCAGTCGCTGCCCAACCTGCTCATGACGATCATCGTCATCGTCACCGTGTTCTTCATCATGCTGTACTACAGCATGTGGATGTGCCTGGTCATCATTGCCGGCGTCGCCTTTATGACCTTTATGACCAAGCTGCTCGGCTCCAACTCCGCGCGCTTCTTTATCGCGCAGCAGACCGAGCTCGGCGTGGTCGAGGGCCATATCGAGGAAGTCATGAACGGCCAGAAAGTCGTCAAGGCGTTCTGTCACGAGTCCGCCGCCGAGGCCGATTTTGACGAGCGCAACGAGGAGCTCTTCGAGGTCTCGCAGAAGGCCAACATGTACGCCAACATCCTCATGCCGATCCTCGGGAACCTGGGCGACTTGCTCTACGTGCTGGTCGCGCTGACCGGCGGCATCTTCCTGGCGCTGGGCGTGCCCAACCTGAGCCTCTCGGGCATGGCGCTCTCCATCGCCGTCGTGGTGCCTTTCCTCAACATGACCAAGCAGTTCTGCGGCCAGATCGGCCAGATCTCGCAGCAGATCAACGCCGTGGTCATGGGCCTTGCCGGCGCCGAGCGTATCTTTGAGCTACTCGACGAGGAGCCCGAGGCCGACGAGGGCTACGTGACGCTTGTCAACGCACAGGTGAATCCCGACACCTGGCAGCTCGAGGAGGCCGACCACCGCACCGGCATGTGGGCCTGGAAGCACCCGCACCGCGCGACCGGCGAGATCGAGTACGTGCCGCTGCGTGGTGACCTGGTCATGGATAACGTGGACTTTGGCTACACGCCCGACCACGAGGTGCTGCACGGCGTGTCTGTGTACGCCAAGCCGGGCCAGAAGGTCGCGTTTGTCGGTGCCACCGGTGCCGGTAAGACGACCATCACCAACCTCATCAACCGCTTCTATGACATCGCCGACGGCAAGATTCGCTACGACGGCATCAACGTCAACAAGATTCGCAAGTCCGACCTGCGTCGCTCGCTGGGCGTGGTGCTGCAGGACGTGAACCTGTTCACCGGCACCGTGATGGACAACATCCGCTACGGCAACCTGGACGCCACCGACGAGGAGTGCATCAAGGCGGCCAAGCTCGCGGGCGCGGACGACTTTATCACCCGCCTGCCCGACGGCTACGACACCATGCTCACCGGCAACGGCGCGCAGCTGTCGCAGGGCCAGCGCCAGCTGATCTCGATCGCGCGCGCCGCCGTCGCCGATCCGCCGGCGATGATTCTGGACGAGGCCACGAGCTCCATCGACTCCCGCACCGAGGCAATCGTGCAGGCGGGCATGGACAAGCTCATGGAGGGCCGCACGACGTTTGTCATCGCACACCGCCTGAGCACCGTGCGCAACTCCGACGCGATCATCTGCCTGGACCACGGCCGCATCATCGAGCGCGGCAACCACGACGAGCTGATCGCCAAGCGCGGCTACTACTATCAGCTCTACACCGGAGCGTTTGAGCTGGAGTAGGACCGGTTACTGACGGAGGGCGCCCCGGGGGCGGCGGGGTAATTCCTCCGTGCTCAAACATTCTCGCTTCGCTGCGAAACTGCGCGCGGAGAAAATACCCCGCCGCCCCCGGGGCGCCCTCCTGCGCGCGATCAGCCCGTCATTAAAAACGGAATAAAAGTTTGCGAGGCCCTGGCCGTTTGGCCAGGGCCTCGTTTTGTGTGACAAAGGGACTGTCCCTTTGTCACACAAATTAACTACTTGAGGAGTTGGGCCATGGCGTTGACGAATTTTTGGACTTGGAGGGTGGGCTCGAGCGGGTAGTGCAGAAAGACCGGCACCTCGCGGCCGCACAGGAACGGCACGCCCACAAAGGCCGGATGCACGCCCGACCACGCGCCGCAGGTGAGTACCGCGTCGCCTTTCTCCTCGGCCTCGTTAAAGAGTGCGAAGTCGAAGCTGTCCACGTCGATCACGTCCACGCCGCCGTCGGCCAAAAGGTCGATGCGCAGACTGTCCATGGCGTCGTTGCCGTGGCGCAGCACGCGCAGGCGCATGCCCTCCAAGTCGGCAACTGTGATGCGGCTCTTACGCGCAAGCGGGCTCGTGCGAGGCACATCGATATAAAACGGCACGTTGACGATGAGGAGCTTTTGGCACGCATCGCCCCAGCGCGGGGTCGAAAAGCTCGACTGCACCACATCGACCTCGCGGCCCAAGCTGCGCATAACGGTCTCGCGCTCGTCGTACAGGTCGCTCACCGGCACGATCTCAAAGCGCAACGACGGCTCCAACTCGTGCACGCCCATCCACATCGAAAGCGTCTGACGGCCTGGGCACATCATCGATACGCCCAGGCGCACCGCGCCGCCATCGCCCGCTGCGCGTCGGGCACGGCGCAGGGCATCCTCGGACTGGCGCATGATCGAGCGTGCATCGTCGACCAGCAGCGCCCCCGCCGGCGTCACCTTGACGCCCGAATGCGAACGCTCGAACAGCGTAATGCCGAACTCAGCCTCGAACCCCGATACCTGCTTGACGAGCGCCGGCGTCGACACGCGCAGCTTTGCCGCGGCGCGCGAAAAACTTCCCAGCTCCGCGGCGGCCGAAATAGCCTCAAGTCGTCGATCGTACACGTCATCTCTCCGTTTTCGCACGTACGGCCACACGGTGCCGCAGGGGGTCGTTTTCGCAGGTCACGCACTCAACAGACACGGGCTGTAGCACATGGTGTAAACCTACGGTTAACGCCATTCTAACAAATATGCAATTCACCTGCGCAAACGCAAAGCATACGATAACCAGCGAAAACCACGTGGGTCGGTTAATGGGAGCGACCCACTGGGAGGCACAAGAAGGGAAGTTCCTATGAGCAATTGGCTTAAGCTCGAGGGCGATGTCTGCGCCGTGACTGGCGCACTCGGCGGTATGGGCGCCGAGATCTGCCGCGAGTTCGCCCGCAATGGCGCCAACGTCGTCATGCTCGACCTGGACGAGGAGAAGGTCAAGGCCGCTGCCGCCGACCTCGCTGCCGAGTTTGGCATCCACGCCGAGGGTTACAAGATGAACGCCACCGACGAGGCCGAGGTTCAGGCCGCCGTCGACGCCACCATCGCCAACTTCGGCCGCGTCGACGTCCTCGTCAACACCGCCGGCATCCTGCGCTTCGCCGCTATGGAGGACCTGCCGCTGAGCGACTGGGAGCAGGTGCTCAACGTCAACCTCACCGGCTACTTCATCACCTCGCAGCGCTTTGGTCGCGAGATGATCAAGGCCGGCCAGGGTCGCCTGGTGCACATCTCAACCGTCGCCAGCCACTCCCCCGAGACGTTCTCGGGCGTGTACAGCTCCACCAAGGCCGGCGTCAACATGATGTCCAAGATGCTTGCCGCCGAGTGGGGCCCGTATGGCGTGCGCTCCAACTGCGTCGAGCCCTGCTTCGTCAAGACCCCCATGTCGGCCAACTTCTACGCCGACCCCGAGGTCGAGAAGAGCCGCAGCCGCCTGATCGCCACGCGCCGCATCGGCGAGGTCAGCGATATCGCCAACGCCGTCATGTTCCTGGCGTCCAAGCGCTCGGACTTTACCACCGGCGACGCCATCAAGGTCGACGGCGGCTTCTCCAACATGATGGGCGACCTCACCGCCAAGCCCGGCGGCCGTCGTGCATACGCCGACAACTACCTTAAGAACAAGGGTGTCGAGCTCTGGTCCGATGGATCCGGCGTCGCCAAGCCGACCGACCAGTAAACCCGCCCGGTAGAGAGGGGTGCGGGACAAGTCCCTCCCCTCCCCACATCGATTAGAAAGAGTCCAATGGCTTCCACCAACTCCAACAAGGGTCGCGCCGTCGTGCTTTCCGCCGCGTGCGTCACCATGTTCTTCATCAGCTCCATCGCGCTGTATTCCGTCGTGAGCAAAAACCTGCTCGCCGTCTACCCCGAGTGGTCCAGCGCCCTTACCTGGGCCTTCCCGGTCTTCCAGACCATCATGGCCGTAACGGGCATCTTCGCCGGCCGCATCTCCGATAAGATCGGCCCCCGCAACGTCGTGATCGCCGCCGCCGTGTGCTACGGCGTGGGCTGGTTCATGTCCGGCACCGTCACCGAGCCGTGGCAGTTCTACCTGTGGTTCTCGCTCGTCGCCGCCGTCGGCAACGGCCTGGGCTACAACCCGGCGCTCACCACCGGTCAGAAGTGGTTCATCGACAAGAAGGGCCTCGCCTCCGGCATCACCCTGGCCGCTTCGACCGCCGGCCCCGCTGTGCTGTCCCCGGTGCTCGCCTCGCTGCTCATCCCGAGCCTTGGCATCTTTGGCGCCCTTAAGGCGCTCGGCATCATCTTCTTTGTGATGATCGCCGCCTCCGCCCTGTTCCTGAAGGCCCCCGAGGCCGGTTGGCTGCCCGAGGGCTTCGAGGCCCCCAAGGGCGGCGCCCACGCCGGCACCTTCGGCGACCTCACCCCGGGCGAGATGGTCAAGACCCCGCGCTTCTGGGTCCTCATCATCACCTTCGCCTTTGCCGCCACCGCCGGCACCCTGCTCGTCGGCAAGGTTGCCTCCATCGCCGCCGTCCAGCTCTTCGCCGACCCCACGAGCGCCGCTGCCGTCGCTCTCGGCGGTGTGGTCGTCTCCGTCAACACCTGCGCCAACCTGGTCGGCCGTCTGTCCTTTGGTCAGATCATCGACAAGCTCGGTGCCTACAAGTCGCTGCTCATCAGCCTTGTCGTCACCATCGTCGCGCTCGTCATCATGTCGATGAGCTTTACGCAGAGCATGTTCTTCGTGGCGCTCGCCCTGCTCGGCTTTAGCTTTGGCGCCCTGCTCGTCATCTACCCGCCGCTCACCGGTGGCGCCTTCGGTACCAGCAACATCGGCGTCAACTACGGCATCATGTTCCTGGGCTACGCCGCTTCCACCTGGATCAGCCAGCCCATCACCGCCGTGCTGTATCACGCCGAGGCCGGCAGCGCCGCCTACCAGCAGTCCTTCTACGGCGCCATCGTGATCGCCGCCATCGCCGTCGTGCTCACCGTCTACATGATGGTCTCCGACAGCAAGAAGAAGTCCGCTTAGTAATTGCCGATGTGACAAAGGGACTGTCCCTTTGTCACATTCCACCGCCACCACTGTTAAGGAGTCGAAATGTCTGAGCTCAACCCCGTCCGCATTGCCGTCATCGGCGCCGGCGCCATGGGCCGCAACCACATCCGCTTTGTCACCGAGGAGCCCGAGGCCGAGCTCGTCGCCATCGCCGACGCCTTTGAGGGCGCCCGCGCCACGGCCGAGGCCGCCGGCGTGCCGTTCTTTACCGATCCCGCCCAGATGATGGACGAGGTCAAGCCCGAGGCCGTCATCATCGCCACGCCCAACGACCTGCACCTGGGCGTTGCCCGCGAGGCCGTCAAGCGCAACATCGTGCCGCTGGTCGAAAAGCCGATCTCCAACGACCTCGAGGATGCCCAGGCCTTCGCCGCCGAGGCCGAGACCGCCGGCGTGCCCGTGCTCGTGGGTCAGCACCGTCGCCACAACCCCTTCGTCAACAAGGCCAAGGAGATCATCGAGTCCGGCGAGCTAGGCAAGCTCACCGTGTCGAGCTTCCACTACATGATCTATAAGAATGACGAGTACTTCGATGTCGAGTGGCGCCGCAAGAAGGGTGCCGGCCCGATCCTGGTCAACCTGGTGCACGACGTCGACCTGCTCCGCTACCTGCTGGGCGAGCCCGTCGCCGTCCAGGGCATGCAGTCCAGCGCAGCCCGCGGTTTTGAGACCGAGGACTCCGCCGTAGTCAACGTCCGCTTTGCCGATGGCGCGCTTGCGAGCATGACCATCTCCGACGCCACCGCCAGCCCATGGAACTGGGAAGCCACCGCTCGCGAGGACCCGCAGTACCGCCCCTTCGACGCCGACGCCTACTTTATCGGCGGCACCAAGGGCGCCCTGTCGCTGCCCCGCCTGCACCAGTTCTCCTACGACGGCGCCTCCAACTGGCACAAGCCGCTGCAGATGGAGATCCCGGCCGTGGATCCGGCACTGCCGCACAAGATGCAGCTCAAGCACTTTGTGAAGGTCGTCCGCCGCGAGGTCGAACCCGTCGTGACCCCCGCCGACAACGTCAAGACGCTCACGCTTCTCAACGCCGTCAAGGAGGCCGCCGAGACCGGCAACCTCGTCGAGCTGTAAAGCCCGGGCGGGCCGCGGCAAACCCTACGCCGAGCCCCTCGACCCGCCGCAAATAAGCCCCTCTTCTTCGCCCCGCGAGCAGCCTCCTGCCCGCGGGGCTTTTTGCTACCTACACATGACATGTGACAAAGGGACTGTCCCTTTGTCACATCGCGGGTGGTATCCTTGGTAGCCCTGTGCTGCAAACGCACCTTAAACGCAAGGAGTCCCATGGATCTTATCGCCCAGCTCGCCCGCGAGCTCAACCTTAAGACTGCCAACGTCGAGGCGGCCGTCAAGCTCATCGACGAGGGCAACACCATCCCCTTCATCTCGCGCTACCGCAAGGAAGCCACGGGCGGCATGGACGACGTCGCCCTGCGCGCGCTCGACGAGCGTCTGTCCTACCTGCGTAACCTTGAGCAGCGCAAGGAAGACGTCATCCTGCTCATCGACGCCCAGGGCAAGCTCACGCCCGAGCTCGAGCAGCAAATTCGCGAGGCCACGCAGCTCCAGCGCGTCGAGGACCTCTACAAGCCCTACCGCAAAAAGCGCATGACCCGCGCGCAGAAGGCTCGCGAGGCCGGCCTGGAGCCGCTCGCCAATATGATCATCATGCAGGCCTCGGCCAAGGGCAGCGCACTCGACGCGGCCGCGGCCTACGTCAACGAGGACGCCGGCTTCGACACCGCCGAGAAGGCACTCGCCGGCGCTGCCGACATCGTGGCCGAGACGGTAGCCGAAGACCCCGAGAACGTCGCCGACCTGCGCGCCTTTACACAAAACACCGCCGACATCGTCGTCGAGGCCACCGATCCCGCCGAGAAGACTCCCTACGAGCCTTACTACAGCTATGACGAGCCGCTGCGCCGCATCCCCAACCACCGCGTGTTGGCCATCGATCGCGGCGAACGCGAGGGCAAGCTCCGCGTGCGCGTGAACGTCGACGGTGCTGCCGCCACGGCGCGCCTCGGCAGCCGCTGGCCCCGCCGCCAGGGCGTCTTTGCGCCCGTCTTTGACGCCGCCATCGCCGACGGTTACAAACGCCTCATGGCTCCCTCACTGGAGCGCGAGGCCCGCGCCAAGCTCACCGTCCGCGCCCAGACCGAGGCCATCAACGTCTTTGCCAAGAATCTCGAGGGCCTGCTCTCGGCGCGCCCCGTCCGCGGCGCCCGTGTGCTCGCGCTCGACCCGGGCTACCGCACCGGCTGCAAGGTCGCCGTTATGGACGAGACCGGCAAGCTGCTCGACCACGGCGTGGTCTACCCCACCAAGCCGCGCCACGACGTCGCCGGCACCAAGCGCGAGCTCGCCCGCCTCGTCAAGAAGGACGGCGTCAACACCATCGTCATCGGCAACGGCACTGCCAGCCGCGAGACCGAAGAAGTTGTCTCGGAGTTCATCACCGAGCAGGCGCCCGGGCTGCGCTACACCATCGTCAACGAGGCCGGCGCATCGGTGTACTCCGCCTCCGAGCTCGCCAGCCAGGAATACCCCGATCTGGATGTCACCGTACGCGGTGCCATGAGCCTGGGTCGTCGCCTGCAGGACCCGCTGGCAGAGCTCGTCAAGATTCCGCCCCAGTCCATCGGCGTGGGCCAATACCAGCACGACCTTGACCAGACCGAACTCTCGCGCACCCTGGGCCACGTGGTGGAGGACGTCGTCAACCGCGTGGGCGTCGACGTCAACACCGCAAGCGCGAGCCTGCTGGGATACGTATCGGGCATCACGCCGAGCGTAGCCAAGAACATCGTGGCCTACCGCGAGGAAAACGGCGCCTTCACCGATCGCCGCCAGCTCAAGAAGGTACCCAAGCTGGGACCCAAGGCATACCTCAACGCCGCGGGTTTCCTGCGCATCAGCGGCGGCAAGAACCCGCTCGACGCCACGAGCGTCCACCCCGAGAGCTACGAGGTGGCAACGGCCGTCCTGGAGCGCGCAGGCGTGGCAGCCAGCGAACTCAGTCGCGGCGGCGTGCCCGACATCGAGCGCCGCCTGGGCAGCATCTCGGCGCTGGCAAGCGACCTGGACTGTGGCACCCTCACGCTCATCGACATCGTCAACGAGCTCAAGAAGCCCGGCCGCGACCCGCGCGACGATGCGCCCGAGGTGGTCTTTAGCCGCTCAGCACTTTCCATCGACGACCTGGAGCCCGGCATGGAGCTCAAGGGCACAGTGCGCAACGTCGTCGACTTTGGCGCCTTCGTCGACGTGGGCGTGCACCAGGACGGCCTCGTGCACATCTCCAAGCTGGCCAACCGCTTCGTCAAGCATCCGAGCGACGTGGTGCGCGTCGGCGATACGGTCAAGGTGTGGGTCGAAAAGGTCGATCGCGACCGCAAGAAGATCTCGCTCACCATGGTGCAGGGGAAGTAAACCGCCAAAGCAAGGGTACCCCCTGCAGCGACGTGCAAAATCGCGAGTATTCTGCAATTTCCGCCGCTCCGAACGCCCCTCAGAGGCAATAAAGTCAAAAACGGCCCCCGTTTTAGCGTCGTCAGAGCCAAAACGGGGGCCGTTCCATGCTTCGGTTAACTGATAAAGACCTTTACCTTGCTGAATACTCTCAATTTTGCACGGCGCAGGCGGGGGTACCTTTGTCCACGGCAGGATATGGAAGCCAAGCGCCAACTTGCTGGCAAGCTTGTGTCGGCAGCCCCGGCCTTTCCTTTGCCTAGCGCGACCCTCGCGGAGCGCATGAGCGATAGGGAAAGGAAAGGCCGGGCGAACAACTCGCAGCGCAGCCAGTGTTCGCGTTACGGCAGGATATGGAAGCCGAGCGAGGCGATATCCTTGGCAAAGCCGCGGACGGTGTCGAGCGAGACCTCGTACGGATCACGGCCGATGTTCTTGCGCTTGGCCAGGATGCTGTTGGGCACCGTGATGATTTGGCAACCGCATCCTTCCGCCTGGTAAATATTGATAAGCTCACGCGTGGACGCCCACAGGACCTCGCAGTTGGGCTTGGCGGCGGCCTTCTTGACCGACTCCGTCATAAACGGAATGGGATCGACGCCGGTATCGGCGATGCGGCCGGCAAAGAGCGAGATGATGGACGGCGTCTCGGCGTCAACGGCCTCGACCATCTCATCGACCTGCTCGGGCGTAAAGATGGTGGTGACGTTGACCTTGATGCCGTCAGCCGAAAGCTTGCGGACCAGCTCGGCGGTGGACTCGCCCTTGGTGGTCACGCATGGAATCTTGACGTAGACGTTCTCGGCCCAGGTAGCGATCTCGCGAGCCTCGACCTCCATGGTCTCGACGTCGTCGGCAAAGACCTCAAACGAGACGGACACATCGGTGATGTGGGTCAAGACCTCCTTGGCAAACGCGCGGTAATCCGTCACGCCGCCCTTCTTCATAAGGGACGGGTTGGTCGTGAAGCCCTGAACGTTGCCGTTCTCGTACATGTCGAGCATGCCCTCGAGGTTTGCACCGTCAGCGAACACCTTGATTGCCATCTGCCTGATTCCTTTCGTTTGCAAAGGGCTGTTGAGCTGGTAAACACTTTACCTACGTTTATCAAGGCGTGAACTGCGGATTTTTACCTTGTCGGTGAACGGTTTTACGGTTTTACCATTTTTATATCGACACCCCAGCAGCAAAACGTTTTTGCCATTCATTGCGTTTGATTCCGCTCACGGCGCAGAGACGATGCTTCGTCAATACGTTTTCACAACCACTTCAAAACAAAAAGCGGTGACGCCTCATTTGAGACGTCACCGCTTCCGTGTAGGAGCCGGTTATCGGAGCTCCGCCCGATTAGGGCTTAAAGTGTGCCTGGATTACTCTTCCTCAACGTGGTTGATCACAGCGCCCTTGGTGTGGATGAAGTTGGGGACAAAGGCGACGATCAGAAGGACAGCGAGAATCGCGTAGACACCGGTGGTACCGAAGGCCTCGGCAGCGCGGCCGAGCGTAATACCAATAACGGAGAAGTCGAAGTCGCCGAACGTAGTGTTCTTGAAGCCGAAGACGTCAAGAACAGGCAGGAGCAGAGCAGGGGCAAAGGTGATGAGCAGGCCGTTGACGAAAGCGCCAAGAGCTGCACCCTTGCGGCCACCGGTAGCATTGCCGTAGATGCCGGCGGTAGCACCGCAGAAGAAGTGAGGAACCATGCCCGGGATGATGAAGATACCGAGGGTAGCGCCCACGATGAACATACCGACCACGCCACCGATAAAGGAAGCGACAAAGCCGAGAATGACGGCGGTGGGAGCGTAGGGGAAGAAGACGGCGCAGTCGACGGCGGGGATGGCACCGGGGATCAGCTTGTTGGAGATGCCCTGGAAGGCCGGGACCAGGTCGGCGAGAATCATGCGGACGCCGTTGTAGACGATGGTGACGCCGACGGCGAAGGACAGAGCACAGGTCAGGGCGTAAACAATCACGTTGTCGCCGCCAGCAGTCTCAGTAACAACCGCAGGATCTGCGATGTAAGCGGCAAAAGCAGTCACCAGGTAGAAGAAGGCCATGGTAAGAGCCGTGGAGATGGTGGTGTCGCGCAGGAAGGCATACTTCTCGGGAACCTCGATCTTCTCTGTGCTGTTCTCCTCGGCGTCCTTAGCAAACAGCGTACCGACTGCAGCGGAGATATAGTAGGCAAGCGAGCCGAAGTGACCCATGGCGATCTCGTCGCCATCGGTAACCTTCTCGGTGAAACGCTGGCCGACGGCGGGAAGCATGGCGCTCACGAGGCCCAGGAACATACCGCCCACAATGATAAGCTGGACATCCTCGAAGCCAGATGCCTGCAGAACAGCAGACAGCAGGCAAGCCATGAACATGCTGTGATGGCCCGTCAGGAAGATGTACTTAAACTTGGTAAAGCGAGCAATGATAATGTTCACGACGTAGCCGAGAATCAGGATCATCATGGTCTGAACGCCGAGGACGCTCTGGGCCATCGAAACGACGACCTCGTTGTTGGGCACGACGCCGGTGATGTGGAAACCGGTCTCGATGAAGGTACCCAGCGGAGCAAGGTTCTCCTGAACAACAGCGGCGCCGGCAGACAGCATGATGTAGCCAAGGATCGGCTTCAGGGTGCCCGTCATCACCTTGTGGGCGGGACGCTTAAGCGCGACAAGGCCGACAAAAGCGAACAGGCCCATAATCCATGCTGGCTTGGTCAGAATCGATTGGATAAACTCAAGTATGGGAAGGATGACTTGCATCTGGGCTTCCTTTCTTTTTAACGTGGGCGCGTTTCCCTCTTCCACAGGGAACCGCCCTTTTTTGTGCCGCTTTAGGCGTTAGCGGCGGCCGCCTTGATTGCCTCGAGGGCGTCTTCGCGGATCTTCTTCTTGTTCACATAGCTGCGAACGATCACGACGTTACCGTGAAGCTCGGGAGCGAGCTCCTTAACGGTGATGAACAGATCCGGATTTGCGGAAGAAGCACCGTTCAGGTCCATAGACTCAACGTCGGCCTTGATGCCCTCCTCCTCGCAAAGCTCCTCGACTTTGCCAGCGAGCATCAGGCTGGACCCGATGCCGTTTCCGCATACGGTGATGATATGCATGGCAACCTTCCTCTCCTACACGTGACGGTTTTCCCGTCTATCCAAAAGCGGCGACGCATCGCCGTGCCATTAAGGCCTAAAAGAATGAACGCATGGTCTCCAGAACTTGCTCGGGCGTATCGCACGCGCTGAGCTTGGCAACGCAGTCCTCGTCCTCGAACATCTGCGAAAGCTCCGCCAAGCAGCCAAGATGGGCCTTGGGGTCGGGCGCGCAGATGCCCACGAGCACGTGAACCGGATCGAAATCCTCATGTCCAAACGCAACCGCAGGATCAAGCGTGACGATGCAGATTCCCGCTTCGCTCACGTTGCCATCGGCCTGGGCATGGGGCATGGCGATGCCCTCTTCCAGAACCATATAGGGACCGAATTTGTGAACCGATGAAATCATGGCGTCGACATAGCTCTGGTCGCATTTGCCGGCGTCTACGAGCAATTTGCCGCACGCCTTGATCGCTTCCTCCCAATCGGAGGCCTCGACATGGCAGGCAACAAGCTCGGGCTTAAGAAGATCGGTCAGCATGCTCGCCCCCTACTCCTCGGGCAGGATATGAAAACCAAGCGCCTGAATGTCGCGGGCAAAGCCCTTGACCGTATCAAGCGAGTACTCAAGCAAATCTTTCCCGAAATTCTTGCGCTTGGCAAGAAGGGCATTGGGGACCGTAATGATCTGGCAGCCAACAGACTCTGCCTGGAAGATGTTGAGCACCTCACGCGTGGATGCCCAGAGAACCTCGGCGGCGGGCTTGACGGCAGCCTTCTTTACGGACTCTGCCATGAGGGGCAGCGGATCGACACCGGTATCGGCGATTCGGCCGGCAAAGATAGACAGAATAGAGGGGGTCTCGGCAGAGACGGCATCGACGAACTCGTCGACCTGCTCGGGCGTGAAGATGGTGGTGACATTCACCTTGATGCCATCGGCGGAAAGGCGCTTGACCAGCGCGGCGGTGGACTCGCCCTTGGTGTTGAGCGCCGGAATCTTAACGTAGACGTTGTCCGCCCAGGTTGCGATCTCGCGAGCCTCGGCCTCCATACCAGCCTCGTCGTCGGCGAACACCTCAAAAGAGACCGACACATCGGTGATGTGCTCAAGAACCGTCTTGGCAAAAGCACGGTAGTCAGTCACGCCACCGGCCTTCATAAGGGAAGGATTGGTCGTGAAGCCCTGAACGTTGCCATTGTCGTGCATGTCAAGCATGCCCTCGAGGTTAGCGCCGTCGGCAAACACCTTGATCGCCATGTTGGTCCTTTCTCATCTAGCATTATTGCTATCGAAAGCCTTTTTCTTTGTTTCAAAAGCTTTTCGGCTTTCTTTTATAAACTACTTCAAAAGATATCGAAAGCTCAATTGCCAACTTTCCGTGAACGGTCGATTATCGGGCGTGAACGTATCTCACTTTTTTTTCGAACACCTTTCAGGCAAGACTCTTTACTGGCTGTTTCAGGCATTCTGCACGTCAGGCCAACTACTAATTACAAATAAAAGCAAGGCGTGTCATTCATCTCGTTCGCTCGATTTCGCCTTGTTCTTTTCATATCGATACGTTATATTTCGATTACGAAAGGCATTTCTTTTGCCTTTCGTTCAAAAGGAGCGACTTATGGCATCAACTTCAAACCTTTCCCCGGCCGAACGTCAGCGATTTATCATGAACTGGCTGGCCGAAAAGCCAAATATCTCGGTATCCGACATCGTTCGCCGCTTTTCGGTTTCGGAAGTTACCGCGCGACACGACCTCGTCTCGCTGGAATCGGAAGGCAAATTGCGTCGCGTACGTGGCGGAGCGGTATCGCTTTCTCGTTCCAATGCCATTTCGTATCCCGAAGAGCGCATCAATGTCCAAGTCGAGGCCAAGGAGGCAATCGCCGCGACCGCAGCAACTCTTGTTGACGATGGCGACGTTCTGGTGATCGACATCGGCACCACGGCCTTTTACTTCACTAAGGCCCTCATGGACAAACGCGATATCACCATCATCACCGGCGATCTTGCTATCGCAAACTATGCCAGCTTTAATCTGCCCAATGCTTCGGTAGTGCTGTTAGGCGGCTCCGTGCGAAAGGGTCACCTTTATCTCGCGGGCGCGCTAACGCTCGACTGCATGAGCAAGCTTCATGCCGACAAGGCATTTGTCAGCGCGGACGGATTCCATCCCGACCACGGCTTTACCGTCGAGCATGACTTCTCGGCCATGATCAAGAGCATGTATCTGACCAACTCAAACCAGGGCTATATGATGGTTGACCAGGGACAGTTCAACAAGACCAGTTTTTATCAGTCCGCGCAGATCGATGACCTCGATGGCATCATCGTTGATGGAGACAATGAGGGCATCATGACGGCGGCCATCGAAAGCAGCCGCAGTCATCCCAAGCTCTATTTTGCAAAATAACTCAAATGGCCGGTTCGCCCACATCGAGGGCGAACCGGCCATTTATTAAATCAAGCCGAAGTGGCGCATCGCCGTAACCGTGCCGTCGTGTGCGACGTCATCGGTCACGTAGTCGGCGAGCGCCTTGACCTCGGGCATGGCGTTACCCATGGCAACGGCCGTCTCGACGGCGGCGAGCATACCCAGGTCGTTGCCCGAATCGCCAAAGCCAAAGGTGCGCGCATTTCCCTCGCGGCCCAGATACGCCAGTGCTCGCGCCACGCCCACGCCCTTGTCAATGCCCTTGGGGCTCAGCTCGCGATTTTGACCACCGGTGTTGCACAGCTCAAACTCGCGATCGATAAAGCCGTCATCGCCGGCTACGCGAGCCAAACTGGGCACACTGAGGCATACCTTGCCCACGCGCAGACTGCCGTCGACGCGCATCTCCTCGGCGCTGTGCACCACAGAAGTGCCGATCAGAGACGACTGCTCAACGCCCACAGGCTCCAGCGCAAAGGTCGCAGCATTGGACTCGAAAAAAACCTCGATGCCGGCATCCACAACGCGACGCGCGAGCTCCGCGATAACGTCTTCGTCAAAGCAGTCCTCGTGTACCACACGGCCCTCGACCTCGAGCGTGGCACCCGCCATGGCAACGATGCCCGCGGGGTCGAGCGCACGCAGGCTATCGGCGATAAGCCACAGGGGGCGGCCCGTGCAGATAAATGCCTTGTGCCCCGCATCACGCAGTGCATGAAACGCCTCAACCACCGTCTGCGAGGGGCGAACCGCCGAAAAGTCCTTATCGGTCATATCGTCGGGATCGAACGACGTCAGCGTGCCGTCCACGTCAAAAAAGAGCACAGCGGAATCGGGGCACGCATCAATCATATGGGTTCCTTTCGAGGATAAGGGCAAACGGAGCATCCATCATATAATGGAGCGACGCAACCAGAGAGGTCACCCATGGAATTTTACGCAAGCTGCCCCGAGGGCTTTGAGTCCGCACTCGCCGATGAGCTTAAACGCCTCGGGCTTTCGCATGTCCGCCGCCTGAAGGGCCGCGCCACGTTTGAGGGCGAGCTTGAAGAAGGCTACCGCGCCTGTCTGTGGTCACGCTTGGCGAGCCGCGTGTTTGTGGTGCTTGGGCGCTTTGAGGCGCAGGATGCCGACGAGCTGTACGACGGCGTTTACGACATCGCTTGGGAGACCATCATCCGCCCCGGCGCCACCATCGCCATTACCGCCCGCGGCGTGACCGAGCAGCTGCGCAACACGCACTTCTCTGCCCTGCGCGCCAAAGACGCGCTGTGCGACCGCCTGGCCGAGACCACGGGCCGTCGCGCCGATGTCGATGCCGCCGACCCCGACGTTCACCTGCTGCTTTCGCTGCGTCAGCGCCGCGCGAGCATAAGCCTGGACCTTTCGGGCGACCCGCTGTTCAAACGCCTGCCGCCTGCCGCGACCCGCGCCGGCGAGGGCACGCACGTGCTGCGCCCCGACTACGCCGCGCTGGTGCTGGCGCAGGTTGGCTGGACCGCGCTGTGCGAGCGCGAGCTGACGGCCGACGATTACGAGAACGAGGCCCTACCCACGCTGATCGACGCCTCGTGTGCCGGCGGCGGCCTGCTGTTGGAGGCCGTGAACATTCTGACCGACCGCGCCCCGGGCGCTGTGCGCGAGCGCTGGGGCTTTGAGGGCTGGCAGCTGCACGACGCCGCCCTGTGGGAGCAGCTGCTTGCCGAGGCGCGCGAGCGCGAGGCGGCAGCGCGCGAGCGCCAGGCGCGCATCGTGGCCGCAGACATCGACCCCGCCGCCCGCAAGACTGCCGAGCGCATGGTCAAGTGCGCCGGCTACAAGCGTTTTGTCGACTTTTGTGCCGCCAAGCCCGCCACCGTGCTGGACCATGCGGGCGCCGTCGCCGGTGCCGCCGTGGTCGCGGACACCACCGAGACGCCGCTTTCGCTCATGCACGACGCCATGACGCTGGTCGGCGAGCTGCGCCGCGCGCCCGAGCTCGCTTCGGCACCGGTCGCCGCGCTCACCCGCGATGGCCTTATGGCCCGCGCGCTCCACGCCGAGCCCGCGCGCTCCATCGCCGTCATGCCCAACAACGAAGAGGTGACCGTCGAAGTCTGGCCTTCGCTCGACCACGCCGCCGCAGCGTTTGAGGCTGCGACCAGCGCAAACGCCGAGGGCGAGACCGCGGACGCCGACGACGTCATCAGCGACGAAGCCGCCGACACCTTCATGCCCGAACCTACCGCCACGCTCGACCTGGGTGACGGCAAGCCGCTGCCCGTGCTCATCCCCGAGTCCGAGCAGTTCGCCAACCGTCTGCGCAAGAACGCTCGCCTGCGTCGCAAGTGGGCAAAGCGCGAGGGCGTGAGCTGCTACCGCGTCTACGATGCCGACCTGCCCGATTACTCTGCCGCCATCGATCTGTACGAGGGTTGCCCGCAGACGCCGGGCCGCTGGCTCGTCATTGCCGAATACGCCGCGCCCAAGACCATCGACCCCGCACTGGCCCAGGCCCGTATGCTCGATATTCTGGCCATCGCGCCGCGTATCCTGGATGTTCCGGCCGAGCACGTGCACGCCAAGGCCCGCATGCGTTCGCGCGGCGGCTCGCAGTACGGCAAGCAGGGCGCCGGCAAGGGTGGATCGGGCGAGCGTGCCAACATCGCGCGCCGTCGCCTGCCGCTCATCGAAGAGGGCGGCCTCACCTTTGCCGTCAACTTTGACGACTACCTGGACGTCGGCATCTTCTTGGACCACCGCGTCACCCGCAACCTGGTGCGCGAGCACGCCAAGCAGGCGCGCCGTTTCCTCAACCTGTTCGCCTACACCGGCACTGCCACCTGCTACGCAGCCGACGGCGGCGTCGAGGAGACCGTGACGGTCGACCTCTCGAACACCTACCTGGACTGGGCCGAGCGCAACATGCGCCAGAACGGCTTTGTGGGACCGCAGCATCATTTTGTGCGCGACGACGTGCTCGCCTGGATTCGTGACCAGCGCCAGACGCGCAACCGCTGGGACCTGATCTTTGTCGACCCGCCCACGTTTTCGAACTCGTCCAAGATGGGCCGTCGCACCTGGGATGTCCAGCGCGATCACGTTGAGCTGTTGGCCGGCGTGTCGCGCCTACTCACGCAGGGCGGCCATGCCATCTTTAGCTGTAACCTGCGTGGCTTCCGTCCCGAGACGCGCAAGCTCGCGCGTGCGGGCGTGGTGCTGCAGGACATTACGGCGCAGACCATCCCCGAGGACTTCGCGCGCAACCAGAAGGTGCACCACTGCTATATCGTGCACCGCCTGCCCATCGAGGACGCCATGGCCGAGGTCGGCTTTAGTGCCGAGGAGATTGCCGAGCGCGTCGAGGAGCTGCGCAGCCCCGAGACCCGCAAGCCCCGCGCGGCAGCGCCCCGTTCGATGCCCACCGGCGACGACAGGCCGCACGCCACCGGCAAACCCTCCCCCGCCGGCAAACCAAAAAAGAAGAAGTTCTACGCCAGCAAACCAAAGGGCAAATAACAAAGTTGCGGTGGAATACGGACTGTTTTGCCTGGAATTAGGCAGATTTAGACCGTATTTCACCGCAACTCAAATTGGGATGGTGGTTGGCTATCTAGCCTTGGGTGACCAGGCGATAGCCGATACCCACGTGCGTCTGGATATAGCGCGGGTGCGCGGGGTCGGACTCAATCTTCTTGCGCAGCGTGCCCATAAAGACGCGCAGGCTCGCCAGGTCGCTCTTAGTTGCCGTGCCCCAAATCTCGTGCAGGATAAACTGGTGCGTCAGCACCTTGTCGGCGTTGTGTGCCAACAGGCACAGGAGCTTATACTCAATCGGCGTCAGATGCAGCTCCTCGCCATCCATCGTGGCGATGCCGGCATCAAAATCGATATGCAGCTCACCGGCATCGAACGAGCCCTCAGAGGAAACACCACCCGTTTGCGCATACGAAAGGCGTCTGAGCGTCGTGCGAATACGCGCGAGCAGCTCCTCGACCGAAAACGGCTTGGTCAGGTAGTCGTCGGCGCCGGCATCGAGCGCGCGAATTTTGTCCGCGTCCTCGCTGCGCGCCGAGACCACGATAATCGGCATGCCCGACCATGCGCGCACCGACTCCACCACCTTGACGCCGTCCATATCGGGCAGGCCCAGATCGAGCAGCACAATGCTCGGCGCCTGCGATGAGGCGGCGGCGATGGCGGCATGGGCAGTCTCAACGGCCATATGACGCAAGCCGTGCGCCTCGAGCGCGGCAACGATAAGGTTGCGGACAGCGGGGTCGTCCTCAACGACCAAGATGAGCGGTTTTACGGCAGAGTTCGGCACAGCGCTACTCCTTATCAAACGAAACGTCGGCGACGGGAAGCTCAATCGTAAAGACCGAGCCGTGCGGGTCCGCCGCGGCAACCTCTATGCTACCGCCATGCGCCAGCGCAATGGAACGGCAGAGCGAAAGACCCAGGCCAACGCTGCGGTGGCTGTCGGCCAGACCATGGTTGGCGGTATAGAACGACTCAAAGATCCGCTCGCGGTCCTCGGGTGCGATGCCCGGACCATCGTCGGCCACCGAGCACGCCACGCGTCCATCGTCGACGCCAATCGAAATCACGATATGCGAACCCGCGGGCGTATAGGTGATGGCGTTGTTCACCAGATTGACCACCAGCTGCACCATCAGGCGCGCATCGACATTGACGAGCGCCGGCTCATCGCACGCCACCACCTTAAGGTCGTGCTCGCGCACGGCAGGGTTCACGTGGCGCAGCGCCTCCTCCACGATATCGTCCATGAGCTCGAGCGTGGTCGACAGGCGCATACCGCCGCCCTCGAGCTTGGTGATGGCGAGCAGGTTCTCGACGGTGGCGTTGAGCCATTGCGCATCCGAGCGAATGGACAAGAGCAGGCCGCGGCGCGTTTGGGCGTCGAGCACGGCGGTGCCGGTCGAGCCCTGGTCGAGCAGCACATCGGCATTACCCGAAATACTGGTGAGCGGCGTGCGCAGGTCGTGCGAGATGGAGCGCAGCAGGTTGGCGCGCAGCTGCTCATTTTTGGCAAGCACCGCCGCCTCCTCGCGGGCTTCCATGGCGCGGGCGCGGTCGAGCGCCAGCTCGCCTTCGCTCACGATGGCATCGGCAAGTGTCCGCTCCTCATGCGTCAGCACGTCGGGCTCGGCAACGATAGCCAGCACGCCCACTACCGAGGCGGGATCGCCCGAACGGACGAAGCCGTCACCCGTGCGAACCGTCAGGTAGATGCCATAAAACGCCGAGCCGCCAAACGTGGCATCGAGCGGCGTTCCCACATAGGCGGACGCCGAGAGCCGCGGCGGCATCTGCGGCGCCAGTTCATGCACCGGTGCGGCATCGCCCACGGCCGTGTATGTCGCACGCGGCAGCAGGTCATCGCCCTCGGCGTCGGCGCTGTACCACACGACCGGACAGCCCGAAAGACGCGCCAGCTGCGTCGCCATGGCATGGACAATCTGCTGCTGATCGGCGCACCGCTGCAGCATGCGGTTGGTCTCGAGCACCATATGCGTGCGGCGGTCGCTGGCGGCAGCCTGTGCCAAGGCGCGGCGCAGGGCCAACGCAATCGAGCTCGACACAAGCGAGACCACGAACATGATGAAGAACATGCCGGGATAGCCGCGGTCGATAAGCGACAGCGAGTAGCGCGGGTCGACAAACAAGAAGTTGTAGAGTGCCACGGCGGCAGCCGAGCTCAGCAAGCAATACAGGCGACTCCAGGTAAAGAATGCGCACAGCTGAACGGCGAACACATAGACAATCATGATGCTCGGCGCGAGACCCGGATGGTCGAGCAGCGCGCCCACAATCGTCGCCGCGACCAGCAGCCCCACCGATACGCAAGCGTCATACAGAGGAGTGCGGCGCGTCAGCGTTGTGCGCCGCCACCAAAAGCTATCGGCAATATCGCCGTCCGTACGGACGTCCATCAGCGCCCCGCCCCTCTCTCGAAAACAAAAACCACCACAAAGGGACAGGCACCTTTGTGGTGGTTTCCCTTGTGGTGGTTCCAAGTGTATAGCCTTTGCAACCTGCGGTCGCTAGACAAACAGCACGTGCGCGAGCAGGGCACACACGCACACCGCTCCAAATACCAGTGCCACGATCGAGATCACGCGGTCGGCCATGTCCATGTTGGCACGATTCGTCAAAAACCGATCTTCGGCGGCGTCGACACGCGCCTCACGCACCATTTCGACCACCGCCTCACGGCCATCGAGCGCCTTTGTATCCATGTTTACCTCCCCGGCCTCATGCTTATCCATCAAAAACCAACTCCGTGTAGCCGCCGACGTCTACGGCCGCTCGTTGGGAGCCAGGCGTTGCATCTTGTTCACGGCCTTGAACTTGGTGAACAGCGGCACGTACTCAAAGCTCACGTTGGAGTTCTCCAGGCCGTACCAACGCGCAGGCGTGCCGGCGGCGCGGCGGATGATGTACTTGAGCGTGATGGCCGTACGCTCGCTGGGCTCCACATCACTTTCGGGCGCCAGAAGCTTACGGATCAGGACGAACTTGAACGTGCCGATGTTACCCGGATCCTTGTAGACCGAGTAGTCATGCGTCTGCGGCGGCAGCTCGCCGGTGGCAGCCAGGTCCTGAACAACCTGACGCAGGTAGGCATTGACGCGCTGATTGATCTTGTAGCCCAGGTACAGATGCACGCGGAACACGTAGTCGGTGCCGAACGTCTCGACCGAATAGGCAAAGGTGTGCGGTTCGTCCATGGTCTCGACATTCACAAACCACCAGGCGCGGGCGCGCTTGGGATGCTTGTCCAAGATCGAATAGACGATATCGCGGTCGATGTAGTCGGTATGGGTGTCCTTGGTCAGGTACACGACGTTGTCGCTCATGCGCTCGTAACGGTCGTCGTCGCGCAGGCGCTTGAGCTGCGGCAGGTAGCTGCGCAGCGGCAACAGCGTAAACTGGCGCTGCTCGACCGCCGTGCCGTTGTACCAGCACACCATAATGCCCATGATGAGTGCAGCCATGAGGATGGTGAAGTAGCCGCCGTGGAAGAACTTGGTGAGCGAGCTCACGAAGAAGAAGCCCTCGAGCAAAAGGAAGAAGGCCGCGAAGATCCACGGAGCAACCTTGAGCTTGCGCTCCTCGTGCAGGTAGAAGAAGAGCAGCAGCGTGGTGCACATCATAGTCAGCGTAATGGCAAGGCCGTAGGCGGCTTCCATATGCGCCGAGTTCTGGAACAGCAGCACCACGATGACGCAGCCGACAAGCATGACGTTGTTGACCATGGGGATGTAGAGCTGGCCCTTGGTCTCGGCAGGGTAGAAGACCTGCATGTGCGGCATGAGGTCCAGACGGCTGGCCTCGGACACCAGCGAGAATGCGCCGGTGATGAGCGCCTGCGAGGCAATGATGGCCGCGACGGTGGAAAGGCCGACGGCAAACGGGCGCAGGCCCGGGGCGAGCATCTGGTAGAACGGGTTGAGGTCGGCAATGCCCATGAGCTCGGGGTTGGCAGCGTTGTTCATAAGCCAAGCGCCCTGGCCCATATAGGAAAGCAGCAGGCAGCACTTAACGAACGGCCAGGTAGCGTAGATGTTGCCGCGGCCGACGTGGCCCATGTCGGAGTAGAGCGCCTCGGCACCGGTGGTGGCGAGGAAGCAGCTGCCCAGAATCATGATGCCCGCGTGGTTGTTGGGGCTCAGCAAAAAGGCGATACCGCGCACCGGGTTGAGGCACAGCAGCACGGCGGGGTGCTGGAAGACAAAGAACAGACCCGTGCCGCCCAGGAACAGGAACCACAGCGTCATGATGGGGCCAAAGGCGTGACCGATCTTGGCCGTACCGATGCGCTGTACCAAGAAGAGCACGATGATGATGGCGAGCGTAATGGCGACGACGCGGCCTTGGTCATCGCCCAGCACGGCATGGACCGCCGGGATGGTGCGCAGGCCCTCGATGGCCGTGGTAACGGTAACGGCCGGCGTGAGGATGCCGTCGGCGAGCAGCGCGGCGCCACCTAGCATGGCGGGGATGATAAGCCACTTGCCACAGCGCTTGACCAGACTGTACAGGGCAAAGATACCGCCCTCGCCATGGTTATCGGCGCGCAGCGAGATGAGCACATACTTGATGGTGGTCAGCAACGTGACCGTCCACACGACAAGGGAGAGCGCGCCGAGCACGAACTCCTCCGTGACGCTTCCGATGCCGCCGTTGCCGGCAACGAGCGCCTTGGTTACATACATAGGGCTGGTGCCGATATCGCCGTACACCACGCCCAGCGTGACGAGCATCGCCGAGATGCTCACAGGAATCGCAGCGTGCGAAGCTGCCTCCTTGGCCTTTTGTTCCATAAGCCGGTTTCCTCCCAACTTTAATGTTCGAAGGAATTATAGGTAATCGGCCCATGTTTGAATGGCACTGTTTTCCCAGCTAGATAAACATTTATACGGCCTTTAAGCCACCTCGGCGATATGGAATGTGACAAAGGGACTGTCTCTTTGTCGCATCCGTCATTTTCCGAGCCAATTTTTGAACCACCACTCCATGGAGCGGCTCATCTCGGCCATAAAGGGACTCGTGTGCTTGCGGGTATAGATGTCCACGACGCGCTCCCCCACCACGCGGGCATGCGGACGGAACATCGCGTCCATCTCGGCTACCTGCGCGTCCATAGTCGCAGCATCGGCGCGGCAGTAGCGCTCCTCGTGCACCAGGTTCACCACGGGATGCGCAATGGCCGGACGCTCCTTACGGGGCGTGCCGATGATGAGCATCGACAGCGGCATGGTATACGGAGGCAGATCGAGCAGCTCGGCCACTTCCTCGGCATTCTCGACGATATCACCGATGTAGCAGCTCCCCAGGCCCAGGGCCTCGGCGGCGACCACGGCGTTTTGCGCAGCGATCACGGCGTCCTGGGCCGCGATGGCAAAGTCACCCAAACCCGGTGCACGGCGGGGCGCCTTGCCCGTGCGCTCGACAAACTCGGGCTCAAAGCAGCCCACGTGCTCAAACAGATCGATCCACTTGGCATAGTCGACCACAAATATAAGTGCCCAGGGCGCCTTGGCGATCATGGGCTGGTGGTCGCACAGGTCGGCCAGACGATCCAGCGTAGCCTGCTCGCGAATGCTCACGATGGAATACATCATCATGGCGCCCGCCGACGGCGCGCGACTCGCCGCATGCAAAATTGCCGCCCGCTGCTCGTCGGTCACCGCCACGGGACGGTCGTCGTCATCACGCGCGAAGGCACGCGTGGAGGAACGGTGCTCCAACGTGTCCAGCACCGCATTGCCCGTCGTCTCGACCGGATAGCCGCCCGCGTCCATGCCAGCGTCCACGTCACCCGCACTCGTCATACAAGCCCGTTCGTTCATCGCCTCATCCTCGCCAATTCTTTAAGAAGCCTTTACGTTTCCGTGTAATTCCCGTCCATTATCGCGCAGGTCGCCACTACATTGCGCCACACCGTCACACGTGCGCGTTAATATGGCTGGTTGTTGTGCGCAGACACCAATTGCAGCGCATATCTTGGTAACAATCGGGTAAACCCCCGCTTTCGTACGTTTTAGTTTGTGAGGAGTCTCAGCATGTTCGCTGCCGCCATCTCGCTCGTCGGTCTTGCGGCGACCGTCTACCTTGTCTTGCGCGAGGCCAAGGCCATTCGCGCTCAGTCGGGCACCGTTGCCAAGGGCGCCTTCGCCTGGAGCGTCGCCTTTGGCCTGTTCCAGCTCTTTTTGACCGTCTGGGGCGCTATTGGCCTCGTCGCGCAGAACGAGCCGCTCGCCTTCGTGATGCTCATCCTGACCAACGCCATCCTCACCGGCTGCGCTTGGGCCAGCATCGCCCGCGACTGCATCGCCCCGCGCGTCTTTGCGTTCGCCGGGCCCGACGCCCCCGCCCCCACCGGCAAGCTCGCCCGCCTGCGCGGAGCCTTTGTGGGTAAACCGCTCGTCGCCGCCGTCCTGTGCCTGCTGCTCGCCGGCGTCTTTGCGCTGCTGGGCATGGAGGTCTCGTCCAACCACGACTTTACCTGGGTCTACCCCCTGTGCATCCTGCTCGAGTGGGCCATCATCACCACGCTCATGGTCGGCCTGTTCTTCCTGTTCCAGCGCCACGGCGCAGCCCCCGCGGTCTTGGCCTTTGCCCTCTTTGTCCTGGGCATTGCCGAGTTCTTCGTCATCACGTTTAAATCCATGCCCATCCAGCCGGGCGACCTTTCGGCCATCTCCACCGCCGCCGCGGTCGCCGGCACCGGCTACACCTTCTCGATCTCGCTGTTCTGCGTGCTGTCCATGGGCTTTACCGCCATCGCCATGCTGCTGTGCGAGTACGCCGGCCTGGTGGCACCGCACCGTCAGAAGGGCGCCGCCAACGCCAAGCGCATGCTGCTCACCAACCTGCTCGTCGCCGTGCTGTGCCTGGGCGGTGTGACCGCACACGTCACGCTCATCGACTACTACAACACCCTCGGCATCACCGTCTACACCTGGCGCCCGCTCGAGAGCTACTGGCGCGAGGGCTACCTGCCCGCTTTCATTAGCGCAGCGCAGTCCATCAAGCCGCCCAAACCCGCCGACTACTCCGTCGACGATGCCAAGGCCACGCTCAAAAAGTACGCCAAGGCCTATGACAAATCCGACGCGGCTAAGAGCGATGAGCGCGCCGCCGCAAAGGAGCAGTTCGACAGCGAGAAGCCCACGGTCATCGCCATCATGAACGAGACCTTCTCGGATCTGTCGATCTACCAGAACATGCGCGCCGGCTACGAGGGCCCGCAGTACTTTAAGAACCTGTCCAACTGCCTCAGCCGCGGCAAGCTCTACGTGAGCGCCTACGGCGGCGGTACCGCCAATACCGAGTTTGAGTTTATGACCGGCAACTCCATGGCCAACCTGGGCTCGGGCGTGTACCCCTACACCATCTACAACATGGAAACGACCGGGAACCTGGCAGAGCAGTTCAAGTCGCTCGGATATTCCACCACGGCCATGCATCCCAACCACGCGACCAACTGGAACCGTGAGAACGTCTACAAGGACTTTGGCTTTGACCAGTTCCTGTCCATCAACGATTTCCAGGGAGCCGACACCCTGCGCGGCATGGTGACCGACCAGGCTACCTACGACAAGATTCTTGAGCTGCTCGACCAGAACGCCGATCCGCAGTTTATCTTCGACGTGACCATGCAGAACCACTCGGGCTACGATACGGGCCTGCTGCCGGTCGATAAGCAGATGCACCTGAATATCGACACGACCGATCTGGACGCCAAGACCGTCGAGGACGGCACGCTCTCCGATGTCGACGAGTATGTCTCGTGCATCGAGCAGTCCGACCAGGCGCTTCGCTACTTCCTCAACGCCCTGAGCAAGCTCGACCGTAAGGTAGTCGTGGTGTTCTGGGGCGACCACCAGCCGTTCTTCCCGTCCAAGTTCAACGATAAGTGGTTTACCGGCGAAGACGATGCCACGCATCAGGAGCGCCTGTGGCAGACCGACTACATCATTTGGGCTAACTACGACGTTGCCGGTTGCGACCAGACGAGCGAGGTCGACGACCTGTCCACCAACTACCTGTCCACCCAGCTTATGCAGCTGATTGGCGCCCCGCTTTCCGACTACCAGAAGGCGCACATGACGCTGCGCGAGTCGCTGCCCGCTATCAACTCGGTGGGCTACGAGGACGCCAGCCTGCGCTGGGCGCTTTCCTCCAACGTCACCGGTGACGACGCCGATGCCGCAGCCGCCACCAAGGCGCGCGAAGATTACGCCAAGATGCAGTACTACGAGATGTTCCGCGACGGCAAGAACGTGTACACCGAGCACTTCCAGACCGAGGCCAACGAGACCGACCCCAACCTGGCACCGGGTACGACCAAGATCAAGTAGCGACCAGCTGCGAGTTCATAACTGAAACGTCTGTCCGGGCGGAGACATATAAGGTTCCCTGCTCGGACAGTCCTGCGCAAGACGGGGGCCACATTAAGTGGCCCCCTTTGCGTGCGGAACTCGCGATGAACCTTACATACCTCCGCCCGGACAGACGCCTTGTTGTTGGGACACGGCTTGTCATAGGGGTATCCGCTGAACATATATAAGTTGAAGGCCACGTTATGTGGCCTTCTTTGTTTGCGGAAAGTGTGTCCCGGAATTCTTGTCTGGAATGGGATGCAGTTTCTGCTTGGGACCCGATTGGGAAAGTGTGTCCCACTATTCAGCTGGATTCCGGGATGTATTTTCCGGTTGAAGCTCGTTGGGAAAGTGCGTCCCACTTTGGGGGCTGATTCTGGGACGTGGTTTCCGGTTGGCTCTCATTGGGAAAGTTCATCCCATTTCTCGGCCTAATTATGGGACGCAGTTTCCGCTTGCGGAGTCTCCACTCAACAGAAAACCCGGGTGGCCTGTTTTTTGGCTACCCGGGTTTTTGGGTTGTCGATATGTTCGACTGGCTACTAGTGGGTCTTGCGGCGCTTGATCAGCATGATGAGGGCTATCACTACGAGCGTTGCTCCCGCTGCTGCTGCGGTGGCGACTAGGGCGAATGTTTGGTCGCCGGTGTTTGCGAGGTTCTTCGCTGTGGTCGTAGTCTTGACCTTGGTGTCGGTCTTAGCTCCGTTGTCGGACTTGGGCTTGTCCGGGTTCGTCGGGGTCTCAGGAGTCTCGGGGTCCTTTGAGCCTTCGGAATCGGTTGGGCCGGCGGTGTTTACCAGCGTATGGTCCAGGAACTTCTTGGCGCCCGCACTTGCCTGTGAGAACAGGCGGCGCGTGCGGATCGGGGTGGCGTTCACCGTTGTGGGCGCCGTCTCCTCGGCCTCGATATTCACGAGCGTCGTGCCGGTGTCGAGGCCCACGTCGTTGTATCCCACGTGGCAGTAATACTGCGCACCGTCATCGTCTGCGGTCAGGTCAATCTCGAGCTTTGAGGCCGTTCCAGCCGCGAGGTTGCCATCGGCACCCACGAGCTTAAACTCTGTCTCGCCGCGGCCCTTGCGGTACCACATATAGGTCGGTGCCAGCCCTGTTTCGCTATCGTCGGCACCGAGTTGCTTCACATGGCCAATCGCCGAGAGCGTCAGGTGGCTTCCCGCCGCGCGCTCAACCGAAGAGTCGTATCCAAGATCCGACCCCTCCGCAGCATCCGCCGCAGGTCCGCTCACGGTCATCGTCATGCCATCGGGCATGGTCTTGACCGTGATGATTGCCGAGCGAATACCTGTTTCGGTCGTGGATCCGTTCTTAACGGCGGCGATGGCGAATCGATACTCCGTATTGGGCTGCAGCCCATCCCACTTGAGCGAGGTCTGCGTGTTGTCGGCAATCTTCCAGCTATTGACGACCGCATCCGCCGCATTGCTCTGCAGCATGCCCACGCCGTAGCTAAAGCCACTCTTGTTTGCGAGTACATCATCCCAGCTAAACGTAACGCTGGTCGAATCGACGGCGTTTGCCGTAAAGCCCGTCACGGCCGGCGCGTCGGGCATCTCGACGTCCTTAACGTCATAGCCCACGATCCAGAACTGGTCGGTGTCCTTGGTGCCGAGCTTGTCGCCCGAGTCTGCCTCGAACTTGTCGACATCCACCGCGTTGACGCCCAGACGCCACACAAAACCGTACTTGCCCTGCGCGGCCTCGGGCAGGTTGTCGACGGTGCCGCCGTATTCGGTCGATTCACTCGAGGAGTTACCCGTAGTAAAGCCGGCGTTGGCACCAAAGCACAGGCCGCCAAACAACTCGTGCTTTGCGAGCTTCGCGCCCATGACAACGCTGCCGTTCAGCGTCAAGCCGAGCTCGAGCTCCTGCTCCTTGCCCTCCTCGACTTCGATGGTCTGCTCAATGCTCGCCCCCGACTGCGCGGCGGCGCCGTTAAACCCATCGTGCGTGTAGGCGCGCGTTACGCCAGGCTTGCCCAGGCCAAAGGAATCCCCAACGGGAGTCTCGCCGTTGAGCGTCGTTTGATAGGTTCCGGGTTCTCCCGACCGGTTGGTCAAAAAGTAGCTGAGCGGCGTCATATTGTGCTGTTTGGCAATGCGGTCATAGGCCTCGACATTAACGACCGAGGTCTGCGCGCCGAGCGACACGGGCGCCGCCATCACGCCCTTGCCACCAGTTTCCTCATTTTCGATCTCATACTCGTAATAGACCATCGGAATCGTGTAGAGCACGGCCTTGTCACCCTCGCCGGCATGCGACTCATAGCTTACGCTTGCGCTGACCGTGCGCTCGCTCCGGTAGTCATAGCATCCCTCGGCGGCAAAATCGACTGAAGCATTCATCGCGACCAGGGGCGGACCGGTCTGCACCTCGACGGCAACGCCCAACTCGGCGCCAATGGTATAGCCCTGGGATGTCCCCGTGCCCTTTTCCTCTCCGTATGACGTGCCGCCCAACACCAGATAGCCGTATGCCTGCTCCAGATCCTCAACATAGGGCGCATCCTGCAGCACGGCAAGCACGCGCGGGTTGGTATAGACCTTGTAGCGGTCCTTGTACGTGATCTTGACGCTGTCGTTGTCGACATCGGGCAGCGCGAGCGAGATAAATGTGCCGTAGGTAGTGCCGCGACGGTTGCTCTCGCTAATCACCTGCTCCTCGCCGCGGCGCACCTTTCCGTTCTCGTCGAGCGAAAAATGCGAGGCGGTCATCCAATAGTAGTCATCGTTCTTGCGCAGGTCCTCGTCGCGGTGCTTGCCCACCACGGCGATAAAGCTCTCGTTATAGCGGTCCGAACCCGAGACGCTGCCCGCCTTGACGTCGCTGATCCACACCTGTTCTATACCCTTGTGGTCATGCTTGTTGCTGCTGTTGTATTGCTGACCGCTCATGCTCATGGTTCCGACCATGGACCCCAAGCCCTGAGCCCCGCTCTGTGCCGTGTTGCAGGCAAAGTCGCGGAACACATCGCCGCCCACGAGCACCTCGTCAACCGCCAGCTGCTCGGACAGGCCGTCAAGGTTGGCAGTGGCAAGGGCAATAGGCGCCAAGGTGCACGGATAGCGCTTATCCTGAGCGCTATCCTTCCATGCGCTGTTGGGCACATGCATCAGCCCATAGGAGGCGAGGAGCCCGTCTCTGTATTCCTTACAATCGGAAAGCTTGAACTCGCCAGACTCCGAGTCAAAATACGCGTAGCGGTACAGCGCGCCGTACAGCCCCTTGCTGCCGTCAGAAGCGCCGTAATCAAAAGCGCTGCGTTGCCAGTCATAGCCCGCAAGAATAAGGCCCGTGACAGTTTCACCCGTCTTCTTTCCTTCTTCATCGTAGGCGGCAAACGTGCCGAACGTCGCATTCGCAGCGACCATGTTCTTGCCGTTCGCGGAGAGGGAGATTGCGCCCGCGTCGCCCAGAGCATCGACATGGACGAGCGCACCCTTGGATGCATCCCACGAAAACAGCTCGCAATGCGTCGACTTATCAATATTCTTCTTGCCGCAGGGTGCCGAGACCACGATGGCGAGGTCATCGCAAAAATCGCGATCGAGGTCGCCGGCCGCTAGCGAAACGACAGGAGCTGACTGAAGCTGCGTCCAGGAGTCGTTCCCGCCCTTGTTGTGCGTGGTGTAGTCCGCGGCGTTACCGGCATCGATCTTGACGACGCTTTGCTTCCAGTTGCCGCCCTCCAAGTCATACATGTCGACTACAGCCTTGCGCACGCCGTTCTCGTCGACATAGCAGCCCGCGTAGACAAAAAGCTCGTCGACGCCGTCGCCATCGACATCGCCCGCCTCGACATCAAAGACGGCGTCGTGCTCTTGCAGGTAACCGGCATCCAGGTACTTAAAACGGCCTTCGTACATCATATTAGTGTTGACCGTCACCGGCAGGTGTGTGTCGAGAGTGCGCGTACGCCCGTTGCTAAACGAGTAGAGGACCAGCTCAACCTTTCCGGCGTATGACTTGCCGTCAATCGTCGTGGAGGAACTGTCGCCGTAGGCACGGAGCTCGGCAACGCGGCTCTTTTTGCCCGTGCTGGCGTCGCTGCAGAACTCAACACTCGTGGCGTGAATGCCCGAGAAACCGTTGTTGTCGTTGGCGAGTACTGTTGAGGACTCATTGTTGCTTAGGTACGACCAGGTGCCGCCACCGTAGTCGCTATGCTTGTAGAGATCGCTGTTCGTATCGAAGTTGTTGACGTTTTGCCAGAACTTTGCGGCGCCCCACACACTTCCATAGCCATCGGTGAGTTTGCTGCTGCCGCCAATGTCACCGCGCTCGACGTTCTCGAGCTTGTCGCGCAGAGTGTAGCGATTGCCATGGCTACCGTTAGCTGCCATATAGACCTCGCTGCGCGTGGCAAACGTCGTGGGGGTATCAGTGGAATAGGGGCCAACGGTATCGGCCGGAATGTCCTCGCTCGTGCCCAGACCCAGGGCTTGATAATCCTGCTCGGTCATATCGGTGATTGCGGGCGCGTCTGCCGCCTGGGCAACCTGGGGCGTGGCCGTGAAGCAGGCGACGCTCGTGGCGATCAACGCAGCAAGCGCCGCCGTCCCAACAAGCGGGATTTTCGACAGCCTACGGATACGGAGGTGTGGAACGTACATGAGGGACCTCGCTTTATTCGAGTGGAGTGGACTCATTTTTGCAAATGATACGTCCGATGCCCGATATCACGTGTCTCATTTTCGCCAACGGCGTGTCTCATTTTTGAGAATCCGAGATGCCGCGGAAATCTTATCCCAGCTCAAAGGCCATTTCTGGGATGTATTTTCCGTCGAGTGCCTCATCGGGAAACTGCATCCCATTTCAAGCGTCGATTCTGGGACGCACTTTCCCCTTAGACCCTCAACCGGAAACCGCATCCCACTTTGAGCGCAAATTCCGGGATGCATTTTCCGCTTGAGCCTCATTGGGAAACGGCGTCCCACTTTGAGGGCTGATTGTGGGATGCATTTTCCGGTTTTGCTCTCATTGGGAAAATGCATCCCGTTTCTTGACCGAATAATGGGACGCAATTTCCCGTTGGAGCGCCTTTGGGAAAGTGTGTCCCACTTCGACCGCCCAGAGTGGGATGCACTTTCCGCAAAGCACCTCAACAGGAAACTACGTCCCATTCCAAAGGCAAATTCCGGGACGCATTTTTCGAAAGCCTGCCCATCCGGAAAGCCCGTCCCACTTTGGACGCATCCGGGCACGGAACCATCGACCTATCAGGCCTCCCATCAATAAAGAGGCGTCCTCCCGGACGGCGGGGCACGAAGTTCATCGCGAGTTCCGCACGCAAAGAAGGCCACTTAATGTGGCCTTCGTCTTGCGCAGGACTGTAGAGCAGGGAACTTCGTGCCCCGACGCCCGGGAGGACGTTTCATTTAGAAAGATGGACCGACCGCCGTCAGCGATGGGAGCTACTCCCCCAGCACGGCCTTTTTGGCGGCTGCAGCCATGTTGTCCAGATCTTCCTTGGTGGGGTGATCCTTTGCGGCGACCCAGTTATCGAGCAGCATCTTAAAGCGGACATTGTCGGGATCTTGCTCGAGCATGGCCTCGTAGCGCTGCTTGACCGCGGGACCCATCTTGCCCTGGCACATTGCCCAACCCACAAGCTCGGCATCCTCGGCCAAATTGGAGGTCACGCGATTGATAATCTGCTGATAATAGCTCTGGTCGGCGCCAAAACCGCAGGTACCAAAGAGGAAAACGCGCTTGCCGTGCAGAGCGGAGAGCAGCGCGGCAACCGAAGGCGTGCACGCGCCCTTGTCGCACCAAAAACCGACGAGCACCGTGTCGGCCGCGCAGGCGCCCTGCGCCTCGAGCGCAACCTGATCTGCATCCGCATCGTCGCTCAACGCCGCGGCATGGACAAACTCAACGCCCGCAGCCTGCAGAGCGCGCTTGATCGCGCCCGAAACCATCCTGGTATTACCGCTCTTGCTGTTAACCACCAAAGAGCACGTCATAGTCACGTTGCCTCGTTTCCCCCAAAACTAAAGCCACTAATGCAATTTATTAGATGAATATCTTAGTACTAACAACGCAGATGTAAACCATCTGCCGCTAATCGGTAGCCCCTACTGGGCAAACTGGCTGCGGTAGAGTTCGGCGTAGAAGCCGCCTGCCGCTAGCAGCTCGTCGTGCGTGCCGCGCTCGATAATCCGGCCGTCGCGCATCACCAGGATGCAGTCGGCGTTGCGAATCGTGCTCAGGCGATGCGCCACCACAAAGCTCGTGCGGCCGGCCATGAGCTCGTCGAATGCCGCCTGCACCTGCAGCTCGGTGCGAGTATCGATGCTCGACGTTGCCTCGTCCAGCAGCAGAATCGCCGGGTCGGTGAGCATGACACGCGCGATGCACAGCAGCTGTTTTTGACCCTGGCTAAACGTGCCGCCGTCCTCGCCGATGACTGTATCGTAGCCGCCTGGCAGCTGCACGATAAACTTGTGTGCGTGCGCGCACTTGGCCGCCTCGATAACCTGCTCGCGCGTGGCATCCGGGCAACCGTAAGCGATGTTTTCCGCCACCGTGCCCTCGAACAGCCAAGTGTCCTGCAGCACCATGCCAAAGGCACGGCGAAGGCTTGCGCGCGTGTAGTCACGCGAAGACCTGCCATCGACCATGATGCGTCCGGCATCGATATCGTAAAAGCGCAGCAGCAGGTTGATGAGCGTCGTCTTGCCGCAGCCCGTGGGGCCGACCAGGGCAAAGCGCATGCCGGGCTTAGCCTCGATGCAGATATCCTGCAGCAGTTTGCGGTCGGGCACGTAGCTAAAGTCCACATGCTCAAAGGCGACCTCGCCCTGCGGGGCGGCAAGTTCCACGGCATCCGCCGCATCGGGCTCCTGCTCGCGGGCATCGAGCAGCGCAAACATGCGGCGCGCCGAGGCGTACGCGGTCTGGATCTGCGTAATGACATTGGTGACCTCGTTGAACGGCTTGGTGTACTGGTTGGCATAGGACAGGAAGATCTGCACGCCGCCCACCGTAAGCGCCGCGGGCACGCCCGTGATCACGCCCACGCAGCCGATCACAGCGACCACGGCATAGATGATGTTATTGATAAAACGCGTACCGGGGTTGGAGAGCGAACCCATAAACTGCGCGCGCTCGCCCGCGGTGTAGAGCTCGGCATTGAGGGCATCGAAGCGCTGCTGGGCGTTGGGACCATAGGCAAAGGCATCGACAAGCTTTTGCTCGCCTACGTACTCCTCGATATGACCACCGAGCTGCCCTTGAATACGCTGCTGTGCCGTAAAGCTTTTGTTGGAGAGCTTGGCGATAGCACCGGCTGCAAAAATGGAAAGCGGCGTGACGAGTACCACCACGAGCGTCATGGTCAGGTTGATGGAAAGCATAAACGCGAGCGTGCCCACGATGGTAATAACACCGGTGAAGAGCTGCGTGAAGCCCTGCAGCAGACCGTCGCCCACCTGGTCGACGTCGTTGACCACGCGGCTCATGAGGTCGCCGTGGGCATGGCTGTCGATAAAGCTGAGCGGCATGCGGCTGAGCTTATCGCTCGCCTCCACGCGCATGTCGCGCACCGTTTCGTAGGACAGGCGGTTGACGCAGTAGCCCTGCAGCCACTGGAAGGCCGCGGCACCTACCACGACGAGCGCGAGTTTGGTAACGAGCGGCAGCAGCGCGTCGAAGTCCACCTGCCCGGCGGCGACGATAAGGTCGATGCCCTCGCCGATGAGAATCGGCGTGTAGAGCTGCAGAATCACGGAGATGGCGGCACTCACAAACGACGCAACAAACGAAATGCGATGCGGACGAACGTAGCCCATCAGACGGCGAGTCACCGCACCCACGGGATAGCGCTCGGGGTCGCCGGGCTGGCGCGGACCGTCGCCCAGGTCGTTGAGGTTATCGTTACCGGACACGTTGGCCGTCATCGTGGCGACCGAACCGGAGGAAGTGTACGGATTCATTTAGCAGCCCTCCTTTGCGCAAATGGATGCCGGGGCAGTCGGGGCGGACGCGGGGCTTAGGGTGGACGCGGGCGCCGGAGTGGGCGCGAGCGCTGCACTCCCCTGCTGGCCCTCGAGCTCCTCGCGGCGCAGCTGCGACTGGCAAATCTCGCGATAGAGCTGGCAGGTCGCGTACAGCTCGTCATGCGTGCCCAGGCCCGCAACCGAGCCGTGGTCGAGTACGCAGATCATGTCGGCATCGCGAACGGTCGAGACGCGCTGGCTTACGATCACCGTCGTGAGCGGCAGCCCGCCCTCGGCGGCACCGCGCACGCTGCGCTCGCGAATGGCATGGCGAAGCGCCGCGTCGGTCTTAAAGTCGAGCGCCGACGCGGAGTCATCCATGATCAATATCTGAGGCGAACCAACCAAGGCACGCGCGATAGTCAGGCGCTGACGCTGGCCACCGCTAAAGTTCTTGCCGCCCGCCTCGACCGGGGCGTCTAAGCCCTGCGGCTTGTTGCGCACGAACTCGCTGGCCTGCGCCATGTCGAGTGCCGCCCAGAGCTCCTCGTCGGTCGCAGCTTCATCGCGCCAGGTCAGGTTGCTGCGGATGGAGCCGCTCACCAGCGACGCGCGCTGTGGAACGGTCGCGACCACACGGCGCAGCTGGTCGAGCGGCCAGGTGCGCACGTCGGCGCCCATCACGCTCACGCTGCCGGTACTCGCATCGTACAGGCGCGGGATGAGCGAGACGAGCGTCGACTTACCGCTGCCCGTGCCGCCGATAATGCCGAGCGTCTTGCCCAGCGGCAGCTCCAGGGTCACATCGTTGACGGCGTTGGCAGCGCCGGCGCCAAACGAGAAGCTCGCATGGCTCAAGCCCAGCGCAGGAACGGGAGCGACATTGCCCGGCTTGGGCAGCGCGACCGGCTGGTTGCCCTCGTCGGTGATGCTCGGCACGCAATTGAGCACCTCGTTGATACGTGACGCACTGGCGCTCGCCTTGGTAAAGACCACGACCAGGTTGGCGACGTACACGATGGAGGTCAGGGTCTGCGTCATGTAGTTCACAAACGCCATGACCTGGCCCTGCGTGAGTTCGCCCACGTTGACCTGGATGCCGCCCACCCACAGGATGGCGCACACACCCAGGTTCATCACCAAAAACGTCACGGGGTTGAGAACCGACGAGAGCTTGCCCACCGCGATGGCGGTATTGGCCTGGTCATCGGCGGCTTGGGCAAAGCGCTCGCGCTCGTGATCTTCGCGTACAAAGGCGCGAACCACGCGGGCGCCCGAAAGCCCCTCGCGGCAAATGAGCGCGATGCGGTCGAGCTTTGCCTGCAGCTGCTTGTAGTACGGAATGCAGCGCGCCATGACAAACCAAAACACCAGGCCAATGGCGGGCGTGCAAATCAAAAAGATCATGCCGAGCTTAAGGTCGATGGCAAGGGCCGCGCACATAGAGCCCACCGCCAAGAAGGGCCAGCGGATGAGCATGCGTACGCCCAGCGCCACAGCGAGCTGCACCTGGTTGACGTCGTTGGTGATGCGGGTGATAAGCGACGGCGTGCCAAAGCGGTCGAGTTCGGCATAGCTCAACTTGTTGATGTGCTGGTAGAGCGCACCGCGGATATCGGTGCCCATGCCCTGCGAGGTGAGCGCCGCCATCTTTTGGCAGACGAGCGTAAACGAGATGCCGATCACAGCCATGGCGCCAAGCAGCATACCGTAGTGGACGACGGCGTTGACATCGTGTGCGCCAATACCCTTATCGATCATCTGGGCAATCACCAGCGGCGTCAGCAGGTCAAAGATCACTTCGATCAGCTTACACGCAGGGCCAATCACCATATACCGGCGAAACTTACCACCAAAACGCCTGAGCAGCTCAATCATGTATAGGCGCTCCCTATCATCATCCACATTCAATTCGAACCATGATAGTACGGTGAACCCAAAAGAAGCGTAAACAACTCGTCATTTCTAATGGGATTCGGTTTCCAAAGAAGCGGAGAGGCACGCTCACATCCGACCAACGTCGGGTCGACCACTTGGTATACTTACATTAGTGCTACCAAGTGAGTCGCCGACCCTTGAAATGAGGTGCCGAGATGAACGACATTCTCGCAAGAAGAGCAAGACGAGCAACTGTGGGCATCGCCCTTTCCGCGGCACTTGTCGCGGGAATCGCCCCCGCAACGGCGATCGCGGCAGAAACTAGCGCCCCCACCGGTGCGGCCGTTTCGCAGACGAGCGCCGCCAACGGCAATTCGGGCGCCCCGCAGACAGAAGACGCGGCCGCCGCAAAAGAAAAAGCGTATGCAGCCATGCAGGAAGCGCTCAAAAACCTCGAGGCCGCAAAAGACGCCGCAAGTCCCGAGAAAATTGCGAGATTCAATGATGACATTGCCCGTTTTCAAGAGCTCCGCGACAAGATGACGGCGCAAGCCGCCGAATTGAGGGAATCCCTTCCCACCATGCAAGCGGACGTCGATGCAGCCCAAGCCAAATACGACGAGGCCATCAACCGGACAAGCGGCCTTCAGTCAGAATTAGATAAGAAACTTGAGGTGCTTAAGGCACTCGAAGCGCTCGGCGACGAGGAGCTTGTCGAAACTGTTAAACAGCAAATAAAGCAGTTGCGCCAAGAGATCGTAACGGCAAAAGCGCGAGTTGACTTTTGCGAAATGGAGCTCCGCGAGGTCAAGGGCCGCCTCGAAAGGCAGGAAAGACAAGTTAATGACTGTGAACGTGATGCAGAGAAGTATAAAGCCCATACCGACCAGTTCATAGCCTGGCGAGATGCGCTCCTCGACAATTTGAAAAAAGCGCAAACGGCCTATGACGACGCCTGCAAGGCATACGAAGAGGCGAAAGCCGCGGCAGACAAGGCCACCTCGCCCGAGATAACGAAACCGACCGAGACAGCGCCTCCCTCCGGCTCAACGCAACCCGCCGAGGCGACACCGCCCACCGGCTCGTCCGCGACCGGTAAAGACACCTCGCCAAGCTCCACCAAGCAAGCGAACTCGAGCAGCGGCAAGCAAGCAGATACGACCGCCGGCAAGCTCGCGAACACGGGAGACGCAGCACCGAGCGCAATCGCACTCGCAGCAATCGCCGCCGCAGGCCTCGGAATAACCGCCACTGCCACACGCCGCATCAAGAACTCAAAATAGCTGCCAGCGGTTATTGTCTTCGCCAATCCACAAGCCCAGAGACAAAAAGAGGTCCGTTTCCCCACCTAGGGAAACGGACCTCTTTAACTGCAAAAATTCAAACAACAGCACCGCCGCCTCTTAAACTACGTAGCCATCAATGCCCAGACAACGCCAGCGAACAGCAAAAGGCACGGGATTAAACTATTCAGATAAATGTGACCCTTCAGGCGGTTTTGG